>DAINQO010000390.1:0-2618 GCA_036742625.1 Microvirga sp.
ATTTCGCCGGGCTGCTGCACATGACCATGCACAGCCTGACCAAATCGGCGATCTTTTTCGCGGTCGGACATATCGCCCAGGTGAAGGGGACGCAGAAGATCGCCGAGATACGCGGGCTCACGGTCACGCACCCGGTGCTCGGCTGGGGTCTCGTCCTCGGTGTCGTCGCAATTGCCGGGCTGCCGCCGCTCGGGATCTTCATGAGCGAGTTCCTGGTCGTGAGCTCGACCTTCGCGCGCCAGCCTTGGCTCGCGATCCCGCTCGTCCTCGGTCTCCTCGTCGCCTTCGGCGCGCTGCTGCTGAGGCTCGGCGGCCTCGCCTTCGGCGAGCCGACCGGGAGCACGGCGCCGGTCGAGGCGTCCTACGTGCCAATGTTTGCCCATCTCGGGCTCGTCTGCACCGCCGGGATCTATCTTCCGCCGCCGCTCGTGGCGTGGTTCCAGCACGTCGCCGCGCTTCTCGGGTAGGCGCCGATGGCTCCCCGCATTGAGACACTCCTCGCCGCCGGGACGATAAAAGCGTCCCCGCCGTGGCCGCGCGCCGAGGTCGACGGCGGGGCGTGGCAAGCGGCGATCGACCGGCTCGCTTCCGGCGACTGGACGCTGTTCGGGCTGTGGGGCGACCGGGTCGAAGTCCACATGGCGGTGCTCGATCACGGCGGTGCGCCCGGCATCGTCAGCCTGGCCTGCGCCGGCGGCGGCTTCCCGTCGGTCGGCGCGAGGCATGCGCCGGCGATCCGGCTCGAGCGGGCGATCGCGGACTTATTCGGGCATCACCCCATCAGCGCGCTGGATACCCGCCGCTGGCTCGACCACGACCGCTGGGGCGTGAGGCATCCGCTCGGCCAAGCGGTTGCGACGCCGGCGGACGGCGCGCCCTACCCTTTCCTGGGGGCGGAAGGCCCGGGCCTGCATCAGATCCCGGTCGGGCCGGTGCATGCCGGCATCATCGAGCCCGGCCATTTCCGCTTCACCGCGAACGGCGAGACCGTGGTCCGGCTCGAGGCGCGGCTCGGCTATACGCATAAGGGCATCGAGAGTCTGATGGCGGGCGCAGACCTCGCGCAAGGCGGGCGCCTTGCCGGGCGCGTCTCGGGCGACTCCACCGTTGCCTACGCCTACGCCTTCGCCAGGGCCGCCGAGGCGGCGCTCGAAACCGAGCCGCCAGCGCGCGCCGTCTGGCTGCGCGCCCTCATGGCCGAGATGGAGCGGCTCGCGAACCATTTCGGCGACATCGGCGCGATCTGCAACGACGCCTCCTTCGCGCTGATGCACGCCCATTGCGGCATGCTCCGCGAGCGCATACTGCGAGCCGCAGACAGCTGCTTCGGCCACCGCCTCATGCGCGACCGCCTCGTGCCGGGCGGCGTCGCCGCCGACCTCGACGCCGCCGGGGGGAAGGCCCTTCGGGACCTCTTGCGCCATATCGAGGCGACCTTCCCGGCGCTCGTCGACCTCTACGACAACACGGCGTCGCTGCAGGACCGCACCGTGGCGACCGGCGTCCTCGCGCCCGTGCTCGCCGCTCAGTACGGTTGCGGCGGTTATGTCGGCCGCGGGTCGGGGCGCAACTTCGATGCTCGGCGCGCGCTGCCTTACCCGCCCTATGACTGCCTGCGCTTCGAAACAGCGATCCGCCTCGAGGGCGATGTCGACGCCCGTGTCTGGGTGCGCATCCGTGAGGTCGAGCAGAGCGTCGCCATGATCGGGCAGATCCTTGACAACCTCCCGGCGGGCGCGATCCATATGGAATTGCCCCCGGCAGCTGATCGGCCGCGTGAAGGCGCCGCGGTGGTTGAGAGCTTCCGCGGCGATGTTTTCGCGTGGCTCCGGCTCGATCCCGACGGCAGGATCGCCCGTTGCCATCTGCGCGATCCGTCCTGGTTCCAGTGGCCGGTTCTCGAGGCCGCGATCGAGTGCAATATCGTCGCAGATTTCCCGCTCTGCAACAAATCCTTCAACTGCTCCTATTCGGGCCATGACCTCTAGGGTCTGAATGCGCAAGCTCCTCTTCCACAGCCTCTTCGGCGGCCCGGCGACCGAGAAGCCGCCGGCACCCGGCGACGCGGAGCTCGCCGAGCTCGGCCGGGCGCTCGAGCGCGCGGCAGGCCGGCGCCTCGGCCGCAGCCTGTCGATCCGCGCGGTCGACGCCGGCTCCTGCAACGGCTGCGAGCTCGAGCTGCATGCGCTCAACAACGCCTATTACGATGTCGAGCGCTTCGGCATCCGCTTCGTTGCCTCACCGCGGCACGCGGACGTGCTGCTCGTCACCGGCCCCGTGACGAAGAACATGCGCGAGGCGCTCGAGCTCACCTATGCGGCGACGCCGGCGCCGAAATGGGTGGTGGCGGTCGGCGATTGTGCCGCCGACGGGGGCATCTTCCGCGGCAGCTATGCCTGCTGCGGCGGCGTCGGCGAGGCGATCCCGGTCGACCTTCACATCCCGGGATGTCCGCCCAATCCCGTCCAGCTCCTGAAGGGCCTGTTGGCCCTGCTGGAACAGAACGCGCGCTGAGCCCGCGAGCTGCGCGTTGCTATTCGGCAGCCGCTTCGGCCGTCAGATCGACGCTCGCGAATTGCAGTGCCGGGACTCGCGCGTAGAGGCCGCCGCGAGCCAAG
>DAINQO010000391.1:0-2599 GCA_036742625.1 Microvirga sp.
TGACGTCGATCTTCGGCGAGATCTGCCGGGCGAGGGTCGCCACCGCGAGCCCGTCGCGCTCCCCGCCCATGTCCGCGTCGGTGACGAGCACGTCGATGCGCCGGTGAGCCTTCAGCTGCTCGACCGCATCCTCGCCGTCGCGGGCGGTGACGACGCCGTAGCCGTACATCGAGAGCCCATCCGCGGCGATCGTGCGGGTCAGCCCGTCATCGGCGACGAGAAGAACATTGATCTGTCTTGCCATCGAACACCCCCCGGTGCCCCGCCGGTTATGCACAAGCGCCCGGCAAGTTCGTAGGCTGGGACCGAACTGGTTAACCGCGCGTTAACTACGCCCGCGGACGCTGCTGGAATCGCAAGGGGGCCGCGGATGAGCACCGTTCCCGATCCGAGCGCGGGCGAAACCCGCATCATCGACTTCTTTCAAGCCCGGCAGCGCCGCATAACCCGGCCTCGCGCGGCAAGGCCCTTCGCTGACAAGGTCGAGGATGCCAAGCGCGCGGTGCTGCGCAAAGCCGGCCTGCTCTTCGTGCTCGACCCGAAGCCGCTCGATGCAACCGGGCTCGACGCCTCGCGCTGAGCGCACCGCGGCTCGTCGAATTCGCGTGCGCGCCGCCAAGCTGCCATAAGCGAGCGTCGATTCCTGAAAGCGGGCACTGCCCGCCGCGACCGATCGAGAACGCACGCCATGTATGGACGCCGCCCGACGCTCACCTCGCTGCGCGGCATGGTCGCCGCCGCCCACCCCCTGGCGGCGCAAGCCGGCGCGCGGCTGCTTGCGTCCGGCGGCAATGCCTTCGACGCTGCCGCAGCGACCGCTGCGGCCCTCAACGTCGTCGAGCCCTACATGTCGGGCTTCGGCGGCATGGGTCTCGCAATCTGCTACGTCGCCGCCGAGAAGCGGTTGCGGGTGCTCGATTTCGTCACCCCGATCCCGTCGAAATTCCCGGTCGAGCGTTTCAAGCGACGCGAGGAGCTGGCGCGCGGCGCGCTTGCGGTCGGCTCCCCCGGCAATCTCGCCGGCTGGCATGAGCTGGTCTCGACCCATGGCCGCAAGCCGCTCGGGGAAGCGCTGCGACCGGCGATCGAGCTGGCGCGGGACGGCTTCCCGCTGATCGAGTTCAACGTTGCCGAGATCAACGAGACGGCGCAGCTCCTCCGATCCGAGGCCGCGCTGTACCCGGAGATCGCGCGCACCTATCTCGCCGGCGGTGCGAGCGTCCGTGTCGGTACGATCCTGAGGCAACCGGATCTCGCCAGCACATTCGAGGCGATCGCGGCGGAAGGACCGCGCCACCTCTACGGCGGGCCGCTCGGCCGCGCGGTTGTCGCCCATCTGGCGAAGCTCGGCGGGACGCTCACCCTTAGCGACCTCGAAGCGGTGGCGCCGGTCTGGCGCGATCCGATCAAGGTCTCCTATCGCGGGCTCGACGTGCACACGGCGCCGCCGCCCTGCGAGGGTTTCCAGTTCCTGCTCACCTTGCGCATCCTGGAGGGCTTTGCCCTCGGCGATCTCGAGCGCGACGGGGTCGAGCATCTCGATACCGTCTACCGCGCGATCCGGCTCGCCGCCTCGATTCGCATCCGTTCGAATAACCCGGCGCCCGCGAAGCTTGCGGAACTCCTCGCCGACGAGTCCGTCGAGGCGCTGCGGGCGCGCGTGCGCGACGGCCGCCCGATCAGCGGCCCGACCGAGCAGTGGGTCGCGCCCGCGAGCAGCGAAGATCCGGGGCACACGACCTCCTTCTCGATCGCGGATCGCGATGGCAACATGATCTGCCTGACACAGAGCCTCGGCAGCCCGTTCGGCAGCGGTGTCGTGGTCCCGGGCACGGGGCTCTGCCTCAACAACTTTCTCTTCTGGTCCGACGTCAACCCGGAGAGTCCCAACCGCGCCAAGCCCGGCGACGCCCTGCCGATGTGCATGTCGCCGACGCTCTCGCTCAAGGAGGCGCGCCCGGTGCTCGCGCTCGGCACCCCCGGCAGCTATGGGATCATGCAGACCCAGGTGCAGGCGCTCGTTCAGCACCTCGATTTCGGCCTGCCGCTGCAGGAGGCGATCGAGGCGCCGCGCGCGCGGCTCTGGGATCACAGGCGCATTCAGGTCGAGAGCCGGCTCGCCGGCCCGACGGTCGACGCGCTGCGGGCGCGTGGGCACGAACTCGAGGTGTTCGATCCCTGGACGATGAAGGTCGGAGGCATGCAGGCCATCGCCGTTGACCCTGCGACCAGCTCATTCACGGGCGCCGCGGATCCGCGCCGGGACGGCTACGCCATCGCGCTGTAGGTAAGGGGCGTCGCGCCGGCAATTGCGATGCCGCATGGGTCGGCGGACCCAAAACCCGCCATCCTCACCGCGCAAAACAGGATTTCTGCCAGGTTAAGCTTGAAAATAGCGCCGTTCGAGGCCGTGTGTCCCGGCGCATACACATCTTGGTCACAATCGGCTATAATGAAGACCGTGCGGCCGTAAAACTCCGTCTTGGGGGCAACTTGGTGAGCAGCCTGCCTAATCCTGATCCGCGCGCGCGGGCTCGATCCGAGCTTCGGACGGTGCTGGCGAGTTGCCGTCACGCTTTCCTCGGCATCGGCCTGATGA
>DAINQO010000392.1:0-2576 GCA_036742625.1 Microvirga sp.
CCATCGTGCACATGGACGAGAGCGGCACCATCGCGGCCGCCGCCGCCATGGCGACGGTCATCATGGCGACCGCGATCGGCGCCAAGGTCGCCCACCTCGTGCTCAACCGGCTGGTGTTCGAGCGGCTGCAGGCCTGGCGGAAGCGGTAGCGAATGGCGTTCTACTCCACGGGCGGCGTGGCGCCTGCCCATGGGTTTCGGGTTCGACCCTTCGGGTCGCCCCGGAATGACAGCACATAATCTGGAAACCACCATGCAGCTTCGGGCTAACTGGAACTATCCGACGACGGTCCGCTTCGGCGCCGGGCGCATCGCCGAGCTTGGCGAGGCGGTGAGATCCGCCGGCATCGCCCGTCCGCTTCTCGTCACCGACCCGCGCCTTGCAGCGATGGCGATGACCATGAGCGCGCTCGACGCGCTCCGCGCCGCCGGCTTGTCCTGCGCCAGCTTCTCGGAGGTGCGCCCGAACCCGGTCGCCGCCAATGTCGAGGCCGGCGTCAAGGTCCTGCGCGAGGGCCGGCATGACGGCGTCATCGCCTTCGGCGGCGGCTCGGCGCTCGACGTCGGCAAGGTCGTCGCCTTCATGGCCGGGCAGACGAGGCCGATGTGGGATTTCGAGGACGTCGGCGACTGGTGGACGCGCGCCGACCCGGCCGGCATCGCGCCGATCGTCGCCGTGCCGACGACCGCCGGCACCGGCTCGGAGGTCGGCCGCGCCGGCGTCGTCACCGACGAGGCGACCCACACGAAGAAGATCATCTTTCACCCGCTGATGATGCCGCGGGTGACGATCTGCGACCCGGAGCTCACCGTCGGCATGCCGCCGGCGATCACCGCCGGCACCGGCATGGACGCTTTCGCCCATTGCCTCGAGGCCTATTGCGCGCCGGCCTACCACCCGCTCGCCGACGGCATCGCGGTCGAGGGCATGCGGCTCGTGAAGGAGAACCTCGCCCGCGCGGTCGCCGACGGCTCGGACATCGAGGCGCGGGCCCACATGATGGCCGCGGCGGCGATGGGCGCGACGGCGTTCCAGAAGGGCCTCGGCGCGATCCACGCGCTGTCGCACCCGGTCGGCTCGCTCTACGACACCCACCACGGCATGACGAACGCGGTGTTCATGCCCTATGTGCTCGCCTTCAACCGCCCGGCGGTCGAGGACCGGATCGCGCGGCTCGCCGCCTATCTTGGCCTCGCGGCGAGCTTCGACGCCTTCCTCGATTTCGTGCTCGCGCTTCGCCGCGACATCGGCGTGCCGCACACGCTCGACGGGCTCGGCGTCGACGACGACAAGGCCGAGACCGTCGCCGTCATGGCCCCCGACGATCCGACCGCCGGCAGCAACCCGGTAGCCCTCACCCGGACGAGCGCGCTCCGGATTTTCTCCGATGCCATGGAGGGGCGGCTTTGATGCCGAGCGTTATTCCAGACGCGACGGCGCGCACCCTCGAGAGGGTTCTCTCGCATTCGCGTGAACGCTGCTTCCCAAGCGCGTCGGCGCCGGCCTAGGATGCGGCCCGACCTCGGATCGCCTCCCGAACCGTGACACGCCGTCTCCGGGAGGCCCGAAGGTCGAAAGAAGGGGAGGTACGCTGATGAACGCCAGATGGCTTGCCGCGACGGCTGCGGCGATGGTGCTGGGCGCCGGGCCCGCACTCGCCCAGAAAATCCCGGAGAACGCGCCCGAGGTCGCCCGGCCCGGCGGCACGATCGCCGGCGGGCAGAAGGTCGCGCTCGTGAAGGTGGCGGACGGGTTCAACGACCCGGTCGGCGTGTCGGTCGCGAACGACGGCTCGGGGCGCATCTTCGTCGTCGAGCGCGTCGGCCGCGTCAAGGTCGTGAAGGGCGGCAAGACGAACGCCGAGCCGTTCCTCGACCTCACCAACATCAACCCGCTCGGGAGCGACGTGCAGACCGGCTTCGTCGAGCAGGGCCTGTGGTCGATCGCCTTCCATCCGAAGTTCAAGGAGAACGGCCACTTCTTCGTGCACTACGCCTCGCTGCCGTTCAACGGCGCCTCGATGGTGGTGCGCTTCACGGTCGATCCGAGGAGCCCGGACGCGCTCTCGGTCGAGCAGACGACGAAGACCGCCAAGGTGCTGATGAACATCCCGCAGCCCTACTACAACCACTACGGCGGCATGATCGCCTTCGGGCCGGATGGCAAGCTCTACGTCGGCAAGGGCGACGGCGGCTGGGAGGGCGACCCGCTCGACGCCGGCCAGCGCCTCGACACGCATCTCGGCAAGATGCTGCGCCTCGACGTCGACACGCCGGACGACGTTCCCTACGCGGTGCCGAAGGACAACCCCTTCGCCAAGGCCGACAAGCCGCAGCTGATGTCGCTGTTCGGCATCACCGAGCAGGGCTTCGCCCAGATCAAGATCGGTGTGAAGCCCGAGATCTGGGCCTACGGCCTGCGCAACCCGTACATGTTTCACTTCGACAAGACCTCCGGCGACCTCTTCATCGCCGACGTCGGGCAGAACCATTGGGAGGAGATCAACTGGCAGCCGGCCGCCTCCAAGGGCGGCGAGAACTACGGCTGGAAGCTGAACCAGGCCTCCCATTGTCATC
>DAINQO010000393.1:0-2568 GCA_036742625.1 Microvirga sp.
TACCAGCCGCTGCCGAGCTCCGAGACGATCGGCCCGGGCGGTGGCGGCGGCGGCGGCGAAAAATCGGCCGCGACGGCGGGTGCCGAAAGACCAAGGATGACACCGATCGACCACAGGGTCTTCAGCCTGCCCATGACAGCTTCCTCTCAAGAACTCTAAACAGCGCGAGGCCAGGATCTGCCGGAGCGGCTCGGGTCCCGGCGGCCAGGATCGACGATCAACCGAATCAGGTTAAGCGGCGCTTAACCTTAACCGTGCGCCGGGGCAGCCCGGCACGGCACGATCAAGCCGCAAGCGCCTCGCCCGAAACGGAAACGGCGCGGGGAGGTCCCCGCGCAGCCCGGTCGGTTTTGCCGCCGCTCAGTATTTGCGGATGATCGGCGCGTCGTAGATCGGCGGCGGCGGCGGCGCGAGCAGCCAGCGGAAGCCGAGCTTGATGTCGTGCGAGTCGAGGTCCTTGACCTTGAGCGGCGAGAAGGTCTGGCCGCAGAAGCAGTTCAGGGTGCCGGTGACCGATTCGCCGAGGTTCAGGTAGCGGTAGCCGAGCTCGAGCTTGAGGTTCGGCGTCACGGCGTAGCCGAGGCCCGCATAGAGCGCCCAGGCGAAGTGGGTCTTGTCGTTGTCGCCGATCCAGCCGCCGCTCGGCGTCGTGACGCCGCCGATCGTCGTCAGGCTGGTCTCGGAGAAGCCCGAGAGCATGTTGCGGGCAAAGCCGGCGCCGGCGCCGATGAAGGGCGTGATGCCGTACCAGGTGCCGAAATCGACGTAGCCGTTGAGGAGGAAGACCGCCGAGGTGAAGTCGCCCTGCGTCGTCTCGTGGGTCACGCCGGGAACGCCGGCGCCGGCATCGAAGTCGATGCGGTCATGGACCTTGAAGCCCTTCGAGAAGCGGTATTCGCCGGTGACGTCGGCGCGCAGCCAGCCGTTGAACTGATAGCCGACGCCGACCCCGGCAAACGATCCGGCGCCGAGATCCTCGCCGAAGAACACCGCCGGCGGCTGATCGGGGCTCGAGAACTTGCCGTTGTTGTAGGAGCTGACGCCGACGTCGCCGCGCAGGTACCAGCCGCCGAACTCGACCGGCGGCGGCGGATAATGGATCGGCGGCGGCGGCGGGAGGAGATCGGCCGCGAGCGCCGATGCGGACGAGACCGCCGCGAAAACGCCCGCCAGAGCGAGTGACTTCATGCTGCCCATGACAGGGTCCCTTCGTTTTTCGCGGGCCGACGGGCCTCGCGGATGTGCCAACGGAGGGAATCGTCTCAAACAGGCGTTAAAAGGAGCTTAACCTTAACCTTTAAGGCTAATTTTCAGCGAAGACGCCAAGCGAGCCGCCCGGCTCGACTTCGCTCGGCCGCCGAACACTTCCCCGAACGGAAAGACTTCGTCAGGCGGCGGCGCGCGACAGCGCGTCGACGACGTCGTCGACGACCTGCACGACGAGGTCGCGGTTGTCGCCCTCGCCCATGACCCGAATCACCGACTCGGTCCCCGAGGGCCGAATCACGAGACGCCCCTCGGTGCCGAGCCGCAGGCGCGCCGATTCGATCGCCGTCACGACGGTGTCCTGCTGCAGCGGCTGGCCGCTGCGATAGCGGACGTTCTTCAGGATCTGCGGCAGCGGCTCGAAGCAGTGGCAGACCTCGCTCACCGGCTTGTCGAGGCGCTTCAGCACGGCGAGGAGCTGCAGGGCGGCAAGGAGCCCGTCGCCGGTCGTGGTGTAGTCCGAGAGGATGATATGGCCGGACTGCTCGCCGCCGAGGTTGTAGCCGTGCTCGCGCATGTATTCGAGCACGTAGCGGTCGCCGACCGCCGTGCGCGCGAGCGTCAGCCCGATGCCGGACAGGAAGCGCTCGAGGCCGAGGTTCGACATGATGGTCGCGACGAGACCCGGCTGCGACAGGCGCCCGTCCTCGCTCCACGAGCGCGCCACGACGGCCATGAGCTGGTCGCCGTCGACGGCCCTGCCCTTCTCGTCGACGATCAGCACCCGGTCGGCGTCGCCGTCGAGCGCGATGCCGATGTCGGCGCGAAGCTCGCGCACGCGCCGGATCAGCGCCTCGGGCGCCGTCGAGCCGACGTCGCGGTTGATGTTGAAGCCGTCCGGCTCGACGCCCATGGCGACGACCTCGGCGCCGAGCTCCCACAAGGTCTCGGGCGCGACCCGGTAGGCGGCGCCGTTGGCGCAGTCGACGACGACCCGCATGCCCTCGAGGTCGAGGGCGCGCGGCAGGGTGCGCTTGGCGAACTCGATGTAGCGCGCATGCACGCTCTCGATGCGCTTCGCCCGGCCGAGCTGCGCCGAGCGCGCGAGCTTCGCCGAAATCTCGGCGTCCATCAGCGCCTCGATCTGGCGCTCGACGTCGTCCGAGAGCTTGAAGCCGTCCGGGCCGAAGAGCTTGATGCCGTTGTCCTCGAACGGGTTGTGCGAGGCCGAGATCATCACCCCGAGATCGGCCCGCATCGAGCGCGTCAGCATGGCGACGGCGGGCGTCGGCATCGGGCCGAGCAGGAGCACGTCCATGCCGACCGAGGTGAAGCCGGCCTGCAGCGCCGATTCGATCATGT
>DAINQO010000394.1:0-2565 GCA_036742625.1 Microvirga sp.
CGCAGTACATCCACGCCATCGTCGGGGTGATCCTGATCGCGATCATGATCGCCCACATCTACATCGGCTCGCTCGGCATGGAGGGCGCCTACGACGCCATGGGCTCCGGCGAGGTCGACCTCGCCTGGGCGCGCCGTCATCACCGCGCCTGGGTCGATGAGCAGCAGGCGAAAACCGCGAGCGGCCCGCAAGTCGGCGGCGGCCGCGCCCCGGCGCCGGCGGAGTAATCCCCCTTCGCAGTTCGGATTGAGACCGCCCGGCGACGCCGGGCGGTTTCGTCTCATCTCCACCACCCCCCTCATGCTGAGGTGCGAGCCGCAGGCGAGCCTCGAAGCACGCACGCTGCCGCCATGGTCCGGCGCCGTCGAACCGCCGCTGCGTCCTTCGAGGCTCGCGCTTCGCGCGCGCACCTCAGGATGAGGAGAGGGTGGTAGGCGGCACCAAACCCCTGGAAGCATGCTATCGAAAGCCATGCGCGTGATCGGTCTTGCCGGGTGGAGCGGGGCGGGGAAGACGACCCTTCTCCTCAGGCTCATCCCGGAGCTCGCCCAACGCGGCCTCGCGGTCTCGACGGTCAAGCACGCCCATCACGCCTTCGAGGTCGACGAGCCCGGCAAGGACTCGTTCGAGCACCGGGCCGCGGGCGCTCGGGAGGTGCTGGTCGCCTCCGAGCGGCGCTGGGCCTTGATCCGCGAATTGCGCCACGAGCCCGAGCCCGGCCTCGCCGAACTCCTCGCGCGCCTCTCCCCCGTCGACCTCGTCATCGTCGAAGGCTTCAAGGCGCACGCTCATCCGAAGATCGAGGTTCACCGCGCACAGAACGACAAGCCCTTCCTGTTCCGCGAGGTGCCGAACGTGCGCGCCATCGCGGCCGACTGCCCGGTCCCGGACGCCCCCGTCCCGGTCCTGCCGCTCGACGACGTCGGCGCCGTCGCCGACGCGGCGCTGGCGCTGGCCGAGCCGCTCGCGGACGTTATCGCGGCGCTCGCTGCCGCCGGCCCGCCGGCCCGCGTCATGGGGGCGCGCGGGCCTGCACGGGCGCGGCGCCCTTGACCTTCGCGGCGCGGCCCCGACAGGATCGCGGCCATGGCGCAACTCTCGAATGACTGCTTCGCCTTCGGCGGCGAGCTCATGTCCGTCGACGAGGCGAAGGCGCTGATCGCCGAGCGGATCGCGGTCGCCGCCGCCGTCGAACACGTGCCGCTCATCGAGGCCGACGGGCGGGTGCTCGCCGAGGACATCGCGGCGCCGCTCGACCTGCCGCCCTTCGACAACTCCGCCGTCGACGGCTACGCGGTGCGCTTCGCCGATCTCGCCGCGGGCGGCGAGACCGTGCTCGCGGTGGTCGGGCGGATTGCCGCCGGCGCCGCGCTCGAGCGTCCCGTGCCGGAGGGCGGTGCGGTCCGGATCTTCACCGGCGCGCCGTTGCCGGCGGGTCTCGATACGGTTTTCATGCAGGAGGATGTCGGCGCTGCCGGCGACGCGGTCGTGCTGCCGGCCGGGCTCAAGCCGGGGGCGAACCGGCGGCTCGCCGGCGAGGACATCGCCCGCGGCAGGACGGCGCTCCCCGCCGGGCACCGCCTCTCGCCGCGCGACATCGGGCTCATCGCGGCGCTCGGAATCCCCGGCGTGCCGGTCCGGACGCCGTTGCGCGTCGCCGTGTTCTCGACCGGCGACGAGGTGATCTCGCCTGGCGAGCCGCTCGGGCCGGCAAAGCTCTACGACGCCAACCGCTTCATGCTGCAGGCGATGCTCCGCCGGCTCGGCTGCCGCGCCACCGACCTCGGGATCCTGCGCGACGAGCCGCGCGCGCTTGCCCGGGCGCTCGCCGGCGCGGCCGCGGACCACGATCTGATCGTCACCTCCGGCGGCGTCTCGACCGGCGAGGAGGACCACGTCAAGGCGGCGGTCGAGAGCGCCGGCGCGCTGACGTTCTGGCGCATCGCCATCAAGCCCGGGCGCCCGGTCGCCATGGGCGTCGTCGCTGGGACGCCGTTCATCGGTCTTCCCGGCAATCCGGTCGCGGCCTTCGTCACCTTCGCGCATGTGGCGCGGGCGGTGATCGCCCGGCTGTCGGGCGAGCGCCTCGCGCGGCCGCGCGCCTACCCGGTGCTGGCGGGCTTTGCCTACCGCAAGAAGGAGGGGCGGCGGGAATATGTGCGCGTCCGGATCGAGGAGCGCGACGACGGCGCGCTCGTCGCCCGAAAGCACCCCCGCGAGGGCGCCGGCGTGATCACCTCGCTGACCGAGACCGACGGTCTTATCGAGCTGCCGGAGCCGGTGACCAGGGTCGAGCCCGGCGAGGTCCTCCGGTTCCTGCCCTACGACTTGTTGCGCTGAAGCTTCGGCTCGCCGCTCCAGTTCTTGCCGACGAGGTTATAGCCGGGGTCGCCCACCCGCGTGCTCGAGGTCGAGTAGGCCTCGTAGGCGGGTTCCTGCGAGCCGCGGAGCGCGAAGGCCGAGACGACCCCGAGCGCGATCGCAACGACGATACCCGATATGACGATGTTCATGGGCGTGTTCCCCTGTTGTTGCTTTTCGTCGGCGCATCCTGGAGCCAAAGCC
>DAINQO010000395.1:0-2552 GCA_036742625.1 Microvirga sp.
CGCTCGAAGGTGCGCGCCGCGATGCCCTGGTAGAGCACCTCGCCCTTGCGCTCTTCGGAGGCCTGGCGCTCGCCCTTGAGGGTGAGGGTGTTCTCCTTCACCTCGATCGAGAGGTCCTGATCGGTGAAGCCGGCGACCGCGACCGAGATGCGGTAGGCGTTCTCGCCGGTGCGCTCGATGTTGTAGGGCGGGTAGGCCGGGGCCGCCTCGACCCCGACGAGCTGGTCGAGCATCGAGAACAGGCGGTCGAAGCCGACGGTATTGCGGTACAGGGGAGCAAGATCGAACTGTCGCATGGGCATATCCTCCTTGAAGCGACATGCAGGAGGTCCGCCTTTTGGGCCGGACCGGTTCGCGCCGCCCGGATGGGGCCGGCACCCTTCAGAAGTAGGGGCTCGCTATCGGCTTTCAAGGGCCGTTTGGGCTGGCCAAGCCCGTCACGATCCGTCAGGAAAGGGCGCGCTATAGTAGGGCGGCGCGCACGCGCCGTTCCCCCTCCCGCCGCTTCGCCAGGTCGCCCGTTGCAGCTCGTCGAGACCCCGGACAACCCGATCCCGCGCCGCCCGAACGTGATGGCGGTCGAGACCGAGGACGGCGTGACGCTGCGCGCCGCGCGCTGGCGGCCGACGACGCGGCGCGACCGCGGCACGGTCTGCATTCTCCAGGGCCGGGCCGAGTTCATCGAGAAGTATTTCGAGACCGTCACCGAGCTGCGCCGGCGCGGCTTTGCCGTCGTCGCCTTCGACTGGCGCGGCCAGGGCCTGTCGGGCCGCGCGCTTGCCGAGCGGGCCAAGGGCTACATCCGCAATTTCGACCAGTACGAGCGCGACCTCGAGGCGATCCGGGCGAACGTGCTCGAGCCCTATATGCCGAAGCCGCATTTCGCGCTCGGCCATTCGATGGGCGGGGCGATCGCGCTCGCCGAGGCCCGCGTGGGGCGGCTGCCCTTCGCGCGCCTCGTCGCGACGAGCCCGATGCTTGCCCTGTGCATGGTGAAGTCGCCGAAGGTCGCTGCCACGACGGCGCTGCTGCTGCGCCTCGCCGGCCTCGGCGGGCAATACGTGCCCGGCGGCGGCGCGACCTCGATCGCCAAGAAGCGCTTTGCCGGCAACCGCCTGACGAGCGACCCGGTCCGTTACGCCCGCAACGCCGACATCGCCGCGGCGCTCGGCGACGGCGCCATCGGCGACCCGACGGTGGCATGGCTCGATTCGGCCTTTCGCTTCATGCGCAAATTCGCCGATCCGCGCTTTCCGCTCGAGGTCCGCACCCCGACGCTCGTCGTCGCGGCCGGCGCGGATCCGGTCTGCGCGACGCCGGTGATCGAGCGCTTCGCCGCCCGCCTCAAGGCCGGGCACGCGATCGTGCTGCCGGGCGCGCGCCACGAGATCCTGATGGAGCGGGACGCGATCCGCGAGGAGTTCTGGGCCGCCTTCGACGCCTTCATCCCGGGGTCGGCGGATGCGACCTTCGACTATTCACCGGTTGAGGAGCGCGAGCGCGGCCTCGTGGATGCGGCGGTCGCCGGCGGCGACGACTGAGCCGCCCTTGGCGGCGCTCTCGCCGGTCCAGGTCGTGACGATCCCGCCGGCGCCTTCGATGATCGGGATCAGGGCGACGATGTCGTAGGGCTTGAGCCCGGCCTCGACGACGAGATCGATATGGCCGGCGGCGAGCATGCAATAGGCGTAGCAGTCGCAGCCGTAGCGCACGATCCGGGTCTCGCGCTCGACGCGCTGGTAGGCCGCAAGCTGCGCCGGCCCGAACATGTGCGTGCTCGTCGTCGAGATGAGGGCGTCGGACAAGGCGGCGCAGGAACGGACCCTGAGCTTGCGCTCGCCCTGGCGGCCGCGGTAGCTCGCGCCGGCGCCGTCGCCGAGGAAGCGCTCGGCGGTGAACGGCTGGTGCATCAGCCCGTAGACCGGCGCGCCGAGGCGCAAGAGCCCGATCAGCGTGCCCCACACCGGCAGCCCGGCCATGAAGGCCTTGGTGCCGTCGATCGGATCGAGCACCCAGACATATTCGGCGTCGCCGCCGTCGGTGCCGAACTCCTCGCCGACGATGCCGTGGGTCGGGAAGGTGCGCCGGATGAGCTGCCGCATCGCCGCCTCGCCGGCGCGGTCGGCCTCGGTCACGGGATCGAAGGCGCCGCCGTGCGACTTGTCGTCGGCGGCAAGCGCGGTGCGGAAGAAGGGCAGGATCGCCTGGCCGGACAGTGTCGCGAGCTCGTTGACGAACGTCGAAAAGTCGATCGGGCCCATGGCGCCTCGGCGTTGCCCGCGGCTTGCGGCGCCGGCCTTGTACCAGGGCGGCGTCCTTATGCCACCGGGGAATGGCTCAAGCGAAGCGGAACGGCGTGCAGCCGCGCCGCCGGAGTTGCGCGCCGGCCACACCGCGGCGTTCTTCCGCCCGATATGCACAGATAGCATGGCTCAAGGCTTGGCAGGGCTTGCAATTTGTGCGGCGCGGCGTAAATTGTGCAGTGCGATATCGCGATTGGCGTCGCGGTATCGCTGCCCTCCTTGGGCGTTTCCTCCCTAGACTTGGGCCGC
>DAINQO010000396.1:0-2519 GCA_036742625.1 Microvirga sp.
CGCTTGATGTGGCTGTCGATGGTGCGGTCGTCGACATAGACCTGGTCGTCATAGGCCGCGTCCATGAGCGCGTTGCGGCTCTTGACGACGCCCGGGCGCTGGGCGAGCGCCTGCAGGATCAGGAACTCGGTGACGGTGAGCGTCACCGGGTCGCCCTTCCAGGTGCAGGTGTGGCGCTCCGGATCCATGACCAGCTGGCCGCGCTCGAGGGCCTTTGCCGAATCCTCCTTCGGCGCCGTCTGGTCCTTCGGGGCGAAACGGCGCAGCACCGCCTTGACGCGCTCGACGAGGAGGCGCTGCGAGAACGGCTTCCGGATGAAGTCGTCGGCGCCCATCTTGAGCCCGAAGAGCTCGTCGATCTCCTCGTCCTTGGAGGTGAGGAAGATCACCGGCAGGTCGGATTTCTGGCGCAGCCGCCGCAACAGCTCCATGCCGTCCATGCGCGGCATCTTGATGTCGAAGATGGCAAGATCCGGCGGCGAATGGCGCAACCCGTCGAGCGCCGAGGCGCCGTCGGTGTAGGTCTGGATGCGGTAGCCTTCCGCCTCCAGCGCGATCGAGACGGAGGTCAGGATGTTGCGATCGTCGTCGACGAGGGCGATGGTGGGCATGAGACTCCCTCTAGGCGGGCGGTCCAGCCTCTCCGCGGAGGCCTCCGGCCGGGGGCGCGGGACCGAGCGCCGACAAGCGTCGTCCGTTTGGCACAAGTAAGGCTTTTGACCCGGGGCCGCCATAGCCCCGGGTCATTTAACAGGAGAGCCGCGTGAATGAAGTCGCACCCCCGGCCGCTGAATTCGATGCGGTGGGCGTCTCCAAGCTCCTCCTGCGCGCCATCCGGGCGGGGGCGCTGGCGACGCTTGACCGGGCCGGCGGGTTCCCCTTCGCCTCGCTCGTCACCGTCGCGACCGATCATGACGGCTCGCCGCTGCTGCTCACGTCGCGGCTCTCGGTCCACACGCAGAACCTCGAGCAGGACTCCCGCGCCTCGATACTGTTGGCGGAACGCGGCAAGGGCGATCCCCTGGCTCACCCGCGGCTGACGGTCGCCGGGCGGGCGGAGCGGACCTCGGACGAGCGCGTCCGCGAGCGCTTCCTCGCCCGCCACCCGAAAGCCAGGCTCTATGCCGGCTTTGGCGATTTCTCCTTCTGGCGCCTGGAGATGACGGCGGCGCACCTGAACGGCGGCTTTGCCCGGGCGAAGGACCTGACGGCGGCCGAGATCCGCACCGACCTCACCGGGGCCGAGGCGCTTCTGGCAGTCGAGGCGAGCGCGATCGAGCACATGAACGCTGACCATCGCGAGGCGCTGGCGCTCTACGCGACGCGGCTCGCCGGCGCTCCGAAGGCCGAGTGGCGCGCGACCGGCCTCGACCCCGAGGGCCTCGACCTTGCGGCCGGCGACCGCACGGTTCGGGTGCCCTTCGGGCATCGCGTCACCGGGCCTAGCGAGCTGCGCAAGGTGCTGAAGACGATGGCCGACACGGCGCGGGCTAAGGCGCGGTGAAACCGAAGCTTGGCCATGCGCGTTCACCTTAACGCGGCGACGGCATTGACCGGAGGACAACCGCTTCTATTCCAAGCCTTTGAACCTTGAGCGGCCGGGCCGGACGGTCTATCGAGCGCAGCCGCAAAGCACAACGAGCCGGCGGCCCGCCCGGGGCCGCGCCGCCGCGGAATGGGCGGCGAGCGGCCGAGGAGGATGCCCGTGGAGAATTTCGGCGTCTACAACAGCGCCCATGGCGCTGACCGGTTCGGCTTCCGCAACCTCAAACGCCTGTTCTGGAACCTCGAGGCGCCGGCCCTCTACGAGCACGCGCTCGCGAACCGCGAGGCCCAGCTGATCCGGGGCGGCGCGCTCGCCGCCGACACCGGCGTCCACACCGGCCGCTCGCCGCGGGACAAGTTCGTCGTCCGCGACGCCAAGACCGAGAACGAGGTCTGGTGGGACAACAACGCCGCGATCACGCCAGAGCAGTTCGAGCTCCTCCTCGCCGACTTCCTCGGCCACGCCGAGGGCAAGGACCTCTTCGTCCAGGACCTCTTCGGCGGCGCCGATCCGGCGACCCGGGCGCGGGCGCGGGTCTTCACCGAATACGCCTGGCACTCGCTCTTCATCCGCAACCTCCTGCGCCGCCCGAGCTACGACGAGCTCGCCGGCTACGTGCCGGACCTCACCATCGTCGACCTGCCGTCCTTCAAGGCGGAGCCGGCCCGCCACGGCACGCGCAGCGACACGGTGATCGCCGTCGACTTCGGCCGCAGGATCGTGCTCATCGGCAACTCGTCCTATGCCGGCGAGATGAAGAAGTCGGTCTTCACCTATCTCAACTACATCCTGCCGAAGATGGGCATCATGCCGATGCACTGCTCGGCGAATGTCGGCCGCGGCGGCGACGCGGCGATCTTCTTCGGCCTCTCGGGCACCGGCAAGACGACGCTGTCGAGCGATCCGAACCGCATCCTTCTCGGCGACGACGAGCACGGCTGGGGGCCGAACGGCATCTTCAACTTCGAAGGCG
>DAINQO010000397.1:0-2518 GCA_036742625.1 Microvirga sp.
TCGACGCTTGCCATGAAGGAGCGCGACTTCGTCGACGCCTGCCGGGCGCTCGGCTTCGGCGACCTGCGCATCATGTTCCTGCACGTCCTGCCGAACATCATGGACGAGGTCGTGGTCATGGGCTCGCTCTGGCTCGCGGCCGCGATCCGCACCGAGTCGACGCTCGCCTTCATCGGGCTGGGCGTGCCGCCGCCGACCGCGACCTGGGGCGGCATCATCCGCGACGGCTTCGACAACCTGCTCGACGCGCCGTGGCTGTCCATCTTCCCGAGCCTTGCCATCCTCGCCGTCATGATCGCGCTCAACCTGATCGGCGACGGCCTGCGCGACGCGACCGATCCGAGGACACCGCAATGACCGCCGTGGCCGAGGCAACGGCTCCGGCCGCGACGGCGCCCGCGTCCGAGCCCGCCGCGATTACGGTCGAGGGGCTGACCGCGTCGATCCGCATCGCCGGCCGGTGGTTCGACGCCGTGCGTGACGTGAGCTTCGAGGTACGACGCCGGGAGACGCTGGCGCTCGTCGGCGAATCCGGCTGCGGCAAGAGCCTCACCGCGCTGTCGATCATGGGACTCCTGCCGGCCGGCATCGGCCGCATCTCGGCCGGCCGCATCGTCGTCGACGCGGTCGACATGACGGCAGCGGACGAGGCCGGCAAGCAGGCGATGCGCGGCGAGCGCATCGGCATGATCTTCCAGGAGCCGATGACGAGCCTGAACCCGGTGCTGCCGGTCGGCTTCCAGATCGCGGAAGCGCTCGTCGAGCACCGCGGCATGGGGCGCCGCCAGGCGCAGGCGCGGGCGCTCGAGCTGATGGAGCTCGTGCGCATCCCCTCCGCGGCGCAGCGCCTCGACGCCTACCCGCACCAGTTCTCCGGCGGCATGCGCCAGCGCGTCATGATCGCGATCGCGCTCGCCTGCTCGCCGAAGGTGCTGATCGCCGACGAGCCGACGACCGCGCTCGACGTGACCATCCAGGCGCAGGTGCTGGCGCTGCTCGCCGACCTCCAGGCGCGGGAAGGGCTCGCGGTCCTCCTGATCACGCACAATCTCGGCGTCGTCGCCTCGGTCGCCGATCGGGTCATGGTGATGTACGGCGGCGACGTCGTCGAGAGCGCGCCGGTCAAGGCGTTCTTCGCGCGCCCGACGCATCCCTACAGCGAGGCGCTGCTTGCCGCGATGCCGCGGGTCGACCGGCCCTCGGAAGCGCTGGCGCCGATCCCGGGCCAGGTGCCGACCCTGCCGGACATGCCGTCGGGCTGCCGCTACCAGTCGCGCTGCCCGTTGCGGATCGAGAAATGCGTCGAGCGCCCGCCGCTGAACCCGCTGCCCGGCGCGTCGGAGCACCGGGTGCGCTGCTGGGTGAGGGCGCCATGACCGCGCCCTCGACCGGCGAGCCGTTGCTCGTCGTCCGCGATCTCGCCAAGACCTTCAAGGCGAAGCGCGGCTGGCCGGTGCCGAAGACCGTCGCGGTCAGGGCCCTCGACGGGGTGTCGTTCTCGGTCGCGGCGGGGGAGGCCCTCGGCATCGTCGGCGAGTCGGGCTGCGGCAAGTCGACGGTCGCGCGCGCCTGCCTGCGCCTGATCGAGCCCGATGCTGGCATCGTTCGTTTTGCCGGCGTCGACGTGGCGTCCGCCGGCTCCGCGGAACTGCGGTCCTTGAGGCGGCGGCTTCAGATCGTGTTTCAGGACCCCGCCTCGGCGCTCGATCCGCGCCAGCGCATCGCCGACGCGCTCGGCGAGCCGATCCGGGTCCACGGCATCGCGAAGGGGCAGGAGGTCGCCCGCAGCGTCGCACGCCTCCTCGACGAGGTCGGCCTGCCGCCGTCGGCGGCGCGGCGCTACCCGCACGAGTTCTCGGGCGGTCAGCGCCAGCGCATCGGCATCGCCCGCGCGCTCGCGCTCGGTCCCGACCTGATCTTCGCCGACGAGCCGGTCTCGGCGCTCGACGTCAGCGTGCAGGCGCAGATCCTGGTGCTGCTCGAGGAGCTGCGCCAGCGGCGCCGGCTCGCCTTCGTCTTCATCTCGCACGATCTCGGCGTCGTGCGTCACTTCTGCCAACGCGTCGCGGTGATGTATCTCGGCCGCATCGTCGAGGAAGGGCCGGTGCCGGCGATCTTCGAAGAGCCGCTGCATCCCTACACGCGCCTGCTCAAAGCCTCCTCGCCCGTTCCCGACCCGGAGCGAGCCGTGGCGATGAATCTCCAGGAGGGCGAGCCGCCTTCTCCGGTCGACCCGCCGCCGGGCTGCCATTTCCACCCGCGCTGCCCGTTCGCGATGGACCGGTGCCGGGCGATCGCGCCGGCGCTCCAGGAGGTCGTCGATGGCCGGCGCGTCGCCTGCCACCTCTTCGATCAACCCGACGCCGCGATGCTCGCGAGCGGGCAAGAGAAGCCCGAGTCGTCGCGAATCTCGCCCTGATCGGTCGCGGGACGGCCAGAATCTCGTCGAAAGCCGCCGTAGAGACCGCTTGAGCTTCGGCTCGCCATTCCTGTAAAATGCGGTCCGAAAGCTTGGTCG
>DAINQO010000398.1:0-2485 GCA_036742625.1 Microvirga sp.
TACATGAAGGGCATGAACCCGGGGCCGACGGTGTTCCTGCAGAACCCGCAATTCATCTACGCGGTGTTCATCATCTTCGTGCTCGCGAACATCTTCATGCTGCCGCTCGGCTGGCTCGCCATCAAGTCGGCAAAGCAGATCCTGCGCGTGCCGAAGAACATCCTTCTGCCGATCATCCTGATGTTCTGCATGGTCGGCTCCTTCGCCATGACCAACTCGATCTACGCCGTCATCGTCATGGGCGCGATGGGCGTGCTCGGTTGGGCGATGGAGGAGAACGGCATCCCGATCGCGCCGGCGATCCTCGGCCTTGTCCTCGGCGAGATGTTCGAGCAGAACTTCATGACCTCGATGATCAAGTCCGACGGCTCGCTCCTCGGCTTCTTTGAGCGCCCGATCGCCGCGACGCTCGGCGTCCTCACGCTCGCCATGTGGGCCTGGATGATCTTCAAGGGCGTGCGCTCGAGCTTCATGCCGCGGGTGCGGGAGTCGGTGCCCTAAGGGGGCCGGCACGCATCGGTATTCTCCTGAGAGGTGCGGGTCTTTTTTTCGCCCGCTTGCATTACGTAAGCTCGTCTCGCCCATTTGGGCGTTTTCTTCCCACCTCCGAAAGGGCGGCTCCGGCCGCCCTCTTTTTGCAAGGCTCGCTTGCTGGGCCGCCATTACGATCTCCGTCAGAAATCAGCCCCGCCCCGTCCGGGCGGTTCACGAGGACGACGATGACACGCACTGCCACCTGCGCCTGCGGGCAGCTTC
This sequence comes from Microvirga sp., assembly GCA_036742625.1. Taxonomy (GTDB): domain Bacteria; phylum Pseudomonadota; class Alphaproteobacteria; order Rhizobiales; family Beijerinckiaceae; genus JAJKJG01. Next base: position 757 of record DAINQO010000398.1, read on the forward strand.
GGGTCACGGTCGAGCGCGCGCCGGAGCGGGTCCTTGCCTGCAATTGCCGGGAGTGCCAGCGCCGGACCGGCAGCGTTTTCGGCGTGTCGGCCTATTTCGCCGCCGCGGCGGTCGGGATCGAGGGCACATCGAGGAGCTTCAAGCGCACGGCCGGCGAGCTCTGTTTCGAGACTCGCTTCTGCCCGGAATGCGGGTCTTCGGTGCTTTGGACCTCGAGCGCCCTGCCGGATCACGTCGCGGTCGCGGTCGGTTGCTTCGCCGATAAAACCTTCCCGCCGCCGACGACCGTCGCCTGGACCGCCGAGCAGCATGCCTGGGTCCGGTTCCCGGAGGGCTGCCGGAGTTTCGGAGGCTCGGCCTTTGCCAAGCCGTCGGAGCCGGTCGCGAACTGACGGTGTGCCGGGACTTCGGCCGCCGTGGCGTCGCCGCGACGGCGTGGTAGGCTTCGCCCTCCAAGGAAGGACGCGCCATCATGAAACGATCGAGTCTTTGCATCGCCGCCTTGATAGCGCTGTCGCTGTCGGCCGGCGCGGCGTCGGCGCAGAGCACAGCCGGGCTCGACAAGCTCTACATCCTCAATTGCGGCGAGGGCGTCGCCGGCGACATCTCGCGCTGGTCGCCGGGCGTGAACGTCGGCCAGCCGATGCCGTTCGTCGACAACTGCTACCTGATGCAGCACGCGCAAGGGTGGCTGCTGTGGGACACCGGCGTCGCCGATGCCATCGCGGCGATGCCCGAGGGGCAGGCGCCGCAAGATCCGCGCATGACGCATTGGCGGCGGCCGAAGACGCTCGCCGGCGAGCTCGAGGCAATCGGCGTCAAGCCGTCCGACATCAAGTATGTCGCGGTCTCGCACACGCATCCGGACCACATCGGCAACGTCGCGCTGTTTCCGCAAGCCATGCTGCTGGTGCAGAAGGCCGAATACGAATGGCCGACGCCATTCGGGACCGGGCGCTTCAAGCCGGAGCATCCGGTGACGAAGCTCGAAGGCGACCACGACGTCTTCGGCGACGGCAGCGTCACGATCCTCGCGACGCCCGGGCACACCCCCGGCCACCAGTCGCTGCTGGTGCGGCTGCCGAAGACCGGCGCGCTCGTGCTCTCCGGCGACGCCGTCCACTTCAAGAGCAACTGGGACAATCGCGGCGTGCCCGCGAACAACGCCGACAAGGACAAGACGCTCGCCTCGATGCAGCGCATCGCCGACGTGCTGGCGAAGGAGAAGGCGCAGCTCTGGATCAATCACGACAAGGCCCAGCGCGACAGCCTCACCATGGCGCCGGGCTTCTACGAGTGAGGGAAACGAGCTCTGCAACTCGTCAACGCGCACCCTTCCGGGGCCGCTTACGCGGGCCCGGTGAAGGCGACCTTCCGCTCGCGCGGTCGGCTACTCGGCGGCCTGCCGCGAGGCGTAACCGAGCCTGCCGTTCAGCTCGGCGATGAGCTTCTCCGCCGCCTCGGCGATGACCGTGCCGGGCGGGAAGATGGCCGAGGTGCCGGCGGCGGTGAGGGCCTCGAAATCCTGCGGCGGCACGACGCCGCCGACGACGATCATGATGTCGGGGCGGCCGTAGGCGGTAAGCTCGCGCTTGAGCTCGGGCACGAGCGTCAGATGGCCGGCGGCGAGCGAGGACACGCCGACGATGTGGACGTCGTTCTCGATCGCCTGCCGCGCCGCCTCGCCCGGCGTCGCGAACAGCGGCCCGATGTCGACGTCGAAGCCGAG
>DAINQO010000399.1:0-2477 GCA_036742625.1 Microvirga sp.
AGGTTGCCGACGCCGCCGAAGACCACGACCATGAAGCTGTCGATGATGTAGCCCTGGCCGAGATTGGGCGAGACGTTGTCGATCTGCGACAGCGCGACGCCGGCAATCCCGGCGATGCCCGAGCCGAGGCCGAAGGTCAGCGCGTCGATCCAGTTGGTGCGGATGCCCATCGAGGCCGCCATGCGCCGGTTCTGCACCACGGCCCGCATGCGCAGCCCGAACGAGGTGAACTTCAGGACGAGGAGAAGGATGAAGAACACCGCAAGCGAGAAGGCGACGATCCAGATCCGGCTCCAGGTCAGCGCGATGCCGAAGACTTCCAGGGACCCGGACATGAAACTAGGGTTTCCGACCTCGCGGTTGTTCGCCCCGAATTGTGTCCGCACCGCCTGTTGCAGGATGAGGGAGACGCCCCAGGTGGCGAGCAGAGTCTCAAGAGGGCGACCGTAGAGAAAGCGGATGATGCAGCGCTCGATCAGGACGCCGATCCCGCCCGCAACCAGGAATGCGAACGGAACGGCGATCGCCAGGGACCAATCGAGCGATATGTCAGGCAGAGGGATCACGACCCGGAACGAGGTCCATGGGATTCCCAGCACGATCGCCTTCTGCCGGATGCTCTCCTGTACGACGTAGGTCGCATAGGCGCCGAGCATCACCATCTCGCCATGCGCCATGTTGATGATGCCCATCACCCCGAAGGTGATGGCAAGCCCGATCGCGGCAAGCAGCAGCACCGAGCCGAGCGAGATGCCGTAGAACACGTCCTGCACGGTGCGCAGGATCGCCTGGCGCTTCTCGATGTCGTCGATGCCGCGCTGCGCGGCGGCGCGGAGGCGTTCGGGCGCGTCGGTCGGCAGGCTGCGCAAGAGGGCCTGCGCATCGACGTCGGCGCGGTCGGCGATGACGCCGGCGGCCGTCAGCCGGTCGAGCTCGGGCTGGTCGGTCGAGACGAAGACGAGCGCGGCATTGGCCTCCATGAGGGCACGGCGGATGCGCGGCTCGGTCTCGCGTTCGAGCGCCGTCCGGACCGTCGGCAGCAGGGCGGCATTGCGGGCCTTGAACACCGATTGCGCCGCCTCGAGCCGCTTTCCCGGATCGGGCGCGAGCAGCGTCAGGCCGCCGATGGCGCTGTCGATCGCGCGGCGGATCCTGTTGTTGACGCGCACGGGCTTCAAGCCGGCCGGCGGGCTCGAGACTGCCTGCCCGGTCGCGACCTCGCGCAGCGCCTCGGATTTTCCTTTGATGAAGAGCTTCCGTTCCGAGGAGTAGAGCAGCCGGCCGTCGGCGAGAGCCTGCACGACCTCGGCGGCGCGGGGATCGCCGCTTTGCGCCACCTCGGCGATGGCGGCCTCGGTCTCGGCATAGCTGTCGGCGGAAAAACGCGGGAGGGCCTCCTCGAAACCCGCGGCGCGGGACGGACCGGCCAAAACGAGCATCAGGGCAAGCGCCGCGAAAAGAGCGGCTGCACGCGCCGGCAGATTCCGCATGGGATGTTCCGAGTGGCCCTAAAAGGAAACGGGTGGGAGAGTGCTTCTCCCACCCGCCGGTTTCAAGCGCCTTGGGCTAGCTGCCCTGCCCGCCGCACTTCTTCGTCTTGGAGTTGTAGTTGCCGCACTTCAGCGTCACCCAGTCGGCGACAAGGTCCTTCGAGCCGTCGAGCTCCTTCGACCAGGCGTCGCCCGGCACGAGACCTTCCGTCTTCCAGACCACGTCGAACTGGCCGTCGCCCTTGATCTCGCCGATGAACACCGGCTTCGTGATGTGGTGGTTCGGGAGCATCTTCGAGATGCCGCCGGTGAGGTTCGGCGCCTCGGTGCCCGGCAGGGCGTCGATGACCTTGTCGGGATTGACCGTGCCGGCCTTCTCGACGGCCTTGACCCACATCGCAAAGCCGACGACGTGCGCCTCCATCGGATCGTTCGTGACGCGCTTGTCGTTCTTCGTGAAGGCTTTCCACTTGGCGATGAACTCCTTGTTCGCCGGCGTGTCGATCGACTGGAAGTAGTTCCAGGCGGCGAGGTGGCCGAGGAGCGGCTTCGTGTCGATGCCGGCAAGCTCTTCCTCGCCGACCGAGAAGGCGACCACCGGGATGTCGGTCGCCTTGATGCCGGCGTTGCCGAGCTCCTTGTAGAACGGCACGTTGGCGTCGCCGTTGATGGTCGAGACGACGGCGGTCTTCTTGCCGGCCGAGCCGAACTTCTTGATGTCGGAGACGATCGTCTGCCAGTCGGAATGCCCGAACGGCGTGTAGTTGATCATGATGTCGTGCTCGGGCACGCCCTTGGCCTTGAGATAGGCCTCGAGGATCTTGTTCGTCGTGCGCGGATAGACGTAGTCGGTGCCGGCGAGCACCCAACGCTGAACCTTCTCCTCCTTCATGAGGTAGTCGACGGCCGGGATCGCCTGCTGGTTCGGCGCGGCGCCGGTGTAGAACACGTTGCGCTCGCTCTCCTCGCCCTCGTATTGCACGGGGT
>DAINQO010000400.1:0-2476 GCA_036742625.1 Microvirga sp.
CGCATGCACGTGCCGGTCGTGCCGCAGGCGATCTGCTTCGACCTCCTCAACGGCGGCGACAAGGAATGGGGCCGCTACCCGCCCTATCGCGAGCTCGCCTACGAGGCGGTGGCGCAGACGAGCGCCGATTTCGCTCTCGGAAGCCACGGCGGCGGCCACGGCGCGACGACGGTGAACCTCAAGGGCGGCCTCGGCTCGGCGAGCACGGTGACGCCCTCGGGCTACACCATCGGCGCCCTCGTGATCGTGAACGCGATCGGCTCGGCGGTCGTCGGCGACGGGCCGCATTTCTGGGCAGCCCCTTACGAGGAGGACGACGAGTTCGGCGGGTTCGGCTGGCCGGCGGCGGTCACGCCGGCGATGCGCCGCATCGCCTGGAAGGGCGGCCCGCAGCCGGGCACGACCATCGGTCTCGTCGCCACCGACGCCGACCTTTCCAAGGGCATGGCGAAGCGTCTCGCGATCGCGGCCCATCTCGGCCTCGCCAAGGCGCTGAACCTTTCGCACGCGCTCTATGACGGCGACACGATCTTCTCGGCGGCAACCGGGCGCAAGCCCCTGCGCGATCCGGCCCACCACGTCATCGAGATCTGCGCCGCCGCGACGAACTGCATGGCACGCGCCATCGCGCGCGGCGTGTACGAGGCGACGGCGCTCCCGTTTCCCGGGTCGCTGCCGGCCTGGCGGGACCGTTTTGGCGGCGATCAAGGGCGGGAACGATCGTGATCCTTCCAAGTTGACCTCGACCGCGGCAGGGTCCGTCCGCGTTGGGTTCTTAGGGTTCGACCCTGCCTCTGCCGGACTTTCGTCCAGGAGAGAGACCGATGGAATTCAAGAACCCCGCTCAACTCCGTCGCATTGCCGACGTCTCGACCGCAGCCCCCAAGACCATGACCCGCCGCGAGCGGCTCGACCGCTGGGCGGAGCTCCTGGCGCGAAACCCCGGGCGGGTGCTGAAGACGCTCGAGGAGATCGAGTTCAGGCCGTCGCGCGAGCGCGCGGCGATGCGCGCCGACAACTCGCCGCTCAGCGTCGCCTATGCCGATCCGGTGCTGCGCGAGGAGGGCCTGAGGAGCGACCGCCTCGGCGACGCGACCGCGTTCTTCAGCATCAGCGAGCACCAAGCCCATCGCGTCGTGTGCTCGTGCCTGAACGGCCGCACGATCGAAAGCGGACGCGCGGCGCAGAAGGTGCGCGCGATCGCGCGCGGCACGCACGAGATGCTCGCCGGGGCGGCGATCGCGGCGATGATCGGCGCGCCGCTGTTCCTCTACTTCTTCTGAGGATCGCACACAGACGAGCGAGGAGCCTAGAAGCGGTCCGCGCGGTAGGGCGTCGGATCGATGAAGGGCTTCTCGCCGGTCATCATCTCGGCGAGGAGCCGGCCGGTCACCGGCCCGAGCGTCAGCCCGTGATGGGCGTGGCCGAAGGCGAACCACAGCCCGCCGTGGCGCGGCGCCGGACCGATCACCGGCAGCATGTCGGGCGTGCACGGGCGCACCCCCATCCAGGGCTCCGGATCGAGCCGCTCGCCGAGCGGGAACAGCTGTCGCGCGACGGGCTCCGCCCGAGCGAGCTGGACCGGCGTCTTCGGCGCATCGCGGTCGGCAAACTCCGCGCCGGTGGTGAGGCGGATGCCGCGCGCCATCGGCGCCATGGCATAGCCGGTCTCGGCGTCGAGAACGGTGTGGTTCAGGACGGCATTGCCGGCCGGCCGGTAGTGCATGTGATAGCCGCGCTTGACGCCGAGCGGCAGGCGATAGCCGAGCGGCCCCGTGACCACGTCGGCCCAGGCGCCGAGCGCGACCACGGCTTCGCGCGCCTCGACCGCCCCTTTTTCGGTCGCGACCCGCCAGCCGTCGCCCGCGGGCTCCAGGCTCGCGGCATCGCCGCGGGCGACGCCGCCGCCGAGCTTCTCCAGCAGGCCGGCATAGGCGAGCGTCAGGGCATGCGGGTCCTTGACCCCGACCGGCTCCGGGAAGTGCAGCGCCCCGACGAGCGTCGGGTCGAGATGCGGCTCCTTCTCGGCGAGGGCGCGCGGGTCGAGCACCGCGTATTCGATGCCGAACTCGCGGGCCCATTTCTCGGCATCGCTGACGCGCTCGTCCATCGCGGCGGGGGTGCGGAAGAGCTTGATCCAGCCGCCCGCACGCAGCAGCCCGGTCGCGTCCGCCTCGCCGGCGAGCGCGAGATGCTCGGGCACGCAACGCTCGATCAACGGCGCGTATTTCCGCGCGATCTCGGCATGGCGCTCGGTGCCCGAATGCCACCAGTAGCGGGCGAGGAACGGCGCGAGCTTCGGCAGCGATCCCCAGTGATAGTGCGAATCGATCGAGCGGTTCAGCCCGTGCCGGAAGATCTCGGACCAGCGGCGCGGGAAGCCGTAGGGGTAGACCGCCTCGCGCTGGATGAGCCCGGTGTTGCCGAACGAGGTCCCCTCCCCCGGCGCCTGACGGTCGACGAGGAGCACGGCGCG
>DAINQO010000401.1:0-2474 GCA_036742625.1 Microvirga sp.
ATTCCGCTTCGCTGCATGCGCCCGGGAAAGCAGTGGAGAGAGCTGCGCCCAAACCATCAACCGCGCTTTCCCGGAAGCCTGTAACGCAGCGAAGCGAAGTGGAAGCCTATCCGGGACCCAGCGCAACAAGTTGCGAAGCGCCGCTTACTTCCTTCTCCGGCGAGGTCTCGCGGCCTCAGCGGCACTCCTTCTGGACCCGGTCGAGGGCGTCGCCGAAGCCCTTGAGCGAGTAGCGGTCGCTCGTCGCGTTGCCCTTGGCGGAGGCGCCCTTCACGACCAGATCGTTCGCCCGCTTCATCGATTCGAGGACCTTGCCCTCCTCGGCCGGGTTCTTGACCCAGAGGTTCTTGCCCTTGGCGACGAGCACGTACTGGTCGCGCCCCATCACCGCCTGATGGTCGACGCCCTCCTTGAGGTCGAAGTTCATGATCAGGCTGATCTCGTTCTTGACCTTCTCGGCGGGCCTGGTCGCGACGAACATGTAGCCGGGCAAGTCCTTGAGGTTGCTCGGCGTTCTCGCCTTCGGCTGCGACAGCGCGTAGCACACCTTGGCCTTGCCGGCGGGCGTCGTGTAGACGCCCCAGTCGGCATAGGACTGGACGAGCGTCGCCTGCCCGCCGCCGGGTGAGGCCGACCCGGGAGCCGGTTTCGCGCCGGGCTTCGCGCCCGCCGCCGGCTTCCCCTGGGCGGCCGGCGCCGCGGCCTTGCCCTTCTGGCTCTGGCCTGAGGATGCGGCCGGCTTTGGCTGCTGCGCCGGAACCTCCGTCGCGAAGCCGATGAGGAGGAGAGCCGGGACGGCGACGCGGGAGAAAGCGCGAATCATGACGCGAACCATAAGGGGGCGGGATTTGACGGGCCAGGGCGGCGCCCGAACCTTTAACAGGCTCACGAAACCGGCGGAACTGAGGTGGTCGCGGCAGTGAAGCCCTAGGTTTCGTTCGAGCGTCCCGCATGGCACATTCGCCGCCGCATCCTCGAACGGACGTGGGATCGACCGCCATGAAGGCAGTGCTGTGCCGGAGCTTCGGCGGGCCGGAGACCCTCGTCGTGGAGGACGTGCCCGAGCCGCGTCCCGGAGCCGGCGAGGCGCTCGTGCGGGTGCGGCTCGCGGCGCTGAACTTCTTCGACACGCTGATCATCGAGAACAAGTACCAGCTGAAGCCGCCGCTGCCGTTCTCGCCGGGCGCCGAGTTCTGCGGCACCGTCGAGGCGCTCGGCCCCGGGACTGACGGCGTGAAGGTCGGCGAGCGGGTCATCGGCTCGATCGGCCATGGCGCCTGCCGCGAGCTCGTGACCGCGGAGGCGAAACGGCTCACGCCGGTTCCGGACGGCGTCCTGGACGAGCAGGCCGCCGGGCTGACGATCACCTACGGCACCTCGCTCCACGCCCTCAAGGACCGGGCGAAGCTCGAAGCCGGCGAGACCCTGGCGGTGCTCGGCGCCGCCGGCGGGGTCGGGCTCGCCGCCGTCGAGATCGGCAAGCTCATGGGCGCGCGCGTGATCGCCTGCGCGTCTGCCGACGACAAGCTCGCGGTGGCGCGCGAGCACGGCGCCGCCATGACGCTGAACTACGCCGCCGAGAGCCTGCGCGACGGCCTTCGTCGCCTGACGGAGGGCCGCGGCGTCGACGTGCTCTACGATCCGGTCGGCGGCGATCTCGCCGAGCCGGCGTTGCGCAGCATGGCCTGGAAGGGCCGCTATCTCGTCATTGGTTTTGCCGCCGGCGAGATCCCGAAGCTGCCGCTCAACCTCGTGCTGCTCAAAGGCTGCGACGTGCAGGGGGTGTTCTGGGGCTCGTTCGTCGATCGCGAGCCCGCCGCTCACGCCGTCAACATGGCCTGGCTCCTGGCGCATGTCGCCGGCGGCAGCCTGTCGGCGCGCGTCGAGGCGGTCTTCCCGCTCGCCGAAACGCCGGCGGCGCTCGGCGTCCTGGCGCGCCGCGAGGCGAAGGGAAAGGTGCTGGTCAGGCCGTGACGCCACCCTGATCGCGCAGCGTCTCCCGGGCCTGCTCGCGATGGCCCTCGTTGATCGCGCCCGCGACCTGCGCGATCGCCGCCATGAGCAGCGCGGCATCGTCGGCAAAGCCGATCACCGGCAGGAGGTCCGGCAGGATGTCGAGCGGCATGACGAAATAGGCGATCGCGCCGGCGAGGACGAGCCGCACCCGGTTCGGCGTCGCCGGATCGAGGGTGCAGAAATAGGCCGCGAGCAGATCCTCGGCGAACGGGATTCGCTGCGCGACCCGCTTCACCTTCGCCCAGAACTTGCGCTGCAGGCCGTCCCCGCCGCGCCCCGTCTCGCGCTCGGCCTCCGCCGCGCCGAGGCGGCGCATGGCGGCGATCTCCGCCTTCGTGAACGGCTTCGTGAAGCTCTCGCTCATTCCTCTCTCCGCCGAAGCGGCCGCGCGCCGCCTCTCTAGGAAAGATGGCCCCGGACTGTGGCGACACAAGGGAGGGGCTCCACGGCTCGTCGAC
>DAINQO010000402.1:0-2463 GCA_036742625.1 Microvirga sp.
CCCGCGATGATGATGGACCCGCCCCGATGATGTCGAGCCCGCGCGAGGAGCTCCGGTGAGCCTCGACGTTCAGCGCATCGACGCGGTTTGCGGCCGCGCGGCGGTCGTCGCGCGCCTGCGCCAGCTTCTGCCGCGGATGGAAGAGCGCGGCTCGGCGCGGGTGCTGCCCTTCGGGCTCGCGGCGATCGACGGCCAGCTTCCGCAGGGCGGCCTCGCGCTCGACGCCGTGCACGAGCTCACCGGCACCGACGAGGCCGACATGCCGGCCGCCTTCGGCTTCATGGCGGCGCTTCTCGGCCATGCCGCGGCCGCCGGCCGGGCCGAGACGCCGGCCTTGCTGGTGCTTTCGCGCCGCAGCCTCGACGCCTTCGGCAGGCCCTATGCGCATGGGCTGAAGGAGCTCGGCCTTCAGCCCGGCCGGCTCCTCCTCCTCGAGACCGCGGCCGACCGGCAGGTCCTGTGGGCGCTCGAGGAGGCGCTGCGCCTGCGCGCCGCCCCGGCGCTTGCCGGGTGGCTTGGCGGCAGGCTCGATCTCAAGGCCAGCCGCCGCCTGCAGATCGCCGCCGAAAATTCGGGCGCCCTCCTTCTCGTGCTGCGCCCGCCGCAGGCCGAGGAGGCGAATGCGGCGGCGACCCGCTGGCGCGTCAGGGCCGCACCCGCCGCCCGCGACCGCTTCGCCTGCTTCGAGCGCTGGCGATGGCGCATCTCGCTCGAACGCTGCCGCAACGGACGTCCGGGGGAGTGGATATTGGAGTTGCGTGATCCGGAGTTGAGTCATGCCGCGCATCCTTTCGGTCTGGTTGGATCGCTGGCCGATCCGGCGCTTCCTGCAGGCGCAGAGCCGCAAACCCGCCGCCGAGCCGGTTGATCCTGCCCGGCCCTTCGTCCTCGCGGTCGACGCCTCCGGCGGCCCCAAGGTCGCGGCTCTCAACGAGGCCGCGCGCGCCGAGGGCATCGCCGCGGGAGAAAGGATCGCCGACGCGCGGGCGAGGGCGCGCGGGCTGCAGATGCGCGATCTCGATCCGCAAGCCGACGCCGCGGCGCTGCGCCGGCTCGCGCTCTGGGCAACCCGCTACACGCCCGCCGCCGGCGCCTGGAACGAGGACGACGGCGCCGACGGGCTCTTCCTCGACATCGCGGGCGCCAGCCATCTCTTCGGCGGCGAGGCGGCGCTGATCGCCGATCTGCGCCGCCGGCTTGCGGGCTTTGGCCTGCCGGCGCGGCTTGCGCTCGCCGATGCGCCCGGCGCCGGCTGGGCGCTCGCGCGCTACGCTGGCGCCGCGGACATCCGCGTCCCTTCGGGCGGCGAAAGAGCCGCCGTCGAAAGGCTGCCGATCGAGGCGCTGCGGCTCGATCCCGCGACGCGCTTTTCGCTCCGCCGTCTCGGCCTGAAGCGCGTCGGCGATCTTCTCGACAAGCCGCGCGCCCCTTTGAGCCGCCGCTTCGGCCCAGGCCTTCTCCTGCGCCTCGATCAGATCCTCGGCCGCATTCCCGAGCCGATCGATTCCGTCGCCGCCCCGCCGCTCTACGAGACGGCGCGCCGGTTCCTCGATCCGATCGTCGCGCAAAGCATGGTCGTGCGCACGGCGCGCCGCCTCTTCGAGGATCTGGCGCCCAAGCTCGAGCAGGACGGCGTCGGCGCGCGCCGCCTGCGGCTCATGCTCTACCGCGTCGACGGCGAGACCTTTTCGGTCGAGCTCGGCCTCGCGGCTCCCTCCCGCAACGCGACCTACATCGAGCGTCTCTTCGACCTCCGGTTCGACCGCCTTGCCGGCACGATCGATCCCGGCTTCGGCTTCGAGACGATCCGCCTCGATGCCGTCTCGGTCGAGCCCCTGAAGCCCCGGCAGGACACGCTCTCCCACTCCGAGGGCGAAGCGGCAAGCGAGCGCGCGGTTTCGCTGATCGATGCTCTGTCGCAGCGCTTCGGGCGCGACGGCCTTGCCCGCCCCTGGCCGGTCGCGAGCCACATCCCGGAACGCGCCGTCGTGGCGCGTAGCGACGTCGAGAGCGAGCCGGAGTGGGCGCCGGACGAGGAAGCGCCGCCGCGCCCGGCGCTGCTCTTGCCTGAGGCCGAGCCGGCGGACGTCGTCGCCGTGGTGCCGGAAGGGCCGCCGCGCCGCTTCCGCTGGCGCGGACGCATGCACCGCGTCGCCCATGCGCAGGGGCCGGAGCGCATCGCGCCCGAATGGTGGCGCCGGCAGAAACCTCAACCAACGCGCGACTACTACATCGTCGAGGACGAAGCCGGCCGCCGCTTCTGGCTCTTCCGCGAAGGCCTCTATCGCGAGACGCACGAGCCGCGCTGGTTCGTGCACGGCCTCTTCGCATGACCGCCTCTCCCCGCCTGCTCCTCCCTCCCCCCGCTCGCGAAGCGAGTGGCGGGGAGGGCCGACTCGGGCAAAGCTCGAGCGGGGTGGGGGGCGCTTCCCCGAGGCGCTTCGTCGACGATCAGGCGCGGGT
>DAINQO010000403.1:0-2456 GCA_036742625.1 Microvirga sp.
GGCGCAAACGCCGACAGATCCACCGTGCGCGCTGCCCCATCGACGATCAGCTCCGCCAGCGCCTCGCCGGTCGCCGGGCTGTTGAGGATGCCCCAGACGCTGTGGCCGGTGGCGACGAAGGCGCCGGCGACGCCCGGCACCGGGCCGATCAGCGGCAGGCCGTGCGCCGTCACCGGGCGGTAGCAGGCCTGGCGCGCAAGGATCGGGCTCTCGGCCAGCACCGGCGACAGCGCGCGGCAGATCGCTTCGAGGCGCTCGATCGCGCCGGGGTCGGGCGTCACCGCGGCAGGGTCGAGCGGCACCGGGCTCTCCGACGAGATCGCGCAGACATAGGTCGTGCCGTCGGCGCGCGGGAAGACTTCGGGCGAGGAGCGCGCGCCGGAGCTCTCCTGGACCTCGATGAACAGCGCCTCGGGCGGCAGGCGCGATCCGGTCTCGAACACGAGGCTGTGGCCCTTGAGGCCGTAGACCGGCGGGAGCGGCAGCCATTCGGCGGCAAGGCGCGACCACGGCCCCATGGCGATGACGACGGTGTCAGTGGGGATCGCTCCCTCGTCGGTCTCGACGGCCGCGCCGTTGCCGTCGCGGCGCGCGATGCCGGTCACGGCGGCGCGGCGCAGTTCGGCACCATGCGCCGCGGCGGCGCGCATCATCGCGCGCGTGAAGCGGCCGGGATCGACCTGCGCCGTCGTCTCAGGCGTTCCGAGACGGTCGGTGAGAATGACGCCCTCGGAGAGCCACGGCAGGCGGTGGCGGCCGGCCGCGCCGCGAAGCTCTGAGCCGCCATACCCGGCATAGGTGGTCATCCGCCGGTAGCCCCAGTCGTCGTGAAGCTCCTCGGCGAGGCTCGCGTGAAGCGCGAAGCTGCGGCGAGCGAGACGCTCGAGCGGGGTGCCGTCGCACCAGTCGCGCGCCAGGAAGCCGCCGGACTTGCCCGACGCGGCGCAGGCGACCCCTGCCCGCTCGACGACGATCGGCTTCAGGCCGCGCCGCGCGAGGAAATAGGCGAGGCAGGCTCCGATGACGCCGCCGCCGCAGATCACCACACGCACGCTCCGCTCCCGTCAGGCGCCGCTCGCGGGCGCGCCATTGCATCGGCACGAAACTGACCTACCACTGCGGCAATTGAAACCCCGCCCGGCCAAAAGAGCGCCGGCGCCGCAGGAGCCCCACCGTGCCGAAAGCCCGCGTCCGGATCCACGTCGAGAACAATGCCGAGACCGAGGCGCTTCGCTTCACGCCCGCGCATCTCGAGCGCATTCTCGCGGCCCACCCGGGACTGGGCGAACGCCTCGCCGTCACGATCAACGACGATCCGGACCGAACCGACGGCCAGTCCGACGCCGAGATCCTGTTTGCGGTGCGCAAGCCGAAATCGCTCGCCGATGCCAAAGAGCTGAGTGGGTGCAGAGCACCTCGGCCGGCGTCGAGGCCCTCTTGCCGCTCATGCCGCCCGGCGCGGTTCTCACCAACGCCAGCGGCGTCCATCGCGAGAAGGGCGGCGAGTTCATCCTCGCGGCGGTGCTGATGCTGAACTATGCCATCCCGCGCTTTGCGAGCGACAAGCAGCACCGGCGCTGGGCGCCGCGCTTCGAAAGCACGGTCGCCGGCAAGCGCGCGATGCTTCTCGGCGTCGGCGCGATCGGCGGCGAGGGCGCGAGGCTCCTCCGGCTTGTCGGCGCGACGACGATCGGGGTTACCCGCTCCGGCGGCCGGCGCGAGCACGTCGACCGGTCCGTCACCTTCGCCGCGATCGACGAATTCCTGCCGCAGACGGATTTCCTGGTCTCGTCGCTGCCGCTGACGCGGGAGACCGAAGGCATGATCGACCGCCGCCGGCTCGACCTCCTGCCGCGCCATGCCGGCGTCGCCATCGTCGGGCGCGCCAAGGTCTTCGACTGCGACGCGCTGCTCGACAAGCTTGCCGACGAGAGCCTCGGCGGGGCGGTGCTCGACGTCTTTCCCGAGGAGCCGCTGCCGCCGCAGAGCCGGTTCTGGACGGCGCCGAACCTCGTCATCACGCCCCATTGCAGCGTCGACGATCACGCCGTCTACATGGACCGCTGCGTCGCGCTGTTTTCCGACAATCTCGGGCGCTATCTCAGCGGCGCGCCGCTTCGGAACGTGGTCGATCCCGAGCGCGGTTATTGAGGCGCGGGACGCCGCGCCGCATTGACTCCGCGGCCTTCATGTTCTCGGTTCGTTCGAACGCCGCGCGGCCCGCGCGGCCGACGTGAAAGGCAGTCCGCATTGGCCCGCAGAGCCGGAAGCGCCGACCTCCCGCTGCATGGCGGCCGCGTGCCGGCCTGGCTCGGCGCGCGCATGACGCGGCTCGGCGCCGTGATGAGCCAGGCGATCGTGCACCATTACGGGCGCGACGAGCTGCTGCGCCGGCTCGCGCACCCGTTCTGGTTCCAATCCTTCGGCGCCGTGATGGGCATGGACTGGCACTCCTC
>DAINQO010000404.1:0-2452 GCA_036742625.1 Microvirga sp.
CCTCGATGGGCGGCAACTACCAGATCGCCTCGATCACGGCGCTGATCCTGCTCGTGCCCTCGGTCGCGTTCATGATGGTGATCGAGCGCTTCCTGCGCGCCGACGTCCTCAGTAAGGTCGGACAGTAGGGCCGGCGGCGGGGGACATGGCGGAGGTCGCGTTGAGCGGGGTGACGAAGAGCTGGGGCGCGACCCCGGCCGTCGACCGCGTCAGCTTCTCGGCCCCGCCCGGGCGGCTCGTCGCCCTGCTTGGGCCCTCCGGCTGCGGCAAGTCGACGACGCTGCGGCTCATCGCCGGGCTCGAGGCCGCGAGCGCCGGCACGATCGCGATCGGGAACCGCGACGTGACCGGGCTTCCGCCGGCAAAGCGCGGCGTCTCGATGGTGTTCCAGAGCTACGCGCTGTTTCCGCACCTCTCGGTCGCCGAGAACATCGTCTTCGGGCTCAAGGTGCGCGACGTTCCCCGCACCGAGCGCGACGAGCGCCTCAAGCGCGCCGCCGGCATCCTCGGCCTGGAAAAGCTCCTCGAGCGCAAGCCCTCGCAGCTCTCGGGCGGGCAGCAGCAGCGCGTCGCGCTCGGCCGCGCCATCGTCGCCGAGACCAAGGTCTGCCTCATGGACGAGCCGCTGTCGAACCTCGACGCGCAGCTCAGGGTCGAGATGCGCCGCGAGATCCGCGCCCTGCAGCGGCGCCTCGGCATGACCATGCTCTACGTCACGCACGACCAGGTCGAGGCCATGACCATGGCGGACCAGGTCGTGCTGATGAGGAACGGCCGGATCGAGCAGGACGCGCCGCCGGCCGAGCTCTACGAGCGGCCGGCCTCGATCTTCACGGCCCGCTTCGTCGGCACGCCGCCCATGAACGTGCTGCCGGCCGCGCTCGTGACGAGCTGCATCATGATGGATGCCGCACGCCGCACTCTTGTCATGACGGGCGCGCCCGCCGGCCGCGATCCCGCGACCCTCGCAGTCGGCGTCCGGCCGGAGACCGTGCGTCTCGGGAGCGAGGGCGTGCCCGCGACCGTCGCGGCGGTCGAATACCTCGGAGCCGACACGCTGATCGAGACCCGGGTCGCTGGCGAGCCCTTCCTGGTTCGAGTCTCCGGGCGCGCCGCCGCGCAGGTCGGCGAGACGGTGCATCTCGCCTGGGACGCCGCCGCCGCGCAATGGTTCGACCTGTCGTCGGAACGTCGCATCGACTGAGCAAGAAGCACAAAGCAAGAGGGAGGACATCATGGACCGCAGACAGTTTCTCGCCGGCACCGCGGCGCTCGCGACCGGCACGGTCGCAAAGCCAGCGATCGCGCAAGGGGTGACGGAAGTCTCGTTCTTCTACCCCATCGCGGTCGGTGGCCCGATCACCAAGATCATCGATGCCTTCGCGGCCGATTTCGAGAAGGAGAACCCGTCGATCAAGGTCCGCCCGATCTATGCCGGCACTTACCAGGAGACGATCGTCAAGGCGCTCACCGCACACAAGAGCGGCACGCCGCCGGTGACCTCGGTGCTGCTCTCGACCGACATGTTCACCCTCATCGACGAGGACGCGATCGTGCCGATCGACGGCTTCCTCAAGAGCGACGAGGACAAGAAGTGGCTCGCGAGCTTCTTCCCCGGCTTCATGCTCAACAGCCAGACGCCCGGCAAAACCTGGGGCGTGCCGTTCCAGCGCTCGACGATCGTGCTCTACTGGAACAAGGAGCTGTTCCGGGAGGCCGGGCTCGATCCCGAGAAGGGGCCGGACAGCTGGGCCGACCAGGTGGCGTTCGCCGAGAAGCTGACGAAGCGCGACGGCGCCGGCAACGTCACGCAATGGGGCGTGCAGGTGCCCTCCTCGGGCTTCCCCTATTGGCTCTTCCAGGGCTTCACCACGCCCGCCGGCGCAATCCTCATGAACCCGGAGGGCGACCGTACAGCCTATGACAAGCCGGAGGTCGTCGAGGCGCTGCAATACTGGGTCGACCTGTCGCGCAAGCACAAGGTCCACCCGCCCGGCATCGTCGAGTGGGGCACGACGCCGAAGGATTTCTTCGAGCGCAAGGCGGCGATGATCTGGACCACCACCGGCAACCTGACGAACATCCGCACGAACGCGAAATTCCCCTTCGGTGTCGCCATGCTGCCGGCGCACAAGCGCCGCGGCAGCCCGACCGGCGGCGGCAACTTCTACATCTCCAAGAAGGCGAGCCCGGCCGAGCAGGACGCCGCGTTCCGGTTCATCCGCTGGATCACGACGCCCGAGCGCACGGCGCAATGGAGCATCGACACCGGCTACGTCGCGGTGCGCCCCGAGGCCTACGACACGCCGGCGATGAAGAAGTACATCGCCGAGTTCCCGCAGGCGGCGGTCGCCCGCGACCAGCTGCAACATGCCGTAGCCGAGCTGTCGACGCACGAGAACCAGCGCGTCACCAAGGCCTTGAACGACGGCCTCCAGGCGGCGCTCACCGG
>DAINQO010000405.1:0-2450 GCA_036742625.1 Microvirga sp.
GCTCGCGCGCGTCGCGCACGAGCTGGGCCGGCTGATAGAAGCCCATCGGCTGGCTGTTGAGGATCGCGGCGCAGAACACGTCCGGATAATGGCATTTCATCCAGGCCGAGGCGTAGACGAGGATCGCGAAGCTTGCGGCGTGGCTCTCGGGGAAGCCGTAGGTGGAGAAGCCCTCGATCTGCTTGAAGCAGCGCTCGGCGAAGTCGCGCGGGTAGCCGCGGCGCGTCATGCCGCCGATGAACTTGTCGCGGAAATCGCCGATGTTGCCGTAGTTCTTGAAGGTCGCCATGGCGCGCCGCAGCCGGTCGGCCTCGGCGCCGGTGAACTTCGCCGCCACCATGGCGATGCGCATCGCCTGCTCCTGGAACAGCGGCACGCCGTAGGTTTTCTTCAGGACCTCCTCGAGCTCGTTTGCGGGGCCGTGCGAGGGATGGGGGGAGGGGAAGGTGACCTTCTGGCCTTGCGCCCGCCGGCGGAGGTAAGGATGCACCATGTCGCCCTGGATCGGCCCCGGGCGCACGATCGCGACCTGGACCACGAGGTCGTAGAACTCCTTCGGCTTGAGCCGCGGCAGCATCGACATCTGGGCCCGGCTCTCGACCTGGAACACGCCGACCGAATCGGCCTTCGAAAGCATGGCGTAGATCGCCGCATCGTCCTGCGGGATGTCGGCGACGGTCGGGAAGTCGCGATGGTAGTGGCTGCGCAGGAAATCGAGGCCGCGGCGGATGCAGGAGAGCATGCCGAGCGCCAGCACGTCGACCTTCATGAGGCCGACGGCGTCGATGTCGTCCTTGTCCCACTCGATGAAGGTGCGGTCCGCCATGGCGGCGTTGCCGATCGGCACCGTCTCGTCGATGCGCGACTGGCTCAGGACGAAGCCGCCGACGTGCTGCGACAGGTGGCGCGGGAAGCCGATCAGCTTGTTCGCGAGGTCGACCGCCTGGCGGATGGCGGGGTTTGAAGGATCGAGTCCCGCCTGCCGGACCTGGTCGTCCGGCAGCTCCTCGCCCCAGTGGCCCCAGACCGTGTCGGACAGCGCCGCGGTGATGTCGGGCGTGAGGCCGAGCGCCTTGCCGACCTCGCGGATCGCCATGCGCGGGCGGTAGTGGATGACCGTCGAGCAGATCGCGGCGCGCTCCCGCCCGTAGCGTCCGTAGAGGTGCTGGATGACTTCCTCGCGTCGCTCATGCTCGAAATCGACGTCGATGTCGGGCGGCTCGTTGCGATCCGCCGAGAGGAAGCGGGCGAAGAGCGTATCGATCTTGTGCGGGTCGACGGCGGTGATGCCGAGGCAATAGCAGATGGCGCTGTTCGCAGCCGAGCCGCGGCCCTGGCACAGGATGCCCTTGCTCTTTGCGAACTCGACGACATCGTAGACGGTGAGAAAATACTGCGCGTAGCCAAGCTTCTCGATCAGGGCGAACTCGTCGCGCAGCAGCTCCTGGACCCTCGCCGGGATCTCCCCTTCGTAGCGCCAGCCGGCGTGGCGCCAGGCGAGATCCTCGAGGTGCTGCTGCGGGGTCTTGCCGGGCGGGACCGGCTCCTCGGGGTATTCGTATTTCAGCTCGGCGAGGGAGAAGCTGCAGGCTTCCGCAATCTCGATCGTGCGGGCGACCGCGTCGGGGTAGCCCTCAAAGAGGCGGGACATCGCCTCGCCGCTCTTGAGATGCCGTTCGGCATGCTTCTCGAGCCGCAGGCCGGCCTCGCGAATGGTGCATTTCTCCCGGATGCAGGTGACGACGTCCTGCAGGAGGCGCCGCTCGGGGAGGTGATAGAGCGCGTCGCCGACGGCGACGAGCGGCACCTCCGCGCGCTCGGCGAACTCGGCGAGGCGGCCGAGCCGGCGCGGCTCGTCGGAGCGATAGCGATGCACCGCCGCCAGATAGGTTCGTGAAGGCGCGGCATGCCGGAGCCGGGTCAGCCGTTCGGTGAAGCTCCGGCTCGGCCGCGGCGGCGGCACGGCGATGAAGACCTGGCCTTGCGCGGCGGCGAGGATTTCGTCGAAGCCGAACAGGCACTCGCCCTTCTTGGCGCGCCGGTTGCCGGTGCTGAGGAGCCGGCATAGCCGACCATAGGCCTCCCGGTCGATCGGATAGGCGATGGCTTCGAAATCATCGGTCGTGACGAGGCGCGTGCCGACGAGGAGCTTGAGAGTGTCCTTGTGGTTCTTCCACTCGCTATAGGCCCGCACCACGCCGGCCATGGTGTTGCGGTCGGCGATCCCGATCGCCTTCAAGCCGAGCGCCGCCGCCTGCGCCACATATTCCTGCGGATGCGAGGCGCCGCGCAGGAAGGAGAAATTGGTCGTGACGGCGAGCTCAGCGTAGGGCATCAGGGCTGCCCCTTCGCCTCTCCCCACTTGCCTAGCGGATTCTCACAAAGCGGGCGCGCGATTCCCCTCCCCCCTTGTGGGGGAGGACCGACTCGGCCGAAGGCCGAGCGAGGAG
>DAINQO010000406.1:0-2439 GCA_036742625.1 Microvirga sp.
CCAGCCCGCTCAAACCGAAATGTGTGAATGCCGTAGCCCCGCAGGCGGGGAGAGGAGGGGAAGCGATCACGCCAGTCGCCATGGGAAAAACCACCGGTTCAGGGCCTTGAACGCGAAATCGGAGACGAGGCCGATGAGCCCGATGACGATGATGCCGAAGATCATCTGCCCGGTGGCCAAGAGCGCCTGCGAGTCGATGATCATGTGGCCGATTCCGGACGACGAGCCGATGAGCTCGGCGACGATGACGTAGGTCCAGGCCCAGCCGAGCACGAGGCGCAGGATCTCGGCGATCTCGGGCGCGTTCGCCGGGATCAGCACGCGGCGCACGACGCCCTGCGGCGAGGCGCCGAGCGTATAGGCGGCCTCGACGAGGTCGCGCCGGGTCTGGCCGACCGCGACCGCGACCATGAGGACGATCTGGAACACCGAGCCGATGAAGATGACGAGGAGCTTCTGGGTCTCGCCGATGCCGGCCCACAGGATCAGCAGCGGCACGAAGGCCGAGGCCGGGAGGTAGCGGGCGAACGAGACGAAGGGCTCGAAGAAGGCCTCGACCGGCTTGTAGGCGCCCATCAGGATCCCGACCGGCACGGCGACCGCGGCGGCGATGACGAAGCCGCCGAGAACGCGCCAGATCGTCATGGCGATGTCGTAGGCGAAGCCGAAGCGGGTCAGGAGCTCCCAGCCGTCGCGCAGCATGGTGATCGGGTCGGCGAGGAAGGTCTTCGAGACGTAGCCGCCGAGCGTCGCGAAGGCCCAGGCCGCGACGAAGACGACGAAGAACGAGATGCCGAGCGCGACCTTGGCGCCTTGGCCGACGGGCTCGAGCGGACGGAGCATTGACTGTCATTCCGGGGCGCGCGAAGCGCGAGCCCGGAACCCATAAACACCGCTCTCACCGACTGAGCGAGTCATACAGATCGCTCCAATCCGGGTTCATCTCCTCGATCAGCCGGATCTTCCAGTCGCGCCGCCATTTTTTCAGCGCTTTCTCGCGCGCGATCGCTTCCTCGATCCGCTCGTACGTCTCGTACCAGACCAGCCGGTCGACGCCGTACTTCGCCGAGAATCCGGGAAAAACCTTGGTCTTATGCTGCCAGGCGCGACGCGACAGGTTGTTGGTGACGCCGAGGTACAAGGTCCCGTACCGCCGGCTTGCGGTCATGTAGACGTAGTACGGCATCCCTCAGCGCCGGTGTTTATGGGTTCCGGGCTCCGCTTCGCGGCCCCGGAATGACAGCGGCGTTACTGGATGAACCGCGTGTCGATGATCGTCTTGATGTCGGGCTTTTGCTTGATGATGCCCACTTCCAGCAGGAGGTCCGCGGCCTCGTTCGAGAACTGCTCGATCTCTCCGGCGAAGAATTTCTTGTTCGCCTCGCGGTCCTGCCAGCGCAGGAACTTCGCCGAGTTGCCGAACGCCTCGCCGGTCTGCTTCACGTCGGCGCCCATGATCTCGTAGGCCTTCGCCGGCTCCTTGTTGATCATCTCGAGCGCGTCGAAATAGCTGTCGGCGAGGGCCTTTGCGGCCTTCGGGTTGTCGTCGAGGAATTTCGGCGTGCAGCCGACCGTGTCCATGATCATCGGGTAGTCGAGGGTCGTGGCGATGATCTTGCCGGCCTGCGGCGCGTTGCGCACCGACGACAGGTAGGGCTCGTAGGTCATGGCGGCGTCGTTCTGGCCGGCGATGAAGGCCTGCGCGGCCGGGCCCGGCTCGAGATTGACGACGGTCACGTCCTTCACCGACAGGCCGTTCTTCTTCAGGAACCAGGCGAGGGTGAAATAGGGCGCCGTGCCCGGTGCCGAGGCCGCGACGGTCTTGCCCTTGAGGTCCTTGATGGCGTTGACGTTGGCGCGCACCGCCATGCCGTCGGCGCCGTAGGACTTGTCGAGCTGGAAGATCTGCTTCGTCGGCACGCCGTTGGCGTTCCACACCACCCAGGTCTCGACGGTCGTCGCGGCGCACTGGACATCGCCGGACTGGATCGCGAGATGCCGGCTCGCCTGCGGGATCTTCTTCAAGGTGACGTCGAGCCCGTGCTTCTTGAAGATCCCGGCTTCCTTGGCGAGCGTCAGCGGCGCAAAGCCGGTCCAGCCAGAAAGCCCGAGCGCAAGCTTCGTCTCCTGGGCCGCGGCCGCGCCGGCAAGCGAAACGCCGAGGGCGGCGAGCGCGAGACCACAAAACAGCTTCCTCATCACGCTCCTCCCTGCGGTTTTACGTCAGCGTGGCCGCATGGCATCATGCGGATCGGTCCAAGTCAATTGTCTAGACAAATGGCAGCGCCGTAGGCATGAGCTCGCGGAGCTCCCCTTAGGCTCGCCGGCCGCTCGGCCTCGTTCATCGGCACCATGCCATGCGCACCCTCGGCTTCGGCATCGGGGCTCTTCTTCTCGCGACGCCCGCTTACGCGACCGCGAGCCTCTCCTGTTCGGCCG
>DAINQO010000407.1:0-2431 GCA_036742625.1 Microvirga sp.
CTCTACCTCCTTGTTTGAGCATGATCTTTTCCCAAAACCGGTAGCCACTTTTCGGGATCATGCTTTAGCACGAGCACCGGGCCGGGCGCATCCCCACCCGGTGCTTACTCCCCATTAACCGTCCTCGTTGTAACCCTGTTAACCATTCCGCCCCGTCGGGCGGCCCTGTCTTCGTGCGCGCGGAGCAATGCGGCCCGTGGAAGCCGAGCGGCCGATCTCCCTGCCGACGCTTGCCGGCGTGCTGCTGCTCGCGGCCGGCATGACGGCGCTGCTCACCGGCGCCTTCGCGCAGGAGGGCCTGCCGCGCCTGCGCGGCGTCGAGGACGGCCGCACGCCGTCGGCCGGCGCCGCCGGCGGTCGCGATTTGCGCCAGGCGTCCGCCGCTTCGGGCGCACGCGCCGGTTCGGGTGCAAGCGCCGAGTCGCCCCGCAACTTGCGCAGCGGCGAGCGCCGGCCGCGCCGAGCCCGGCGGAGCCGCCAGCCGACCGCCGCCCCGGTGCGCGGCGCCGTCCGCGCTGCCGTGCTGTCGCCGAACGTCGCGCGCGAGGTGCAGCCGATCCAGGTCGGTGTCCCCGATCCCGCCGCTCCGGCGCTGGCGCGCCGCCGCCGGAGGCCGGTCGAGGAGGATCCCTATTCCCAGCTCGGACTGCGTCTCGGCGGGCTCACCGTGCTGCCGGCGATCCAGCAAAGCATCGGCTACGATACCAACCCCAACCGCTCGGGAAGCTTCCACAAGAGCTCGACCATGTTTCGGACCGACGGCGAGGTCCGGCTGCAGAGCGACTGGTCGGCGCATGCGCTGACGGGCGCGATGCGCGGCAGCTACAGCGAGTACCCGAACGTCAAGGGCGCGAACCGGCCGGAAGGCGAGGGCCGGCTCGGGCTGCGGCTCGACGTCAGCCGCGATACGCAGGTCGATGTCGAAGGGCGCTTCCAGCTCGACACGCAGCGGCCGGGCAGTCCCGACCTCAACGCCGCCGTGACCGAGCGCCCGCTCGTCACGACGACCGGCGCCGCCGCCGGGGTGATGCAGCGCTTCAACCGGCTTCTCGTCGGCCTGCGCGGCACGGTCGACCGCACCGTCTACGAGGACGCGCACCTGACGAACGGCACGATCCTCGACCAGAGCGACCGCGATTCCAATCATTATGGCCTGCGCCTGCGCGTCGGCTACGAGCTCACGCCCGGGGTGATCCCCTTCGTCGACGTGCTCGCCGACCGCCGCGAGTACGACCAGCGGATCGACAATTCCGGCTTCCGCCGCAGCTCCGACGGCGTCGGCGTGCGGGCGGGCTCGACGTTCGAGATCACGCGCACGCTCACCGGCGAGGCCTCGGCCGGCCTGCAGCAGCGCAGCTATGAGGACCCGCGCCTGCGCGACCTGCGCGGCCCGCTCGTCGACGCCGCGCTGATCTGGTCGGCGACACCCCTGACGACGGTGCGTCTCAGGGCCCAGAGCTCGATCGACGAAACGACGCTCGCGAATTCGAACGGCACCCTGACGCAGTCGGCGCGCCTCGAGGTCCAGCACGACCTGCGGCGCAACCTCAGCCTCACCGGGCTCGCCGGCGTGACGGTGAGCGACTACCAGGGGGTCGCCCTGAAGGACGAGACCTTCACGGTCGGGGCGCGGCTCGACTACAAGCTCACGCGCTCGGTGGTGCTGCGCGCGAGCTTCACCCACGAGCGTCTGAAGAGCACCGACCACAGCTCCGACTACAGCGCCAACACCTATCTCGTGGGGCTGCGCTTCCAGCCTTAGCGGCCGTTATCGCCCGAGCAACTTCGTCAACTCCTCCCGCAACGGAGCTGCCAGCTCCTCGCGGTCCAAGGCGTAGGCGAGGTTCGCCATCAGGAAGCCGAGCTTCGAGCCGCAGTCGTAGATCGCCCCATCGAAGCGGGCGGCATGGAAAGCTTGAGTTTCCGAAAGCTTGATCATGGCGTCGGTGATCTGGATCTCGCCGCCGGCACCGCGCTCCTGGCGTTCGAGGAGACCGAAGATCTCGGGCTGGAGGATGTAGCGGCCCGAGATGGCGAGATTCGACGGCGCCGTGCCGACCTTGGGCTTCTCGACCATCGCAGTGATGCGCATCTCGGCGTCGACGCCGCAGATGCCGTATTGATGGGTCTCGCTGTCCGGCACCTCGTAGACCGCGACGATGTTGCCGCCGGTGCGCGCGTAGGCCTTGACCATCTGGGCGAGGCAAGACGGCCCGTGATGCAGCATGTCCGGCAGCAGCAATGCGAAAGGTTCGTCGCCGACGATCTCGCGGGCGCACCACACCGCGTGCCCGAGGCCGAGCGGCGCCTGCTGGCGGGTGAAGCTCGTCTGACCGGCGCCAGGAAGCTGCCGCGCCAGCTCCTCCAGCTCCTTCTTCTTGCCGCGCTCGGCGAGCGTGGCGTCGAGCTCGTAGGCGATGTCGAAATGGTC
>DAINQO010000408.1:0-2402 GCA_036742625.1 Microvirga sp.
ACCCCAAGAAGATGATGCCGAACCACATGCAGGCGGGCGTCTACTCGGCGACGCTGCATTATCTCAAGGCGGTCGATAAGGTCGGCTCTCCCCTCGATGGCCGGGCGGTGGTCGCCGCCATGAAGGCGATGCCGACCGAGGATGCCCTCTTCGGCAAGGGCCACATCCGGCAGGACGGGCGCAAGATGCATCCCATGTACCTCCTGCAAGTGAAGGCCCCGAGCGAGTCGAAGGGCGGCTGGGACGTGTTCAAGCCCGTCGCCACGATCCCGGCCGATAAGGCCTTCCGGCCGCTCAACGCCGGCGGCTGCCCGCTCGTCAGCGGGTGAGCCACCAGGCGGCGCCAATCAGCGCCGCCTCGCCGATGACGACGCCCGCCATGACCGAGCGCCGGGCGAGGAAGAACGCCGCGACGCCGATCGCCAGCGCCCCGAGGCGCCAGGCGAGCGGGACGGCGACGAGCGCGCCGGTCGGCGAAAACAGGATCTTGGCGACGACGCCGGCGACGAGCGTCGTCGCGACGGCGCGCACCCAGACCAGGATCTCGGCGCGCTCGTCGAAGCCGCGCGCCGCGAACACCGCGAGCACCCGCCATACCTCGCTCGGCAGGAAGCCGAAGACGATGACGAGGAGATAGGGCCAGAGCCCGCTCGCGCTCATCGCGCGCCGCCCTTGGCCCTTTGCAGCACGTACGCCGCGGTGCCGCCGACAAGCCCGGTCAGCAGGAGATCGAAGTTCTTGCCGACAAGCTCGGACGAAAGCGGCGCAAGCGCAAAGCCCGAGCCGATGGCGAGCCAGTCCGACGCCCCGCGCGCGCCTGCCGCGAGCGACAGCGTGAAGAAGACCGGCGTCAGGAACAGCAGCCCGGCGGCGAGCGGCAAAGGCAGCGCCCCGACGAGCGAATAGCCGAGAAAGCTCGTGACGGCGCAGACGCCGATGCATGTGTTGGCAAAGCCCAGATAGTAGGGCAGGCGCTGTTCCGGCGGCAGGGCGGGCAGGTTGCGCTGCGCCTCGACCCACACCGTCACCGTCACGTAGTGGGCGACGAGGATCTGCAGCCATGTCCCCCGCGCCTGCTCGCGCAGCAGCGGCAGGAGCGACATCGCCATCGGCAGGAGCCTGATCGAGGACAGCCCGACGGCGAGCGCGACGGCAGGCAGCGCCGTCCCGGCGGCGATGCCGGCAAAGAAGATCACCTGCGCCGGGCCGGCCCAGATCAGGAGCGTCGAGAGCACGGCGGTACCGGCCGGAAATCCGGTCTCGCCGGCAAGGCTGCCGACCGCAAACAGCGACAGGCCGACGACCCAGGCCGGCAGCGCCAGCGCGTCGCGCACGCCGCGCAGCACCAGCGTACGGGTGGATGGCCTTTGGGAGTCCATGTGCGGGCGAGCCATAGAACAGTTCCCCATTGAGCGTCCACGCGTGTTTCCCTCTCCTTGCGCGGGTCGTCCCGGAGCCGCGGCACGCGGCTATCCGGGACCCATGGCGCCGGTGCGTGGCCATGGATCCCGGCTCTCTGCGGAGTTTACCCTTGGGCCGGCCAAAGGTCCGGACCCGGGGACTCCGGCCGGGATGACCCGGATAGAGGGACGCGCGATGATCGTGTGGGCTGGCGCACGCATGAAGTGCTTCAACATCAACCGATCGCGGTCTAATGCGTGGGAGAACGCAGGTTGAATCGAGATGGCTGAGACCGTCGAGCGCAGCGACTACCCCGAGATCCGCGAGGCGGTGGTCCGGCTTTGCGCGCAGTTCCCGGGCGAATACTGGCGCGAGCTCGATCGCGAGAACCGCTACCCGAGCGAATTCGTGAACGCGCTCACCGAGGCCGGCTACCTCTCGGTGCTGATCCCGGAGGAATACGGCGGCTCGGGGCTGCCGCTTTCGGCCGCGGCCGCGATCCTCGAGGAGGTGCAGCGCGCCGGCTGCAACGGCGCCGCCTGCCATGCCCAGATGTACACGATGGGCACCGTGCTTCGGCACGGCTCGCCGGAGCAGAAGCAGAAGTACCTGCCCGAGATCGCGGCCGGGCGCCTGCGCCTCCAGGCCTTCGGCGTCACCGAGCCGACCTCCGGCACCGATACGACGGCGCTGAAGACGACGGCGCGGCGCGAGGGCAACGATGCCTATGTGGTCAACGGCCAGAAGATCTGGACCTCGCGCGCCGAGCATTCGGACCTGATGCTGCTCCTCGCCCGCACGACGCCGGCCGATCAGGTGAAGAAGCGGACCGAGGGCCTGTCCGTGTTCCTCGTCGACATGCGCGCGGCGCTGGGGAGCGGCCTGACGATCCGGCCGATCCGCACCATGATGAACCACGCGACGACGGAGGTGTTCTTCGACGATTTGCGCGTGCCGGCCGAGAACCTGATCGGCGAGGAGGGCAGGGGCTTCCGCTACAT
>DAINQO010000409.1:0-2390 GCA_036742625.1 Microvirga sp.
GCATCCGCCGTTCACCATCTCGGCAGATGGGCCTTCCCGTTCGTCCGCCGCGGCAATCTTCCTGCATCGGCCCTCAGCAGCAGATCAAAGGAGGGATCGTCATGCATGCGAGGCGGCGCGATTTCGTCTCGGAGCGGCAAACGGTACTCGATCTTGCGGCGTTGCCTGACGCGCGTGTCCCGAAGCGGCACGATAGCGCTCACCCGCCCGAGCGCTCCGCGGGAACGGCGGGCGAGCCGAAGCCGCGCCGGAACCCGCGTTGGCCCGCGGCGGCGCTTGTCGCCGCGCTGGCGCTGAACGGGCTTTGGGTCGCGCTGCTGCTCTGGCTCGTCGGTCGCTGGATCGGAGCCGTGTGACCCTGTCGCCGCAGCGAGACGCCCGCCGATCGGTCGGGCGGGCCCCGAGCGACTTAACGCGCCATTAACCGT
Source organism: Microvirga sp. (assembly GCA_036742625.1). Taxonomy (GTDB): domain Bacteria; phylum Pseudomonadota; class Alphaproteobacteria; order Rhizobiales; family Beijerinckiaceae; genus JAJKJG01. The sequence goes on from DAINQO010000409.1 coordinate 429, forward strand.
AACTGGCCAGTGTCGGAATAGCGGCCGGCCTCGCCCGGCGGCGTTCTCGTGCGAGGGTGTGGGCGGCCGCATGGCCAAGAAACCGAAGAAGGCGGAAGAGCCCGAAGAGGCGGCTCCGCCCGAAGACGGCCAGGAGGTCAAGCCCGGTCGCTTGAGGAAGCTCGCGATCTTCGGCGGCATCGGCCTCGCGGCGCTCTCCGCCTTGGGCGCTGGCGGCTACTGGTTCTTCGCCAACGGCCGGGGCGAGACCGGCGAAGCGCCAAAGAACGCGGCGCCCGTGGCGTTCCTCGACATCCGCGAGATGACTGTCAATCTTGCGAACGAGCCGAACCAGGATCGCCCCAAGGTCCTGAAGTTCCGCGCCGCGCTCGAGGTCAAGGACAAGAAGCTCGTAGCGGAGATCCAGCCGCTGCTGCCGCGGGTCGAGGATAGTTTCCAGGTCTTCGTACGCGAGCTCAGGGCGAGCGACCTCGACGGCTCCGCCGGCGTCTACCGTCTGCGCGAGGAGCTGCTGCGCCGCGTCAACGTGGCCGTCTACCCGGCCAAGGTCGACGCGGTGCTCTTCAAGGACATCATCCTCCAGTAGGACGAAGCCGTGGCGCAACCGGAAGACCAGGCCCTCGACGGCGATTGGGCGGCAGCGCTCGCCGAGCAGAGCTCTGGCGCGGTCAAGGCCGCGGCGGCGGCCGGGGACGGCGGCGAGGCTTCGCTTGCCGACGAGTGGGGCGCGGCGCTCGCCGAGCAGGGCGCCTCGACCGACGCGAGCGACATGGCGGCCGAGTGGGCCACCATGATCGAGGAGGGCGCCGGCGACGCGAACGACCTGCCGGGCGCCGATCGCATCCTGTCGCAAGGGGAGATCGATCAGCTCGTCGGTTTCTCGCTGCACGAGCTCTCCGCGACCGGCGCCGGAGGCATCCGGGCGATCGTCGATTCCGGCGTCGTGTCCTACGAGCGCCTGCCGATGCTCGAGATCATCTTCGACAGGATGGTCCGGCTTCTGTCGACGAGCTTGCGCAACTTCTTTCAGGACAACGTCGAGGTCACGCTCGACGGCATCTCGTCGGTGCGCTTCGGCGACTATCTCAACTCGATCTCGCTGCCGGTCCAGCTTGCGGTGTTCCGTGCCGAGGGATGGGACAATTCCGGGCTCGTGACGGTCGAGTCGAGCCTTGCCTATTCCACCCTGGACCTGCTCCTGGGCGGCAAGCGCGGCAGCGCCGTCGGCCGGCTCGACGGACGGCCCTTCACGGCGATCGAGATGCGCCTCATCAAGCGCATGGTCGAGATCGTGCTCGGCGACGCGGAGCTTGCCTTCAACCCGCTCTCGCCGGTGAAGTTCGTCGTCGACCGGATCGAGACCAACCCTCGCTTCGCCACCATCACGAGGCCGGCGAACGCCGCCATCCTGATCGCGCTCAAGCTCGATATGGAAGGGCGCGGAGGGATGCTCCAGATCCTCCTGCCCTACGCCACGATCGAGCCGATCCGCGATCTCCTCCTGCAGAGCTTCATGGGCGAGAAGCTCGGACGCGACCACATCTGGGAAGGCCATCTCGCGACCGAGCTGTGGCAGGCCGAGCTCGAGGTGGAGGCGGTGCTGCACGAGATGCGGGCGCCGCTGAAGCAGGTCTTGGCCCTCCAGGTCGGCGACACGCTGATGTTCGACGTCCGTCCGAACGAACTCGTCACCCTGCGCTGCGGCGAGTGGACATTGAGCCAGGGCCGCGTCGGGCGCATCGACGATAAGATCGCGGTTCAGCTCGTGCGGCCGCTGCGGCGGTCGCGCACCACCTTGGCGGCCTTCGAGGCGTCGATGACGAACCAGCGGGAAGGACCGGCCGCGCGATCATGAGCTCCGCGATCAACACTCTCGCCGATTGTCTCCTCGCGGTTCTCCTCGTCGCGACGATCGCCTCCTGCGTGGCGCTGTCCCGGCGCATCACGCGGCTGAAATCGGAC
>DAINQO010000410.1:0-2386 GCA_036742625.1 Microvirga sp.
TGCGCGTCAGGATCAGCCCGCGCTCCGCTTCATCGAGGTAGCGGCGGCACAACTCAGTCACCGTGAGGGCGTCGCGATCAGAAGCACGGCGCTCGGCAGGATCACCACCTTGCGCCACTTCCGCGAGGGCATTTCGGGCGAGGTCGCGTGCGGCATCGGGCGTAAGAACGCCATAGCGTCCAATTGTCAGGCGGCGGCTTCGACCGTTCCGGTTCCGATATTGCAGAATGAACGCCTTCGCTCCGGAAGGCTTCACGCGCAGCCCATAGGCCGGCAGCTCATCGTCCCAAACGAACACGTCGCGATCCGGACTCGGATGCGTCGCGTCGATAGTCCGCTTCGTGAGTTTCGGCATTGGGTAAGCACCGGGTAAGCAGGCGGCGTTGATCTTGGAGAACGGTTTGGCAACGTCCGTTGCCTTTGTCCGCCTGAGAAAGGCTTACGCTATCAGCGCTTAGCGCGCCACATCGCTTTCAGTTGATCTTGAGCAATCTGTTGATAACTGCACTGGCCGTGCAAGAAGATCGCGGCGGTCGTCGCGATGATCGGCGCCATTGCCTATTGCGTGTTCTCGGGCTCCGAGGTCGCGACCGAGCGCTCGCTGATCATGATCCTCGTGATGCTTGGCGCGATCCTGATCGACCGCCCGGCGCTGTCGCTGCGCAACCTCGCGCTGTCGGCGCTGATCGTGCTCGCGCGCGAGCCCGAGACGCTCCTCGGCCCGAGCTTTCAGATGTCCTATGCGGCGGTGGCGGCGCTGATCGCCGCGGCGGAATGGCAGCGCCAGCGCCGCGGCGCCGAGGAGCCGCCGACGGGCTACGTCTCGCGCGGGCGGCAATGGCTCGTCGCGGCGGCGCTCGGCATCCTGGTCACGACCATCGTCGCGACGATCGCAACGGCGCCCTACGGCACCTATCATTTCCAGAACCTGCAGCCCTTCGGCCTCATCGGCAACGCGCTGGCGCTGCCTCTCGTCTCGATCGTCGTCATGCCCTGCGCCGTTTTCGGCGTCGTCGCTTATCCGTTCGGTCTCGACCGCGTTGCCTGGCAGGCGATGGGGATCGCGGTCGAGAAGGTGCTCGAGGTTTCGGCCTGGGTGAACGGGTTGTCCGGCTCGACCGTGATCGTGCCGGCCTTCGGCGTCGCGGCGCTCGGCTGCCTGTCGGTCGCGATCCTGATCGTGACCTTGATGGTCTCGCCGCTGCGCTGGCTCGCCGCCGTCCCGGCAGCGCTCGGGCTCGCACTCGCCGCGAGCCCGCAGCGCTTCGACCTTTATGTCGATCGCTCAGGGATCGGCGCCGCGCTGCGCGGCCGCGACGGCCGGCTCGTGCTTGTCGGCCGCTCGTCCGCCTTCACGGCCGAGCAGTGGCTCAAGGCCGACGGCGACGCCCGGCGGGCAAGCGACCCTGGAATCCGCGCCGGCCCACGCTGCGATCCCCTCGGCTGCATCGCTGAGGGACCGGGCGGGCGACTCGTCGCGCTCGTCGAGGACCGTCGCGCCTTCGCCGAGGACTGCGGGCGCGTCGCGATCGTCGTCTCGCGCCTGACCGCGCCGCCTTCCTGCGCCGCCGCGACCGTCATCGACGGTGCGTTCCTGGCACGGCACGGGGCGACGGCGATCCGCTTCACCGCGGCAGGCGAGACGATCGCGACCGCCCGCACGCCGGGCGAGACCCGCCCCTGGCTCGCCGCCGCAGCAGCAGCAGCGCGGGCACGCGTGTCGCCGCCGCGCCCGCCCTCGAGCCTGCGCTTCCCGCGCGCCCGCGCCGGGCCGGACCCGCCCGATGGCGCGCCGCTCAGTAGCGACGAACCAAACTGATCAGCTTGCCCTGGATCTTGACCCGGTCGGGGCCGAGCACGCGCGTCTCGTAGCTCGGGTTTGCTGCCTCGAGCGCGATTGAGGAGCCGCGGCGGCGGAAGCGCTTCAGCGTCGCCTCCTCGTCGTCGATCAGCGCCACGATGATGTCGCCGGTATTCGCCGTGTCCTGGCGGCGAACGACGACGAGGTCGCCCTCGAGGATACCGGCCTCGATCATCGAGTCGCCGCGCACCTCGAGCGCGTAGTGCTCGCCGCCGGCGAGGAACTCCGGCGACATCGCGACCGAGTGGCTGCGGTTCTGGATCGCCGAGATCGGCGTGCCGGCGGCGATGCGGCCCATCACCGGCACCATCACCGATTTGTTGCTGTTGTCGGCCTGCGGCGGCGGCGCCGGGATCGCCGCCTTGGCGCGGCCGGCAAGCCCGCCCTCGACGACGCTCGGGTTGAAGCGCCCGCGCACCGGCCCGTTCGCCATCGATTCCGGCAGGCGGATGACCTCGAGCGCCCGCGCCCGGTTCGGCAGGCGGCGGATGAAGCCGCGCTCCTCGAGCGCGGTGATCAGGCGGT
>DAINQO010000411.1:0-2360 GCA_036742625.1 Microvirga sp.
ACCTCGTCGAGCGACTTCGGCGCCGCGTTCATCTTCGGCGCGGCGTAGTAGTAGATGTCGTCGTAGGGGATCGGCTCGTAGTTCACCCGCGCCCAGGTCGGCTCGCGCATGGTGCGCCAGCGCCGCAGGGCGTCGAGGCGCCACTCCAGCATCCACTCGGGCTCGCCCTTCTTCGCCGAGATGAAGCGGACGATGTCCTCCGACAGGCCCTTCGGGGCCTTGTCCATCTCGACCTCGGTGGCGAAGCCGTATTTGTACTGGTTGACGTCGATCGAGCGGACCTGCTCGATCGTCTCCTGCACCGCAGGCATTTGCGTCTCCTACCTCTCACGGTTTCAAGGACCGCGGGTCGACGAAACTCTGGCGGGCGAGCGCGGCCGTTCAGGCCGCCGTCGCCCTCCGCTCATATAGGGTCGCGACGAGCTTTTCGCACGCCGAAAGGAAGCGGTCGGCATCCTCCTTCGTCGAATTCCAGCCGAAGCTCGCCCGGATCGCCCCGTCGGCGAGTGCCGGCGGCACGCCCATGGCGGCGAGGACATGCGAGCGCCGGACCTTGCCGGACGAGCAGGCGGAGCCGGACGAGACCGCGACGCCCTCGAGGTCGAACCGGATCAGCGCCGTCTCGGCGCGGATGCCCGGGATCGCGAAAGCGAGGGTGTTCGGAAGCCGCGGCGTCTGCGCCCCGAACACCACCGCGTTGATTGGATTGGCGGCAAGACGGGTCTGGATTGTGAGAACAAGGGCCCGGGAACAGGCGGAAAACCCGTCGCGGTCGCGCCCGGCAAGCTCGGCCGCAAGCCCGAAGCCGACGATCCCGGCGACGTTCTCGGTGCCGGCCCGGTAGCCGCGCTCCTGCCCGCCGCCGCGGACGAGACGATCGCCGATCTCGATCCCGTCCGAGGCCAGCACGATCGCGCCGACGCCCTTGGGGCCGCCGAGCTTGTGCGCCGACAGCGTCAGAACATCCGCCCCTAGCGCCTTGATGTCGCAGGGGATTTTTCCGGCGGCCTGGACCGCGTCCGCGTGCACGAGCCCGCGATAGTGATGCACCAGCGCCGCCGCCTCGGCGACCGGCTGGATCACGCCGGTCTCGTTGTTCGCCGCCTGGAGCGAGACGAGAACCCGCTCGCCGCCGGCCCGCCGCAATCGCGCGGCAAGCCAGGAAAGGTCGACAAGCCCCTGGTCATCCACGGGAATCTTCTCGACGCGCTCCGTCGCGAAGCGGTGCCCGTCGAGCACGCACGCATGCTCGGTCGCGCCGACGAGGAGGAGCGATGCGTCCCCATCGCCGACCCGCCGCAGCGACGGAGTCAGCACGGTGTTTGCCGCTTCCGTCCCGCCGCTCGTGAAGATGACGTTCCGGGCGCTGCCGCCGACCAGCGCCGCGACCTCCTCCCGCGCCCGCTCGACCGCGCTTCGGGCGGCGCGGCCCTCGGCGTGCACCGAGGAGGCATTGCCGGGGAGGGCAAGCGCGCGCGCCATCGCCGCCGCGACCTCGGGCCGGACCGGCGTCGTGGCATTGTGGTCGAGATAGCTGCGCGCCGCGCTCATCGTCTTCCGTTCACAGGCGAATCAATCCTTGCACCGGACCCCCGTTGCCGTGCTAAAGCACGCCCACCACATCAACGCGACGCGCCGGGTGGAGCTGATTTCACCGGGGCCAGTGCAGTTTAGAACAATTCTAAGCCGTTTTGGTCGGCATCCGCCGTCGAGTCAAGGCTCGTGCCGGTCCTTGTGCGCCTGCGGCGCCCCACCGGCGCCTGTGAGAGGTTGAGAAGGATGCCTGAGGTCATCTTCACCGGTCCCGCCGGCCGCATCGAGGGCCGCTACCAGCCGGCGAAGCAGCGCGGCGCGCCGATCGGGATCGTGCTGCATCCGCATCCGCAGTTCGGCGGCACGATGAACAACCAGATCGTCTACAACCTGTTCTACGGCTTCGTGAATCGCGGCTTCTCGGCGCTGCGCTTCAACTTCCGCGGCGTCGGCCGCAGCCAAGGATCCTTTGATCACGGGGCGGGCGAGCTTTCCGACGCCGCCGCGGCGCTCGACTGGGCGCAGTCGGTCAACCCCGACGCCCGCAATTGCTGGATCGCCGGCGTCTCCTTCGGCGCCTGGATCGGCATGCAGCTCCTGATGCGCCGCCCGGAGGTCGAGGGCTTCATCTCGATTGCCGCGCCGGCGAACCGCTTCGACTTCACCTTCCTCGCCCCCTGCCCGTCTTCCGGCCTGTTCGTGCACGGCTCCGAGGACCGGGTCGCGCCGGTCAAGGAGGTGATGAGCGTCATCGAGAAGGTGAAGACCCAGCGCGGCATCCAGATCGAGCACCAGATGGTCGAAGGCGCGAACCACTTCTTCGACGG
>DAINQO010000412.1:0-2360 GCA_036742625.1 Microvirga sp.
GCGGTGGAGGGGGCAAGCCCACGCACCGCGCTTGGGATCGCCCCCTCCACCATGCGTCGCATGGCCCGGGCGAGGTCCGCGCCGACCGGCTCCGGCCATGGAGGGCGTAAGCCCACGCACCGCGCTTGGGATCGCCCCCTCCACCATGCTTCGCATGGTCCCCCTCCCCCGCTTCGCGGGAGAGGATCGCTTGACGCCGCTCGTGCCGCCATTGCATCCCTGAAACGACAACGCGCGCCCGAACGCGCGGACCCGGACGAGGAACGCCGATGGACATCGCGGTCGGGAAAGCCGCCATCTACGAAGCCGCCGAGAAGCTTTCGAACTGGGGCCGCTGGGGCGAGGACGACCAGATCGGTACGCTGAACCACGTCGGGCCGGACGAGATCGTCGCCGCCGCGAAGCTCGTGCGCAAGGGCAAGGTCTTCGCCATGGGCATCCCGCTGAACCAGCAGGGCCCCCAGAGCGGCCTCTTCGGCGGGCGCTGGAACCCGATCCACACGATGCTGGCGACCGGCACCGACGCCGTCGCCGGGCGGTTCGACGAGACCAACAAGCTGCGCTTCTCCGACGACGCCATCAACATGCCGGTGCAGGCCGCGACGCACTGGGACTCGCTCGGCCACATCTTCCTCGACGACAAGATGTACAACGGCCATCACGCGCGCCGCGTCGACGGCGGCGGCGTGCACGTGCTCGGCATCGAGCATACGCGGGCCAGGATGGTCGGCCGCGGCGTGCTCCTCGACGTCGCCCGCCACACGGGCGTCGACTGGTTCGAGGACGGCTACGGCATCTCAAACGACGAGCTCGACGCGACCGCGAAGGCGCAAGGCGTCGAGGTGCGAAAAGGCGATTTCGTCATCGTCCGCACCGGCCAGATGGAGCGCTGCCTCGCGGAGAAGAAGTGGGGCGACTACGCCGGCGGCCCGGCGCCGGGCGTCAAGTTCGAGAACTGCTACTGGTGCCAGGAGAAGGAGATCGCCGGCATCTGTTCCGACACCTGGGGCGTCGAGGTGCGGCCGAACGAGACCGCGGAAGTGCAGCAGCCCTGGCACTGGGTCGTGATCCCGGCGATGGGCCTGACGATGGGCGAGATGTTCTACCTCGCCGAGCTCGCCGAGGACTGCGCGAAGGACGGCGTCTACGAGTTCTTCTTCACCGGCCCGCCGCTCGTCATCACCGGCGGCACCGGCTCGCCGATCAACCCGCTCGCGATCAAGTAGGGCCCGTGAAGGCGCCGGCTTTCGACTACGTCCGCCCGCGCTCGCTCGGCGAGGCGCTCGCGCTCCTGCGCCGGCATGGCGACGAGGCGAAGATCCTGGCCGGCGGGCAGAGCCTTGTCCCGGCGCTGAACCTGCGGCTTCTCGCGCCGAAGCTCCTCGTCGACATCGGCGGCCTCGCCGAGCTGAAGGGCATCGCGGTCGCCGACGGGACGGTGCGCATCGGCGCGCTGACGCGCCACGTCGAGCTGATGCGCGCGCCCGAGATCGCGCGGCACCTGCCTTTGATCGCGGCGGCGATGCCGCATCTCTCGCATGCGGCGATCCGCAACCGCGGCACGCTCGGCGGCAACCTCGCCCACGCCGATCCGGCCTCCGAGCTGCCGGCCTGCTGCCTCGCGCTCGGCGCCCGCATGACGATCGCCGGGCCCGATGGCGAGCGGCAGGTCGCGGCGGAGGAGTTCTTCACCGGCATCTTCGAGACGGCGCTACGTCCGGACGAGATCCTCACCCGCGTCGACATCCCCGCGGTCGGCGCGGACGAGCCCTGCGCCTTTCTCGAGCTGGCGCGCCGCAGCGGCGACTACGCCCTCGTCGGGGTGGCGGCGCAGGGCGCGATGCGCGACGGCGGACTCAGTCGTCTGCGGCTCGCGTTCTTCTCCGTCGGGCCGACCGCGATGCTGGCCCGGCGCGCCGCAGCGGCGCTCGAGGGCCGGCCGATCACCGACGCCGCGATCACTGACGCGCAAGACGCGCTCGCCGAGGATCTCGCGCCCCAGGACGACCTGCAGGCAAGCGCCGCGACGCGCCTCCACCTCGCCCGCGTTCTGCTGCGGCGCGCCGTGCACGCGCTCGTGCCGGGCTCGGCGGAGAGGGCGGCATGATCGGCTCGGCGGCACGCGCCGCGCCTCTCCCGGAGGGAGAGGTCGAGTCGCGGCGACAGCCGCGACCGGGTGAGGGGTTACGGTGCCGCCTCATACGGCGCCGCCGCCGCATCCGCGTCTTCTGCCGCAAGGCCGTGATCCCTCACCCGGAGGCGCCTTCCGGCGCCTCTCGGCCTCTCCGTCCGGGAGAGGCGGGAGGAGCCGCATGACCGCGCCGGTCGACATCTCGCTCACCGTCAACGGCGAGCCGGTC
>DAINQO010000413.1:0-2359 GCA_036742625.1 Microvirga sp.
AGATGCTCGCCGGTTTCGGTCAGAAACTCGCGCAACAGATCGTCCATCTCGACTCAAACCCAACGCACGCAACGCAAACGGCATGCGCGGAGAGTTTCGCCCGGATGGGTTTATGATGGGTTGAGACGGGCGGCCGTAAAGCTGCCCGTAACCGTAATTCAGGCCGCCGGCGCCGCCCTGATCGTCACCTCGTCGCCCTCGATCGAGAAGGTCACCGGCATCCCGGCGGCTTGCGCGATCAGGCCGGTATAGAAGGGCTGGATGGCGTGGGCGTCGACGCTGCCGCTTTCCGGCGTGCCGGCGAGCAGCCCCTCGACATGGGCCGGGATGCGGGCGTTCGGGCCCTTGGCGGTGAGCGTGAACTCGGCCGCGGCTGCGTCGCCGGCGATCTTGACCGCGATCGCGCCGCCGCGCGGGATGGCGTTCGACGCCAGGACGACGAGGTTGAGGAGAAGCTTGACCTTGTTCTTCGGCAGGAGCGCCCGCGGGCCCTCCCACGACAGCGCCACCTTGTCGTCGGTGAACATGCCCTTGGTGACCTGCTCGGCGTCGCCGAGGTCGATCGAGGCGCCGGCCGAGCCCGCGGCGCCGAAGGCGAGCCGGGCGAACTGCAGCCGGGCCGAGGCCTGGCGGGCGCTCTTGCGGATGAGGTCGAGGGCGAACTCCCGCATCGAGGCTTCGTTCTCGTCCTCCAGGACCTCGAGGCCGTTGACGATCGCGCCGACCGGGGAGATCACGTCGTGGCACACGCGCGAGCACAGCAGCGCCGCGAGATCGAGCGAATCGAGGGTGACGCTTGCCATCAAATCGGCTCCGAAGGCGCTTCGGGCGGTGAATTCGAGCGCCGCGCGCTTCGGCTCCGCCCCGAAGCCGGTAAAAGGAACGCTCCCGGATAGCGGGCATTGACGATTCGCGAAAGCGATCCAAGGATCGGGCGCGGGCGCAACGCACAGGGAAGCGCATGAGGCTCGACGAGGAGGCCCGGGACGGGATCGCGCTCGGCCTCGGCGCCATCGCGCTCGAGGCCGGGTGCCTGCTGCAAGGCTTCGAGAAGCGGCGCGAGTTCCGGACCAAGGCCGACGGCAGCCCGACGACGCCGGCGGATATCGCCGCCGAGGAGCTGATCCTGCGCCGCCTCGCCGAGGCCTGGCCGCAGGTGCCCGCCGTCGCCGAGGAGACCGCCAACGCGGTCCTGCCGGGCGACCTCTTCTTCCTCGTCGATCCGCTCGACGGCACCCGCGACTTCCTGTATGGCGAGGGCGAGTACAGCGTCAACATCGCCCTCGTCTCGGCGGGCCGGCCGGTTGCGGCGGCGGTCGCCTCGCCGGCGCTGAAGAAGGTCTGGATTGCCGGAGCGACCGCAAAGGCGGCCGCGATCCCGCCGCGCGGCGGCGCGCTCGACTGGGCGCCGGTCCGGGTCCGGGCGGCGCCGGCCGGAAACCTCGTCGCGCTCGTCAGCCGGCGCCATGGCGACGAGGCGACCGACGCCTGCCTGCGCGAGCTCTCGATCGGCACGCGCCGCACCGCCTCCTCGGCGGTGAAGTTCTGCCTCATCGCCTCGGGCGAGGCCGACGTCTATGTGCGCTGCGGCCCGACGATGGAGTGGGACACGGCGGCGGGCGACCATGTGCTGACCCGCGCCGGCGGCTGCGTCGTCGCGGCCGGCGGCAGCGTCATGACCTACGGCCACCACGCGCGCGGCTATCTCAACGGCCCGTTCGCGGCGCTCGGCGACGCGGCGCTCGCGCCGCTCCTCAACCTGCCGCTCGCGGCGGCCTGATCAGCCGCGGACGAGGTCGCGCCTAAGCTCCGGCCAACGCGCCTCGGCCTTGCCGGCGAGCGACGCATCGGCCTTAAAGCGGGCCCGCGAGCGCTCGCCGCGGAAGACATAGAGGCGCCCGTCGCGGATCGCGAACAGGGTCGCGTCGGCGGCAACGAGCCGCCCTTCCGCCGCGGCGCCGGCATCGTAACCGCCGATCCGCGGCGCGTAGACTTCGGGATCGCGCGCGAACGCCTCGCGGTTCGCCTCCGAGGCGAAGCGCCAGGCAACGCCGCCCCAGATCAGCTCGACCCCCTCGCGCCCGGGCAGCGGCATGGGGCTGAGGAAATAGCTCACCGGATCGAAGCCGCGCAGCCCGAAGCCTGAGCGCTCGTCCGCGACGAACACCTCGCTCGCACCGATGACCGGCGGCAGGTCGTCGAGCGGTTGCGCCCGAACGCCCGCCTCGGCGAGGCAGAACACCGCCGTTAACGCCATCGCAACCTGTAGGGCAGAGCGGCCCCGCAAACGCCTCGCTTGGGACATTTTTAGCCATGCTGATGTCGAATGCGATTCGAGCCGGACGGGCTCGAGCCGCAC
>DAINQO010000414.1:0-2357 GCA_036742625.1 Microvirga sp.
ACAAGGCGGTCGTCGCCGAATGGCGGGCGAAATACGGCCTCGACCTGCCGCTGTGGCAGCGATACCTGATCTTCCTGCGCGGCCTCCTCGCCGGCGATCTCGGGCAATCGATCGCCTCGCAACGCCCCGTCCTCGCCGACATCGCCCAGTTCGCGCCGGCGACGCTCGAGCTCGCGACCGCGGGATTTTTGCTCGCGCTCGTCATCGGCATCCCGCTCGGCATCCTGGCGGCGGTGCGGCGCGACAGCTGGATCGATCACCTGGCGCGCGTGGTGTCGCTGATCGGCGTCTCGTCGCCGACGTTCTGGCTCGCCTTCATCATGCTGGCGGTGTTCTACGGCGGGCTCGAGATCGCGCCCGGCCCCGGGCGGCTCGACCCGATCGCCTTCGCGCCGAAGACCGTGACCGGTCTCTACCTCGTCGACTCGGTCATCGCCGGCGATTGGGAGGCGTTCCGTGACGCCGCCGCGCATCTCGTGCTGCCCTCGATCGTGCTCGCCGCGGCCACCTTGGGCCTGATCACCCGCACGACCCGGGCGAGCATGCTCGAGACCATCGGCCAGGATTACGTCCGCGTCGCGCGCGCCAAGGGACTGCGCGAGCGCACCATCGTTCGCGGCCACGTGCTGCCGAACGCGCTGATCCCGGTCGTGACGCTCGGCGGCCTCGCCTATGCGAACCTCCTGACCGGCGCGGTCATGACCGAGACGATCTTCTCCTGGCCGGGCCTTGGCCGCTACACCTTCCGCAGCGCCGCTGCGCTCGATTTCCCCGCCATCATGGGCATCACCCTCGTCGTGGCGCTGGTCTACCTCGTGATCAACTTCCTGATCGACATCAGCTACGCCCTCCTCGACCCGCGGGTGGTGCGGTGACGGCGCTCGTCGATTCGCACTCGACCGCGCTCGCGGTGGCGCCGGTGCGGAGCCGCGGTCAGCGCTGGCGCCGGCGCTACGGGCTCGCGGCAGCCGGCGCGGCGATCATCCTCGCCTGGATCCTGATCGCCCTTTTTGCGCCGCTGCTCACGCCCTATCACCCGGACGCGGTCGACGTGACGGTCCGCCTTCAGCCGCCGTCGCCGGCGCATTGGCTCGGCACCGACGCGCTCGGTCGCGACGTGCTCACCCGCCTCCTCCATGGCGCGCGCATCTCGCTCACGACCGGCATCGTCGTCGTCCTCGTCGCCGCCGCCGTCGGAACGCTCCTCGGCGGGATTGCGGCGTATGCCCGCGGCCGGATCGAGGAGCTGATCATGCGGCTCACCGACCTCGTGCTGTGCTTTCCGCCGATCATCCTGGCGCTCGCGATCGCGGCGGCGCTCGGCATCGGCACGACGAACACCATCATCGCCATGCTGGTGGTGTGGTGGCCGAAATTCGCGCGGCTCGCGCACAGCCTCGTCATCGTCCAGCGGTCGCAGGAATACGTCGAGGCGGCGATGGTCATCGGCTTCAGCCCGGCCCGCATCCTGTTGCGCCACATCATCCCGAACGCGGTCGGGCCGCTGATCGTGCTCGTCACGCTCGACGTCGGCAACGCCATCATCACCTTCGCCGGGCTGTCCTTCCTCGGCCTCGGCGTCGTGCCGCCGACGCCGGAATGGGGCTCGATGGTGGCCGAGGGCCGCGAGCTCGTCTCGCAATGGTGGGTCGCGACCTTCCCGGGCATCGCCATCCTGACGGTCGTGCTCGGCTTCAACTTTCTCGGCGACGGCATCCGCGACTGGCTCGACCCGAAATCGAGGCGCCGGTGAACGTCGCGGTGAAGCCGAGCGCGGCCGGGCTCGCGACGCCCGTCCTCGAGGTCCGCAACCTCAAGACCCAGTTCTTCACCGACGAGGGCGTGGTGCGGGCGGTCGACGGCGTCAGCTTCTCGGTCGCGGCCGGCGAAGCGCTCGGCATCGTCGGCGAATCGGGCTCGGGCAAGAGCGTCACCGCACTCTCGCTGATGCGGCTTCTCGAGGAGCCGAGCCGGATTGTCGGCGGCGAGATCCGCTTCCAGGGCCGCGATGTCCTCGGCGCCGACCCGGAGGAGATGCGCAACCTCCGCGGCGGCCGCATGGCGATGGTCTTCCAGGACCCGATGACCTCGCTCAACCCGGTGCTGCGCATCGCTCGCCAGCTCGTCGAGACCATGGTGGTCCACGGCAACTACACCGGCGATCAGGCGACCGACCGGGCCGTGAAGATGCTCGGCCGGATGGGCATCAACGCGCCCGAGCGCGCGATCCACAGCTACCCGCACCAGTTCTCGGGCGGCATGCGCCAGCGCGTCGTGCTCGCCATGGGCATGTCGAACGACCCGGTGCTGCTCATCGCCGACGAGCCGACGACGGCGCTCGACGTCACCATCCAGGC
>DAINQO010000415.1:0-2339 GCA_036742625.1 Microvirga sp.
CAGTCGATCCTGTGGCGCCTGTGCGAGCGGGTGTCGCGGCGGCTGAAGGCGGCAGGCCTCGCCGGCGGCAGCGTCGTCCTCAAGCTCAAGGACGCGCAGTTCCGGCTGCGCACGCGCACCGCCTCGGGGCTGCCGCCGACGCAGCTTGCCGGCCGGCTCTACGACGCGTCGCTTCGGCTGCTGCGGGCCGAATGCGACGGCACCGCCTTCCGCCTCATCGGCGTCGGCGCCGCCGACCTGCGCGACGCCGCCGAGGCCGATCGCGGCGACCTCGCCGACCCCGAGGTGGTGCGCGACGCAAAGCGCGAGGCGGCCGTCGATCGTCTGCGCGAGAAGTTCGGGGAGGCCGTGGTCCAACGCGGTCTCGGCTTCCGCCTTCAGCGCTGACAGGCGCTCGCCGATTCCTTCAGCTCGAACTGGGCGACGTCGCCCTTCAGCGCGAACTCGCCGTAGTCGAGCTTGAGGGCCCGGCTGACGCCGTTCTCGTAGAGCTCGAACGTGATCGTGTAGACCGGGGTCTGCTCGCCGCGCCCGGGGGTGAAATAGCTGAGCGTCACCGGCCAGCGCGCGAGCTTCTGCATCGCCGCGATCCGCAGCGGCGCGTCGATCGCCTCCTCGGCGCCCGGCTCGAGCCGGCGCCCGATCACGGCGAGCGTGTCGTAGACCTTGTGGCCGTCGTCGGAGCCGTCGAAGACCTTGATCGAGAAGGTGGTCTCGCCGGCGCGTGCCGCCGCAATCAGCCGCTTCATGTGGTCGGAGGGGAACAACGGATCGTCGCCGAAGGTGAAGCGCTCGGGTTTCGGCTGCTTCAGCCGCACCGCGAGGCCGCCCTCGCGCCGGCGCTCGGCGTCGCCGTCGAGCTTCTTCGCCGCCGCTCCCTCGATCTCGGAATCGGTCCGGAACCGGAAGCTCCGCCCGTCGCCGGTCTCGAAGGTGGCGGTGCGCATGTCGGAGGTCTTCGATCCGACCTCGCCGCTCTCGAGCACCGTCACCTGGCGATAGGTGAGCGCGTAGCCTTCGCAGTTGTCGCCGAGGAAATCGAAGGCGATGCGGCCGCGGGCGTTCTCGACCCCGCGCGTGCCGGTCGCCTTGGCGAGCGACAGGTCGTACACCACCCGGTGCGGCGCGAGCGAGGTCGGCGCGGCGCTCGCGGCAAAGCCGGTCGCGGCAAGGCCGGTCGCAACAAGGGCGGCGAGCGCCGGGACGGCGGTCCACAGGACCCGCATGCTGTCTCCTTCGGTTCGAGATTACGGACGATAAGCCGCGCCGCGAGTCGCGGCAACGCTCGGGCGGCGCGCGCCCTTGCTCCGCTTATCCGCATAGGCCAGAAGGGGCAAAGGTGGCGCGGAGAAGGCGATGGGCGCGACGGATCGACGTTTGCAGGAACTCGGCATCACGCTGCCGGCCGCGGCGGCGCCGGTCGCGAACTACCTGCCCTTCGTGCGCACCGGGAATCTCGTCGTCGTCTCGGGCCAGATCTGCTTCGGGCCGGACGGCAAGATCGCCGACGCCCATAAGGGAAAGCTCGGGCGCGAGGTGGCGCTCGAGGCAGGCCAGGCGGCGGCGCGGCTCTGCGCCATCAATGTCCTGGCCCAGATGCGCGCCGCGATGGGCGATCTCGGGGGCATCGTCCGCTGCGTGCGGCTCGGCGGTTTCATCAACGCCGAGCCGAGCTTCGCGGCGCTGGCGCAGGTGATGAACGGCGCCTCCGACCTGATGGTCGCGGTGCTCGGCGACCGCGGCCGGCACGCGCGCTCGACAATCGGCGTCGCCGAGCTGCCGCTCGACGCCGCGGTCGAAGTCGAGGCGATGTTCGAGGTCCGATGAGCGCGCCGGATTGGCTCGTCGCGCGCCCGATCGCCCATCGCGGACTGCATGACCCCGCCGCCGGCCTGATCGAGAACACGCTCGCCGCCGCCGACGCCGCGATCGCGGGCGGATTCGCGATCGAATGCGACGTGCAGGACACGGCCGACGGCGAGGCCGTCGTGTTCCACGACTTCGCGCTCGACCGGCTCACCGCCGCGACCGGACTCGTGCGCGAGCGCAAGGCCGCCGACCTCGCCGCGACCGCCATCCGCGGCGCCGCGGAGGCAATCCCGACGCTTGCGGCCTTTCTCGGCCGCGTCGCCGGGGCGACGCCGCTCGTGATCGAGATCAAGAGCCGGTTCGACAACGATCCGGCGCTCACGCACCGCACGGTCGACGTCGTTTCGGGCTACAGGGGCCCGGTGGCGCTCAAATCCTTCGACCCCTTCGTCGTCGCGGCGATCCGCACCACGGCGCCGCAGATCCCGCGCGGCATCGTGGCGGAGAGCGCCTATGAGGGCGGCGAGTGG
>DAINQO010000416.1:0-2330 GCA_036742625.1 Microvirga sp.
GCGCTGGATGGCGCTGTTCGGTTGCGCGATGCCGTCGAACACCGGATCGACCGTGAGGATGTCGGGGTCGGTGAAATAGGTCGTCGGTGCGCCGCGGCGGCTGAAGTCGCGCGGCGGGTTCGTGATCGTGGTCGGCGGCGCAACCGGCTGCGCCAGGGAGGCGCCGGAGCCCGCAACGGCAATCCCGGCTCCGAGCGCTCCGATGACGGTGCGGCGCGACAGCGTCGCGGACTCGGCATCGCGGACCTTGTGCTGTGACATGGCGTTTCCCCGATTCTATTGATGCGAAACTCGACACGCGACGCATTGAGACGCCGTCAGGAAAAAATGGCGGCGGCAGGGGAGAGTGCCGCATTTCCGGCGCACTTGAAAGCGCGTTTCGCGAACGTGAAGAGTGGTTGCCCTGGCGCTACTCCCCCGGCGCCGGCACGGCGCTCCACAGCTCGGGCCTGAGCTCCTCCGGCCGGTCCGGGAAGAACAGCGCGCAGGCGAGCGTCACGAGCGCGAAGCCGGCGAGCACCACGATTGCCGCATTGAGGCTGCCGGTGCGCTCGTGAAGGAAACCGACGAGCGGCGCCGCGGCAGCCGCGCCGAGGAAGCCGACGAAGAAGCGCACCGAGTACATCTTGGCGCGAAGCGCCGGCGAGATGTAGCGCGCCGTCATGGTCTCGTTGACCGTGACCTGGCCGAAGATCGTCGCCGCGACGATGCCGGCGAGCGGCAGCACCGGCCAGCCTTGCGCGAACGACAGCGCCACCATCGCCGGCGCGAGAATCAGCGCCAGCGGCAGGAAGATGCGCTTCAGCGTCGTGCGGTCGAGGAGCCGCCCGACCGTGAACTGGGTCGCGGCTCCGCACAACGTCACCGCGAAAGCGAGGACACCGACGATCGGCAGGAGCCGGGGATCGCCGGCAAGCCGCTCCTGCATCAGCTTCGGGATCAGGATCGTGAAGGCGTTGAAAACGAGGCCGGAGACGACCGCGATCAGGAGCAGCACGAGGACCGCGCGGCGGACGAGGGGCGGCGGGATCTCGGGAAAGGGCCGGGCGGCGTTCTGGCGAGCCGCATCATGCGGCGGCTGGACGAGCCATGCCGCCCCGAGCCCGAAGCAGATCAGCCCCGGCACGACGAAGGCCGCGCGCCAGCCGATCTCCTGCGCCAGGAACGCGGTCACGACCGGCGCCAGCGCGACGCCGAAGTTGCCGAACACGCCGTTGACGCCGATCGCGCGCCCGACCCGGTCGCCCGCCGCCTCGACCAGCATCGCGGTGCCGATCGGATGGTAGATCGCCGCGAACAACCCCGCCGCCGCAAGCGTCAGAGCGAGCGTCAGCGGGCTCGATGCGAATCCCGCCGCCGCGAGCGCAAGCCCGGTGCCGAAGAAGAACGCCGCCATCATGGCGCTGCGGCCGAACCGCGCCGCGAGCCACCCCTGCGGCAGCGAGCCGATACCGTAGAGCACGAACATGCCGGTCGCGAGCGCGACGACCGGCCCGTATTCGGACCCGAATTCCCCTCCCGGGCGCGCCATGGCGAGCACCGCGGTCGGAAGGATCAGGAGCGAGTAGTGGGTCAACAGGTGGGCGGCGTTGATGAGAACGATCTCGCGCCGCGCGGAACTGGCCATCGATGTATCGATCCCGGAAAGCGACCTCTTCTACCTCTGGCGAAAGGCAGAGGTCGAGTCGCTGCCGGTTGATGATCACGCCGCTTGCGGCCGCTCACCGGCCGGAAACGCTGAGACCCCTCGGGCGGACAGAAACCGACACCGAGGGGTAAGGCGCCGTAAGCGCGTCGGAACGGGAGCGCTTACGCGACTTTGCTCTGATCCAGGGTCGTGACGTTGGTCACGCTCGATGGGCCGGATCCAGCCGCGATCTCGATCCGGCGCGGCTTTAGAGCCTCAGGCACCTCGCGCTTGAGGTCGATAAATAACAGGCCGTTCTCGAAGTGAGCACCGACCACCTTGACATGTTCGGCAAGGTTGAAGCTTTGCCGGAAGGACCGCGTCGCGATGCCCCGGTGCAGGACCTCAGCGCCTTGCTCCTGTTCGGCGTTCTTGTGGCCGGCGACGAACAGGGTGTTCTCCTTCTGGACGAGCTCGATCTCGCCCGGGGAGAAGCCCGCCAGCGCCATCGTGATGCGATAGTCGTCTTCGCTGGTCCGCTCGATGTTGTAGGGCGGCCAGTTCGGCGTCGATTCGGCACGCGCCGTCTGGTCCAGCATGTCGAACAGCCGGTCGAAGCCGACGGTCGAGCGGTAGAGGGGAGAAAAGTCGTAGGTTCTCATGACCACATCCTCCTGAGAGCAACATGGAAACGAGAGCGCCG
>DAINQO010000417.1:0-2307 GCA_036742625.1 Microvirga sp.
GTCGAGAAGGAGCGCATCTCGCTCGGCATCAAGCAGCTCGCGGGCGATCCCTTCGCGGACGCCGGCGAGATCAAGAAGGGTCAGGTCGTCACCTGCGAGGTGCTCGAGGTGAAGGATTCCGGCCTCGAGGTGAAGATCGTCGACACCGACCTTTCGACCTTCATCCGCCGCGCCGAGCTTGCCCGCGACCGCGCCGACCAGCGCCCCGAGCGCTTCGCGGCCGGCGAGCGGGTCGACGCCCGCGTGACGCAGTTCGACCGCAAGGCGCGCCGCGTCACGCTGTCGATCAAGGCGCTCGAGGTCGCCGAGGAGAAGGAGGCGATGGCCCAGTACGGCTCGGCCGATTCGGGCGCCTCGCTCGGCGACATCCTCGGCGCCGCGCTCAACAAGGCGAAGACCCCCGAGAAGAAGTGACGCGCCGCCTGGCGCGTCACCGCAGGCGCGGCGAAAGCCGCGTCCGACTCCCTCCACAGGCGACTTCGGCCAAGATCCCGGCTCTGCGCTTCGCTTCGGCCGGGATGACACGGATGGATAAGCGATGGCGACCTTACAGTTCGAGCTCGTCGCCCCCGAGCGGGTGCTCTATTCGGGCCCGGTCGACGCCGTGATGCTGCCCGGCACGGAGGGCGACATGACCGTGCTTCCCGGCCACGCGCCGGTCATGACGGCGCTCAAGACCGGCTTCATCGTCATCACCGATCACAAGAACCACGGCACCCGGGTGCTCGTCCGCGGCGGCTTTGCCGACATCAATCAGGCGGCCGTGACGGTCCTGGCCGAGCGCGCGCTTGCCCCCTCCGAGCTCACCCCGGAGAGTATCGAGCAGGAGATCCTGAACGTCGAGATGCAGCGCGACGCGAGCCACGACCAGGCCTTCAAGGACGCCGCCGACTCGACGATCGTCCAGCTGCGCGAAGCCAAGGCGGCGCTGCAGTACTGAGCCAGCCGCGGCGCCGGCGGCGGCGGCGATTTGGCGTCCGCTCCTTGCGGCGCCGCGGGGCCGCTGCTACAGCGCGCTGACCCGCGGGGGTGGGTTCTCAAGCGACATCCAGGCGGTTGAGCACGCCTCCAAGCCGGCGGGTGCGAGGCCCTTGATGACCATCCGCTTCCACCGCGGCGACCTGCCCGAGGATTACGCGGCCGGCGCTGCCGTCGCGATCGACACCGAGACCCTCGGGCTCAATCCGCACCGCGACCGCCTCTGCGTCGTGCAGCTCTCCGGCGGCGACGGGAACGCCGACGTGGTGCAGATCGTCAAGGAGGGACCGCGGCCGGAGCGGCTCGCCCGGCTCCTCGCCTATCCCGCGGTCGAGAAGATCTTCCATTTCGCGCGCTTCGACCTCGGCGTGCTCTATCACCGGCTCGGCGTCATGCCGGGGCCGGTCTACTGCACCAAGATCGCCTCGAAGCTGACCCGCACCTATTCGGACAAGCACGGGCTGAAGGACCTCGTGCGCGAGCTCCTGAACGTCAACCTGCAGAAGGAGCAGCAATCCTCGGATTGGGGGGCGGAGGTGCTGACGCCGGCGCAGCTCGAATACGCCGCCTCCGACGTGCTGCATCTCCATGCCCTCAAGGAGAAGCTCGACCTCTATCTGGCGCGCGAGGGACGGACGGAGCTGGCGCGGCGCTGCTTCGAGTTCCTGCCGACGCGGGCGCGGCTCGATCTCGCCGGCTGGGGCGACACCGACGTGTTCGCCCACAGCTGAGGCGGCAGGAGCGCCTCAGGGAGCGCCTCAGGCGGAAACGCGGAAGCCGTCGTTAACGCGAGTCGTGAACTTCAGGCCGCGGACCGGGGCGCGGTGCGTCTCGGGGGCGGAGGGCAGCGGCATCCAATGGCTGACGCCGTCGGCCTCGCCGTGAAGCGCAACCGGGCATTGCATGCGCGGGAACCACTGCCCGTATTCGCTCGAGTACTCGGCGATGAGGGCGCCCCAGCGGGCCGAGAACACCATGATGTCCTCATCCGCCGGCGCGGTGGCGATCGGCCGCCAATCAAGGTTCGACACTGGTCCTCTCCGGTAATTCTTATGCCGGCGGCGCGGGAGGGCGGGGCGGGGATCCGCGCCGCCGGCTGCGCTTCGTGACGAAGCGTTGACCGAGTGAGTACGCGGATTTGGTTTCGCGGCGATGTCGCGAAATATTTCCCGCCGGTTACGCCGCGGCGCAGGCGCGAAATGCGCCGACGCAACGCCCAAGCTGAAACCGTGCTTCCGCCATGACGTTAGCGACGGCGCGGCGCGGACGGCGATCGCCGGGACCGCGCCGCTCGAAACTCAGGAGCCCGCCATGGATCGACGTCATCTT
>DAINQO010000418.1:0-2295 GCA_036742625.1 Microvirga sp.
TCGCGTCGAACCTCCTGTTCGGGCTCGCCGCCGCGCCGCTCGGCATCACCGACGCCTCCGTCGCCTGGGAGGCCCACATCGGCGGCTTCATCGTCGGGCTGCTGTTGTTTCCCTGGCTCGACCGCCGCTAGCCGGACCTGCCCGGCGTCGCGACGCGCCACCTGCCGTCGCGACACTTGCCAGCCCGCTCGCGCCTTACCACTATGGTCTAATAAGCGGCCCCGCCGCGGCGCCGGGACCAGCGGAGGAAAGCGATGAACGTCGAGCACATTCTCATGGCGAAAGGGCGGGACGTCCTGACGATCGAGCCGAGCCGGACGTTGGCCGACGCGGCTCGCGCGCTGACCGAGAAGAGGATCGGCGCCGTCATCGTCGGCGGCCCCGACGAGGCCGTGCTCGGCATCCTGTCCGAGCGCGACATCGTCCGCGCCGTGGCGCGCGGTGGCGCTGCCGCGCTCGAGCATCCGGTGTCGCAGCACATGACCGGCAAGGTCGTGACCTGCACCCGCCAGACGACCATCAACGAGCTCATGGACGAGATGACGCAGCGCAAGTTCCGCCACATGCCGGTGGTCGAGAACGGCCGGCTGTGCGGCATCATCTCGATCGGCGATGTCGTCAAGCATCGCGTCGCCGAGATCGAGGCCGAGCATCAGGCCCTGCGCGAGTATATCGCGACCGCCTGAGCCTTTAGCCGACGCGCGCCGTGTCGCGCATCAGCTCGAACAGGTCGGGCAGGACGCGCTCGGTCGCCTGCTTGCCGAGCTCGATGCATTCCTCGGCGCGGTGGAACTCGAACAGCCCGACCGGCGACAGCTTCGGCGAGATCATGATGTCGGGGGGATCGCCGGCGAGGCGCGAGCGGGCGATGCGGTCCTGGGTGATGTTGAAGGCGTCGACCATGACGCTGGCGATGCCGGGCGCGGCCATGCTGCGGCGGCTGCGGCTGCCGAGCATCGGATTGAGGACGCTCCAGCGCCGGCGCTCCTCGGTCGCCGCCTCGATGATCTCGTCGCTCTCCTCGATCTCGGCCGAGTGCGATTGGATGACCGTGCCGCGGATGCGGATGTCGCCGTTGAGGTTGACGCAGACGACGAGGTCGGCGCCGAGCGCCCGGGCGGTGGTGACCGGGATCGGGTTGACGATCGCGCCGTCCATCAGCCAGCGGCCGCCGAGCCTCACCGGATCGAACACGCCGGGCAGGGCATAGGAGGCCCTGAGCGCCTCGACGAGCGGTCCGCGGGTGATCCAGATCTCGTGGCCGGTGCCGAGCTCGGTCGCGATCGTCGCGAAGCGCAGCGGCAGGTTCTCGATCCGCAGGTCGGCGAGGTCGTGCTCGAGGAGCCGGCGCAGCCGGTCGCCGGCGATGAGCCCGGAGCCGGTGATGTGGAAATCGAGCAGGCCCATGACGCGGCGCTTCGTCAGCGAGACCGCGAATTCCTCGAGCTGGTCGAGCTTGTCGGCCGCATAGCAGCCGGCGACGACGGCGCCGACCGAGGAGCCGGCGATCACGTCGGGGACGATGCCTTCGCGCTGGAGGACCCGCATCACGCCGATATGCGACCAGCCGCGGGCGGCGCCGCCGCCGAGCGCCAGGCCGATCTTCAGCTTCGAGCGGGGCTCGCGTTCGGCAGCGATCTGGGTCACGCCTTCTCCGCCTCCACCGTCGCCGAGCCCGAACGCGCGACGGGCGATCCCGTCCCACAACATGACCGTACTTCCCTACCCGATGCGATCGTCGCACACGCCGATGAAAGCCTTATGAACGAACGCCGGACGGCCGCGTTTCGATGCCTGTCCGGCGTCGGAAATGTCGCGCTTGTGAACGGGCTGCCAACGCTCCCGCCCGGGCTAGCGGATTCACACATGTCGACTTCTCGCTCCTCCCTCCCCCCTCGGCGAAGCCGAGTGGCGGGGAGGGGCAGGGGTGGGGGTGGCTGGGCGAGGCGAGAGGGCGCCGAGAACGATGCAGCGGTTGGGCCAGGGCGCCCATCGATACCTGCGCTTTTCCATCGACGAAGCGCCTCGGGGAAGCGCCCCCCACCCCGCTCGGGCCGCGCCCCGAGTCGGCCCTCCCCGCCACTCGGCTTCGCCGAGCGGGGGGAGGGGAGGTGCGCGCCGCCGACCTTCAATGCGTGAATGCCGTAGCGCCGGGGAGCGGCTCGCGGCCGCCGCCGGCTCCGGCGCGTTCCCCCACGCGGCGTCACGACCCTTCCTTGGCGCGCTGCGCCGCGAGCGCGCGCTGGCGCTGCCAGAAACGGCGCATCTCGCGCATGCGGCCCCGAACGTGGACCG
>DAINQO010000419.1:0-2270 GCA_036742625.1 Microvirga sp.
GCCGCCGGTGACCGACGCGCCGCTGCCGTGCGCATAGGCGTGGATCGGCTGCGTGAAGCTCGGGAAGGCGGCCTGGTCGAAGAAGCCCTCGGTCGCCGGCCAGCCGTAATTCGCGCCGGCGCGGCCGAGGTTGATCTCCTCGAAGGAGGCCTGGCCGACATTGCCGATGAAGAGGTCGCCGAGGCCGCGGTCGAAGCCGTCGCGGAACGGGTTGCGCAGGCCGGCGGCGTAGAACCCGGTCCCGGCGGCGCTGCCGGCGATGCCGTCGATTACGGCCGGATTGTCGGCCGGGACGGCGTAGTTCCGGCTCGGATCGGCCGGGAAGGCGTCGGGGTCGATATCGAGGCGCAGGATCTTGCCGAGCGGGGTGTCGAGGCGCTGCGCCGTCCCCGGATCGATGCCGCCGTCGCCGGTCGCGACGTAGAGCATGTCGTCGGACCGAAGCCGATCCACCCGGCGCGGTGATTGGCGCTCGTCGCCGGATAGTCGAAGGCGGTGACGAGCTGCGCCGTCGCTGCGTCGGCGCGGTTCGGGTCGCCGGCCGAGACCTGGTAGCGGCGCACCTCGGCGTCGCCGGAGGGCGTGCTGAGGTAGACGTAGAAGAGCCCGTTCGTGGCGTAGTCGGGGTGGAAGGCAAGGCCGAGAAGGCCCTGCTCGCCGAATGGATTGACCTCGCTCGTAATATCGAGGAACGGCGCCGCGAGCATCGCGCCGGTCGCGAGATCGAGGATCTGGATGCGGCCGCCCTTCTCGACGATGAAGAGACGCCCGACGTCGCCGGGCGGCGCGGTCGCAAAGACGGGCTCTGCCAATCCGGCGGCGACGCGGGTCGCCGCGATCGCGCTGGTGTTCCCCTGCGGTCCGTTCGGGTCGAAGCCGTAGATCAGCTCGGCGCTGGCGCCGCCCTGCAGGACGTTGGCGCCGTCATTGCCCACGATCAAGGTGCGGGTCGGCATGGCCATGGCCTCGAAGGTCTAGGGAAACGCAATCGACGCCACGGATGGGAAACCGGGCCAGAGCGTAGCTCGGCCGTTCGCCCGAGAGAACGCCGTCCGGGCGTGCGCGTTCCGCAGGCGCGTCACCGCCCCGGCCGCTCGCCCGCCGTCCAGGCGAGCGCCTGCTCGAGGCGGTCGTTGCCCCAGAACATCTCGCCGTCCTCGGAAAAGAAGGTCGGGGCGCCGAAGATGCCGCGCGAGCGGGCTTCCTCGGTCAGGGCCTTGAGGCGGGTCTTGTTGGCGTCGCCCTGGGCGCCCTTCATGACGTGGTCGACGTCGAGGCCGAGATGCGCGACGATCGCCTGGATGGCGCCGGGCTCGGCGATGGCGCGGCCCTCGCCGAACTCGGCCCGGTAGACCGCCTTCGAGAAGGTCGCGCCCCAGGGGTGGTCGGCGCCGTAGAGGGCGACGCGGGCGGCAAGCAGCGCGTTCTGCGGGAACGGATCGGGCTTGCGGAACGGCAGCCTAAGCGCCGCCGCCTGACGCTCCATGTCGCGCCACATGTAGCGGCCCTTCGCCGGGAAGAGGTTGAACGGCGAGGAGGTCCAGCCCTGCGCCGCGAAGATCGGCCCGAGCAGGAACGGCCGCCAGCGGATGTCGACGCCGGCGGCTTCGGCGAGCGGCTCGATGCGCATCGCGGACAGATAGGAGTAGGTCGAGGCGAACTCGTACCAGAACTCGAGAACCGGACGCCGCGTCATCAAGAATCTCCGGGCAGCCGATGAATCATCCCTGCTTCGCGCGCAGGCGGCAAGGCGGCGAAGCGCATGCTCCACGGCTTCTCTTGACGCATGGCAGACGAAAGCGGCGCCGGGATGGCTTGGCGGTTGCGGGCGCGGTTGCGCCACCGCCATGTCCGCCTATAACTCCGCCGACCTTGGCCGATGGCCGCCCTCCCGACGCCAGAGACGCTCATGCCCGACCGCGCCGTCAAGAAGGTCGTGCTCGCCTATTCCGGCGGGCTCGACACCTCGATCATCCTGAAATGGCTGCAGACCACCTACGCTTGCGAGGTCGTGACCTTCACGGCCGATCTCGGCCAGGGCGAGGAGCTCGAGCCGGCGCGGCGCAAGGCGCAGCTCCTCGGCATCAAGGACGAGAACATCTTCATCGAGGATCTGCGCGAGGAGTTCGTGCGCGACTACGTCTTCCCGATGTTCCGGGCGAACGCGCAATATGAGGGGCTCTATCTCCTCGGCACCTCGATCGCCCGCCCGCTCATCGCCAAGAAGCAGATCGAGATCGCCGAGAAGGTCGGCGCCGACGCCGTCTCCC
>DAINQO010000420.1:0-2249 GCA_036742625.1 Microvirga sp.
GGGTCCTTGACGCCCATGCCGGCCGCGCGGGTGCGCTTCTCCTCGGTGTCGAGGATGAGCCGGCCCTGCATCTGCCCGCCGATGCAGCGTAGCGCGCCCGCCGCGAGCACGCCCTCCGGCGCCGCGCCGATGCCGAGATAGATGTCGATGCCGGTCTTGTCGGGGTTGGTCGTGAAGATCACCCCGGCGACGTCGCCGTCGGTGATGAGGCGGACGCCGGCGCCGGTCTTGCGCACGGCGGCGATGAGTTCCTGGTGACGCGGCCGGTCGAGGATCAGCGCGGTAATCTCGTTCGGCTTCACCCCCTTGGCCTTCGCAAGGCCGCGGATGTTCTCCTCCGGCGAGGCGTCGAGGTCGACGGCGCCGGCGGGATAGCCCGGCCCGATGGCGATCTTCTGCATGTAGACGTCGGGCGCGGCAAGCAGCGTCCCGGCCTCCGCCATCGCCATGACGGCGATCGAGCCGGGCATGTCCTTGGCGCAGAGCGTCGTGCCCTCGAGGGGGTCGACGGCGATGTCGACCTTCGGGCCTTGGCGGTTGCCGACCCGCTCGCCGATGAACAGCATCGGCGCCTCGTCGCGCTCGCCCTCCCCGATCACCACGGTGCCGTCGATCTGGAGCCGGTTCAGCTCGCGGCGCATGGCGTCGACCGCGGCCTGGTCGGCAGCCTTCTCGTTCCCCTGACCGCGCAGCCGCGCCGAGGCGACGGCCGCGCGCTCTGTCACCCGGACGAGCTCGAGCGTCAGGATGCGCTCGATGATCTTGCCGGGTTCGACGGTGATGGCGGTATGATTCGTGCCGGACTCTGGCGCCATGGACGTTCGCCTCCCCTGTTCTTGGCTTGGTGCACTATTCGCGCTCGATGCGGATCACCTGCGGCGGCTCGGAGACGAGGCTGTCGGCCGCGATCTTGTCGAGCGCCCTGCGGATCGAGGCTTCGGTCGCCGCGTAGGTGACGAGGACGAGCGACACCGGCGCGCCGGACCGGCCGTGCGGGTCCTTGGTGGCGGCGATGTCCGAGCGCTTCTGGACGATGCTCTCGAGCGAGATTTCCTCGTCCGCCATGTGGCGCGCGACGCCCGCCGCCGTGCCGAGCCGGTCGGGCACCGTCAGGCGGATGTAGTAGCCGCCCTCGTGGCGCTGCATCGGCGCGCGCTGCGGCTTCTCGAGCCGCGCCACCGGGCGGCCGAAGGGCGGGCGGATGGTGCCGCTGGCGATATCGGCGATGTCGGCGACGACCGCCGAGGCGGTGGCGTCGCCGCCGGCGCCGGGGCCGATGAGGGTGAGCTCGCGCACCGCGTCGGCGTCGATGGTGACGGCGTTCGTGACTCCCATGACCTGCGCGATCGAGGAGGATTTCGGCACCATCGTCGGGTGCACGCGCTGCTCGACGCCGGACGGGGTGCGCTCGGCGACGCCGAGCAGCTTGATGCGGTAGCCGAGCTCGTCGGCGAGCTTGAGGTCGAGCGGCGCGATCTTGGAGATGCCCTCGATATAGATCGCCTCGGCGTCGATCTCGGTGCCGAAGGCGAGGCTCGTCAGGATCGAGAGCTTGTGGGCGGTGTCGAAGCCCTCGACGTCGAAGGTCGGGTCGGCCTCGGCGTAGCCGAGCCGCTGCGCGTCCTTGAGGCATTCGGCGAAGGCGAGGCCCTCGGTCTCCATCCGCGACAGGATGTAGTTGCAGGTGCCGTTGAGGATGCCGTAGACGCGCCACACCGCGTTGCCGTGCAGGGCCTCGCGCAGGGTCTTGATGACCGGGATGCCGCCGGCCGCCGCGGCCTCGAAGCTCAGCGCCACGCCCCAGCGCTCGGCGAGCGGCGCCAGCGCCAGCCCGTGCTTGGCGAGCAGCGCCTTGTTCGCCGTGACGACGTGATGGCCGGAGGCGAGCGCGGTCTCGACCGTGTCCTTCGCCGCGCCGTCGCCGCCGCCGATGAGCTCGACGACGCAGTCGACCTCCCGCGAGCGCGCGAGATCGACCGGATCGTCGAACCAGGCATGGCCCGAGATGTCGATGCTGCGCGCCTTCAGCCGGTCGCGCGCCGAGACCGCCGTGACCCGGATCGGGCGGCCGCAGCGCTCGGCGAGCGCGTTGTCCTGGCGCGCAAGGATCCGCACCACCGCCGCGCCGACCGTGCCGAGGCCGGCGACGCCGACGCGAAGGGGCTCCAACATGCGGTCGTCCGAAGGGCGGGTCTGTTTCGAGGGTCGGGCCGTCATGCACCGATTTGGCAGGCGGATCAAGAAAGCGG
>DAINQO010000421.1:0-2249 GCA_036742625.1 Microvirga sp.
CGGTGCTGCGCGACCTCGCCCGCTCGAACCAGCGCTTCGACGATTTCGTGCGCGAGCTCGCGCGCTTCAACCGCCGCCATTCCGAGGAGGACCGATGAAGACGAACCGAATGGGCGAGAGCCGCGTCCCGCGCGCCGCCGCGGAGCCGCGCCGTCGGCCGACGGACAGCGTGTTCCGCAACTTCTTGCGCACGCTCGAGAAGCTCGAGAGCGCCCGCGGCGGCGCGCGGCCGGGAAGGGAGGGCTCGCGATGAGCACTGTTTGCCACCTCTCCGCGGTCGTCCCGGCGAAGCCGCGCAGCGGCGCAGAGCCGGGACCCATGCATCCGCGCCGCCCCGCGCGGGTGATGGATCCCGGCTCTCCGCTTCGCTGCGGCCGGGATGACCGGCGGAAGGACATGGACGCCCGAACAGCCCGCGAGACGAAGCTCCTCGCGGCACCGCTTGCCGGCGTCGGCGCGGACGGGATCTTCGAGGGTTATGCCAGCCTTTTCGAGGTCGCCGACCTCGGCAAGGACGTCGTCTCAGCCGGCGCCTTTGCGGCGAGCCTCGCGCGCCGCGGCGTCGGCGGCGTCCGCATGCTGTGGCAGCACGATCCCGCCGAGCCGATCGGGCGCTGGCTCGCCATCGCCGAGGATGCCCGCGGCCTGCGCGTCCGCGGCGAGCTCAACCTCGCGGTCGGGCGGGCGCGGGAGATCCATGCGCTGATGCGCGGCGGCGCGATCGACGGGCTGTCGATCGGCTTCCGGGTCGAGCGCGCCCGCACCGACCGCGCCGGGCTGCGCCGGCTCGAGCGGCTCGATCTGTGGGAGATCTCGGTCGTCACCTTCCCGATGATGCCGGGCGCCCGCATCGGCGCGGCGAAGAGCGAGGCCCTTGCCGGCGTCATCCGCCGGGCGGCGCGGCGCCTGTTCGCGCCCGCCTGACGCCTCAGTTGCGGCCTTCGGCGAGGCGGAACTGGATCGGCTCGCGCGACGGTGGCGCCTGGCGCGCCGGCGCGGCGTCGGACAGCCGCGGTGCCGTTTGGCGCGGCGTGCGCGCCTGCCGGGGCTCGCGCGGCGCGTGCGTAGGCGCAGCCTCCGGGAGCACTTTCGGCGGGCCGTCGAGCTCCTTCGGCAGCGTGCCGGTGGCGTCGGGATCGGGGGTCGAGGACCGCGAGGCCGGGAGGGCGGCGATCGCCGCCGGCGGTGCCGCAGGCGTCTCGACCGGCGCCGCCTTCGGATCGGCGGCCGGCGCCGCCTTGAGCTCGGCGGCCGGCACGGCCGCGACCGCAGCGATTGCCGCGACGGCGGGTGTCGGTTTCGCGACGACGGCGTTCGGCGCCCAGGTCGGGACGCTGCGCCGCTCCGTGAATCCGGAGGAAACGATGAGAAGGCTCGCGACCGCAGCCGCGACGGCGAGATACCCGAACAGTTTCATGTTTGCGCCTCCGCAGAGGCCCCGCAGCGCACCCATCCCGGCTCTTAACCCTGTCCTGTTCCAGGACGATGTCGCCCGCCCGCCGATTTGTTTCGTCGAGGACGGCGCGACGAAACAAATGCCTAACAACCCTTCACAAACCGTGCAGAGAGAGAGGACCGAACGATCATGAGCATTGCCCCCGAGACCAAATCCGCCGACCCCGCCGCCGACGCTTCCCGCGCCTTCGACGAGTTCGCCCGCGCCTTCGAGGCCTTCAAGGACACGAACGACAGCCGGCTGTCGCGGATCGAGACCAGGCTCTCGGGCGACGTCGTCACCGAGGAGAAGCTCGCCCGCATCGGCGACGTTCTCGACGAGCACACGCGCCGCATCGACCGCGTCACGCTCGACGCCCGCCGCCCGGCGCTCGCCGGCGCGGCCGCCGACGCCCGCGATCCGGCGGTCGCCGAGCACAAGGCGGCCTTCGACCTCTATGTCCGGGCCGGCGAAGCCGCAGGGCTGAAGCGCCTCGAGGCGAAGGCGCTGTCGGCGGGCTCGGGGCCGGACGGCGGCTATCTCGTGCCCGACACGATCGAGCGCGAGGTGCTGCGGCGGCTCTCGGCGATCTCGCCGATCCGCGCCATCGCCTCGGTGCGCACGATCTCGGGCGGGCTCTACAAGCGCGCCTTCTCGACCACCGGCGTCTCGGCTGGCTGGATCGGCGAGACCGCGGCGCGGCCGCAGACCAATGCCGCGACGCTCGCCGAGCTCTCCTTCCCGGCGATGGAGCTCTATGCCCAGCCGGCGGCGACGCAGACCCTCCTCGACGACGCCGTCGTCGACGTCGAGC
>DAINQO010000422.1:0-2241 GCA_036742625.1 Microvirga sp.
CCGTCGCGGTCGCCGAAGCGGACGACCTTGTCCTCGATCGAGGGGCAATAGCGCGGCCCGCGGCCCTGGATGTCACCGGAGTACATCGGCGCGCGGGCAAGGTTCGCCCGGATGAGGTCGTGCACCGGCCCGGTCGTGCGGGTGATGCCGCACGCGATCTGCGGCGTCGTGATGCGCCCAGTCAGAGCCGAGAACGGCACCGGCTCGTCGTCGCCGGCCTGTTTTGCGACGCCGGCCCAATCGATGGTGCGGCCGTCGAGGCGGGGCGGCGTCCCGGTCTTGAGCCGCCCGAGCCGGAAGCCGAAGCGCTTGAGCGTATCGGCAAGACCGACCGCCGGTCCCTCGCCCATGCGGCCGGCGGGAATCTTGCGCTCGCCGATATGGATCAGGCCGCGCAGGAACGTGCCGGTAGTCAGGACGACGGCCGCCGCCGCGAGCCGCCGGCCATCGGCGAGGACGAGGCCGCCGGCGCGGCCGTTCTCAATCACGAGATCGTCGGCCTCGCCCTCGATGACGGTCAGGTTCGGCGTCGCGGCGATCTCGGCCTGCATCGTGCGGGCGTAGAGCTTGCGATCCGCCTGGGCACGGGGACCGCGCACCGCCGGTCCCTTGCGCCGATTGAGGAGGCGGAACTGGATGCCGGCGGCATCGGCGACACGGCCCATCAGGCCGTCGAGGGCATCGATCTCGCGGACGAGATGGCCCTTGCCGAGGCCGCCGATCGCCGGGTTGCACGACATCGCGCCGACCGTCGCGAAACGGTGCGTGACGAGGGCGGTGCGGGCGCCCAGGCGCGCCGCTGCGGACGCGGCCTCGCAGCCGGCATGGCCGCCGCCGACCACGATCACGTCGAAGGAATTTGTCATCGCAAACCGAGCCTCGGCCGAGAGATAAGGGGGGCGGGGCAAGGGGTCAAACGGCGGATGTTTCACGTGAAACATTTTGCCCCGACTTCCCCTACTTCCCGATACAGAACGTGGCGAAGAGGCGGTCCAGGACCTCCTCGACGTCGACCCGACCGGTCACCTGCCCGAGGGCGCGGAGCGCCAGTCGGACATCCTCGGCGGCAAGCTCGGAATGACCCTCCGCCAGGGCGGCGCCGGCGCGCGAGAGGCTTTCATGGGCAGCCTCGAAGGCGCGGCGATGGCGCTCGCGGGTGATGACCGCCTCTCCATCGCCCAGCGCGCCGCCGAGGAGCGACGCGACGCGGTCGAGGAGAGCGGGCAGCCCGGAGCCGGTCTTTGCCGAGACGGAAAGGTCGACGGCGGCCGGGGGTGCTGCGGCGAGGTCGCTTTTGGTGCCGATCCGCAGTCCCGTTATCCCCGCCGGGACGCCGGGGTTATCCCCGCTATCCCCGCAATCCGGCGCCGCGAGCCAGAGCACGAGATCGGCCCACTCAATATGGGCGCGCGTGCGCGAAACGCCTTCAATCTCAATAGGATCGCTCGTGTCGCGCAGACCCGCCGTGTCGACGAAAGTCACAGGCAATCCACAGAGGTCGCAGCGCACCTCGATGGCATCGCGGGTGGTGCCGGGGATCGCCGATACGATGGCGACGTCGCGGCGCGCGATGGCGTTGATAAGGGTCGACTTTCCGGCGTTCGGGGGGCCGGCGAGGACGACCGTGAAGCCCTCGCGCAGACGCTCGCCGCGATGGCTCTCGGCGAGGTGGCGCGCCAGTTCTTCCGCCACGTGTTTCCCCAATCCCGCGGCTTTTTCCTCCACTCCAGCCGCGACATCGGGCTCGTCCGAGAAGTCGAGCGCCGCCTCGAGCAGCGCCAAGCACTCGATCAACCGCTCGCGCCAGCTCTCGACGAGGCTGCCGAGCCGGCCCTCGAGCTGGCGCAGGGCCTGGCGGCGCTGCGCCTCGGTCTCGGCGTCGATGAGGTCGGCCAAGCCCTCGACGGCCGAGAGGTCCATCCGGCCGTTGAGGAAGGCGCGGCGGGTGAACTCGCCCGGCTCCGCCGCGCGGCAGCCCGGCAGGCCGGCGAGCGTCCGCAGCACGGCGGCGCGCACCGCAAGGCCGCCGTGGAGGTGAAGCTCGGCCTGGTCCTCTCCGGTGAAGCTCTCCGGCCCCGGCATCCAGACGACGAGCGCCTGGTCGAGCGCTTCGCCGGAGGCGGGGTCGCGAAGCACCGAGAGCGTCATCCGCCGCGGCGCCGGCAGGCGGCCGGCCATGGATTCAAGCACGCCGGCGGTGCCGGGCCCGCTCAGCCGGACGACCGCGATCGCGGCGCGCCC
>DAINQO010000423.1:0-2233 GCA_036742625.1 Microvirga sp.
GGCACGCGCATGACCGGCACGGTGCTCGAGGAGGGCCTGCGCGGCGCCGGCGGCTACCTTCTCGACGGCAGGGCTGAGCGCTTCATGTTCGCCTATGACGAGCGCGGCGAGCGCGCGACGCGCGACGTCGTCAGCCGCTCGATCCAGGACCGCATCCGCAAAGGGTTCGCGACGCCGAACGGCGGCGTCTGGATCGAGATGGGGCATCTCGGGCCGGACAACGTGCGGCGCGGCTTCAAGGGCATGGTCGAGCGCTGCGCCGATTGCGGCTTCGACCTCGCGGCAGGCCGGGTCGAGGTGGTGCCGACGGCGCATTACATGATGGGCGGCGTGGTGTTCGGCGCCGATTGCGCGACGCCGATGCAGCGCCTCTTCGCCGCCGGCGAGGACACCGGCGGGGTGCACGGCGCGAACCGCCTCGGCGGCAACGGCGTCGCGAACTCGACCGTGTTCGGCGGGCTTGCCGGTGACGCCATGGCGCCGTTCGTGCGGGCGCTCGGGGCGCATGCCGATCCCGATCCCGCCGCGATCGAGGCCGGGCTCGATTACCTCGAGGCGCCCTTCCGTCGGCGCCCCGGCGACCTCAACGCCGTTCGCGAGCGCCTCTACGACGTGATGTGGGAGGATGTCGGCATCCTGCGCACGGGCGACGGCCTGCGGCGCGGCCTCACCGCGCTCGATGACCTCGATCGCGCCCTCGAAGCGACCGGCGTCGCCGACGGCGACCGCGCCTACAATCTCACCTGGCACGACTGGCTCAACCTCAAGAACCTGGTGCTGGTCTCGCGCAGCATCGCGGCCGCGGCGCTGGCGCGCGAGGACTCGCGCGGCGCCCACTTCCGCGAGGATTTCCCCGATACGAGCGACCTCGCGACGTCCCGCTACACGGTGGCGCGGCTCGCCGAGGGCGGCCTCGCGATCACGACCGAGCCCGTCCACTTCACGCGCGTGTCGCCCGGCGAGACGCTCCTGCGCGAGGCGGCCGAGTGAGCGATACCTTGCGCCGTGTTCGCGATCTCGTCGCGCGCAAGCAGGTCCTCGTCTCCGCGCACGGCTATGACGAGCTCGCGGCCGACGACATTTCGGCCGGCGACGCCATCGCTGGCCACGCTTCGGCAGTGCTCGTTGAAGATTATCCGTCTTCATCGAAGGGACCTTCCGTCCTGGTGCTTCAGAAGGACGGCGACAACCGTCCCGTTCATGTCGTATGGGGTATTCCGTCCGGGCAGGAAGGCCCGGCCGTTCTGGTGACGGCTTACCGGCCCGACCCGGCCCGGTGGTCCGTGGACTTCATGCGGCGGAAGAGGCGATGACCCGGAAGACGACCAAGCTCGTTCGCGAAGGCAGATATGCCGCCGAGGTCCGAGTCGAGCTGATCGAGGAGAGCGGGGGCTGGGCCCCCTATCTCTCGATTGAGGACGCCCTAAAACTCGATGCCGTGAGGCAGGCTCTGCGCCAGGGCGACGTGGCCGATGCCGCCAAGCATGGCCAAGTTTTCGAGCTGTTG
Source organism: Microvirga sp. (assembly GCA_036742625.1). Classification (GTDB taxonomy): domain Bacteria; phylum Pseudomonadota; class Alphaproteobacteria; order Rhizobiales; family Beijerinckiaceae; genus JAJKJG01. Next base: position 1,508 of record DAINQO010000423.1, read on the forward strand.
CCCGTCTCGGCCTGAGATCAATTTTCCGAAGCGCGGAATTCGTGCAAAGGCTGCCATGACAGCTGCCTTCGCGCTGCTCTCGCTCGAGCTCATCGGCCTCCTCTGGCTCGGCGCCTTTCTCGGCGCGCTCGCGGTCGGCGGCGCCGGCTTTGCCTTCGCGCTCGTCGCATCCTCGGTGTGGCTGCACGCCTTGCCGCCGCTGCAGACGGCGGTGCTCGTGCTCGCGAGCGGGGTCTGCCTGCACCTCTTCTCGATTTGGCTCATGCGCAGGACGCTCGAGCCCGGGCGGCTCTGGCCCTTCCTCGCCGGCGGCGCGATCGGCATTCCGCTCGGAATCTCACTCCTGACGCGCAGCGACCCCGGCGTGCTCAAGACCTCGCTTGGGTTCTTCCTCCTCGCCTACGGCCTCTTCGCGCTCATGGCGCCGCGGCTGCCGCACGTGTCGCGCGGCGGCAGGCTCGCCGACGGGATCGTCGGCTTCATCGGCGGCATCCTCGGCGGGCTCGGCGGCTTCTCCGGCGTCTTGCCGACGATCTGGGCGCAGCTGCGCGGCTGGTCGAAGGAAACCATCCGCGGCGTCTGCCAGCCCTTCATTTTCCTCGCCCAGCTGACCTCGCTCGCGCTTCTCGGCGGCATCGCCATCGATCAGGCGAGCATCGTGATGTTCGCGGCGATCGTGCCGGCTCTCCTTGCCGGCTCGTGGGTCGGCTGGCTGATCTACGGCCG
>DAINQO010000424.1:0-2223 GCA_036742625.1 Microvirga sp.
TAATGGCGGGGCGCCGCGACCCCAAAAACGAACGCCGTTAAGGTTTCTAACCCCCCGGGCCCGATTTGCCTAGGCGCAGCCCCTTGCTTCGGCACAGCTTATGGCGCCATCCGTGGCGAGAGCATGGCGGCAGCGCCAAAGCATGATCCCGAGAAGTGGCTACCGGTTTTCGGAAAGGATCATGCTCAAACAGAAAGGCAGAGCGGGATGACGACTCGACGAGGCGTCATCGCGCCCTAGCGGCGGCGAACGAGGTCCCGCAAGACGCGGACGACCGCCCTGGAGCCGTCGACGTCGTCGCCGACCGCCGCCCTCGAATAGGCGGCGAGCGCGAGCCTCAGGTTTGGTTCCGTCCCGATCCCGGCCTCGCACATCTCGCCGATGCGCAGGAACGCCTTCGGGACGCCGAGCTCCGCCGCCTGGCGAAGAAAACCGAGCGCCGCGCGCGGGTTCGGGCTGTCGCCGTTGCTGCCCTTCAGCAGGCGATCGGCGAACCAGAGGAAGCCCTCGCCGGCGCTCGCCGCATCGGCATCATGCTTCGCCAGCCTGATCCCGTCGTGCACGGGGTGGCTCATTTCCGGCAGCAAACCCACGTTCGTGCCCCTTGAATTTTCAGGCAGGCGAGCCGGAGCTCACATCCGACCGATCGGATGCGTCCTCGACATCGTGATGAAGCTCGCGAGGAACAGCAGCAGCCCCAAGAGGCCGTAGCCGATGATCCGCATGGTGGCGAAATCGTTGCAGTGACCCCTGATCCCGCCAACGAGCGAGATCGCCTCGCAAGCCCCTTGCCCGAGCTGGATCGCCAAACCGTCCATCGCCTTCACTCCCGAAGAGAAGCAGATGGCCGATGATGAAGGGTAGGCATTGCAAGTTGGTGTGAGCCGTTCGTTCACTTCGATTCGAGAATGAGCGGAAAGTGCGGAACGGATTAAATCAAAAGCGGCAAGCCCGGACGGTCGTCAACGGCCGGAAAGGAGCCGGCACGATCGCAGCGCTTGCCGGTCGGGTCAGCCGCCGTCGGTTCGGACCAGGGCCTCCTCGCCGTCCTGCATCCGGACCTTGCCGCCGACGAGCCTCGAATCGCGCAGCTCGCCGGTCCCGATGCCGTAGCGCCCGTCGCTGCAGCGAAGCTCGAGGAGGACGGTCGGGCTCGACGTCGCGCCCGTGTACGAGGCGCGGCAGTCCTGCTTGCGCTCGCCGGCAAGGCTGCTGGTGTAGGCGACCGAGGGCGCCGTGCCGTGGATCGTCTCGCCGGTGGCAAGACTCAGGGACACCGGCTGCGTCACGCCGCAGCCGGCAAGCGCCGCGCAGAGCACGCCGACCGTCAGACCAAAATGACGAGCCATGACACTCGCCTCGCTTTCTCAGCATCCCGGCGAGCATTGTAGATCATCTGGCCGGGAAAAGCACGCGTTCCCGTAAAGCCTGTCCTTCCGCCCTCGGCGGGCGGGCGGCCATGGGCGATCAATGCGCCGAGATCCGGCCGCTGCCGTTATGCGGCGCGGGTCCGCCGCCTTGCATCGGCAGGGTCGCCTCATCGAGATCGAGCTCCTCGAGCTTGTAGCTCTGGGCCTGGTAATTGGGTCTCGCCCGGAGATCGATGAGCGGGCGCAGCTCGGGCCTCGCCAGGTCCATGAGATTGGCATCGCGCCAGCGCCGCTTCGTCCGTTTCCGGGAGGGCCACCAGGCTTTGACGTCCTCCTCGAGCTGGAGCACGACTTTCCCCGTCAGGGTCTTGCGGAAGTTGAACCGGCCGGTCAGCGCCACATCGGCCTCCCTCGGTAGGCTGAAAGGGAAAAGCGCTCGGCGCGCCGGCGTTCCGTCGTCCCGGCGCGGCGTTGATCCGAAGCCTGCCGGATGCGAGGCTAAGCCGGGCCCGCGGCGGCGCGCCGGCTTGATGGCAAGGAAGGGATTGCGATGGCAAGGACGCCCGGCCGATACCGCCCGCCGATGGGCTCGCGCGACTCGGCCGAGGCGGCCTTCAAGTCGGCAACGACGAAGCCGCCGGAGGAACCGGCTCCGAAGGCGCCGTCGATTCCGGGTCCGACCGAGCTCGTGTCGCTGCGGATCCCGCGCGACGTGCTGGATCATTTCCAGGAGGACGGGCCCGGCTGGCAGGACCGGATCATCGCGGCGCTGCGCAAGGCGGCGGGCGTTTGAGGCGCTTCGTCCGGCCGTGGGCTTCCGCGAGAACGGGTCAGCGGCGGTTCAGGCCGGCCC
>DAINQO010000425.1:0-2215 GCA_036742625.1 Microvirga sp.
GAGAAGGCGGTGAAGGCCGCCGGCGGCAAGGTCAAGCTCGTCAAGATGAACATCGACGAGCACCCGCAGATCCCCGGCCAGCTCGGCATCCAGTCGATCCCGGCGGTGATCGCCTTCACCAAGGGCCAGCCGGTCGACGGCTTCATGGGCGCGCTGCCCGAGAGCCAGGTCAAGGGCTTCATCGAACGCCTCGTCGGCCCGGTCGGCCCGAGCCCGGCCGAGGACCTCCTGGCGCAAGCCGATGCGCGGGCGGCGGAGGGGGACGCCGGCGGCGCCGCCGAGCTCTACGCCGCCGTGCTGGCGCAGGACCCGGAGAACGTCGCCGCCCTCGCGGCGCTGGCGAAGCTGCATCTCGACCTCGACGATCTCGAGGGCGCGAAGCGCTTCCTCGCCATGGCGCCGAGCGCCAAGGAGAACGACCCGGCGGTCGCCGGCGCCCGGGCCGCGATCGAGCTCGCCGAGCAAGCGGCGTCGCTCGGCGACACCGGCGAGTTCGAGCGTCGGCTCGAGGCGAACCCGCTCGACCATCAGGCCCGCTTCGACCTCGCCCTGGCGCTCAACGCCCGCGGCCGCCGCGAGGAGGCGATCGATGCGCTGATCGACATCGTCCGGCGCGAGCGCACCTGGAACGACGAGGCAGCGCGCAAGCAGCTCGTCCAGTTCTTCGAGGCCTGGGGGCCGACCGACGACATGACGGTGCTCGGGCGGCGGCGGCTGTCGTCGGTGCTGTTCGCCTGACGAGCTCAGCGAGGCCGCGGACATGGCCATGAACGTCGTCTATCGGGGACCGCAGGACCTCGCCGATGTGATCCCGGTCTTCCCGTTGCCGGGCGCGCTGCTCCTGCCGCGCGGACAGATGCCGCTCAACATCTTCGAGCCGCGCTACCTCGCCATGGTCGACGAGGCGCTGCGCACGAACCGCCTCGTCGGCATGATCCAGCCCGACCCGGAGGGCGGCGGCACCGCCCTTGTGCCGAAGCTGTACGGGGTCGGCTGCGCCGGACGAATCACCCAGTTCGCCGAGACCGGCGACGGACGCTATCTCATCACCCTCTCCGGCATCGCCCGCTTTAGGGTCGAGGAGGAGGCGCCGACGACGCTGCCGTTCCGGCTCTGCCGGGTCACGTTCCTGCCGTTCGCGGCCGATTTCGTCGCCCGAGCCGGCGAGGACGAGGTCGATCGGGCGGCGGTCCTCACGGCCTTGCGAGCCTTTGCCGAGGCGACCGACCTCAAGCTCGACTGGAAAGGCGTCGAGCAGGCGCCGAACGAGGCGCTCGTCAATGCGCTTTCGATGATGAGCCCCTTCGGGCCGAAGGAGAAGCAGGCGCTGCTCGAGGCGCCGGACCTCAAGACCCGGGCCGAGATGCTCGTCGCGATCACCGAGATCGAGCTCGCCCGCGGCCGCGCCGGCGACGGCTCGGAGCCGACCCTGCAGTAGCGGAGGATGAACATGGCGGACGAGACCCCGGTCGAGGCGACCCGCATCGACCCGAAGCTGCTCGAGATCCTGGTCTGCCCGCTGACCAAGGGCCGGCTCGACTACGACGTCGAGAAGCAGGAGCTCGTCAGCCGCCAGGCACGGCTCGCCTATCCGATCCGCGACGGCATCCCGATCATGCTGCCCGAGGAGGCGCGCCCGCTGACGGACTAGGCGCGCGTCCGGCGGCGCGACGAGCGCCACGGCCGATGATCCGCAACATCGTCGGGGCTCGCCGGCAACATCATCGGAACGTTGACAGGCGGGCGCTGCCGGCTTATCTCCCGGCCTTCGCGCGCGGGCCCTCGTCCGCGCGCTTGCGTTTGCGGCCTTAAACAGCCGCGTTCCGAAGCCGAAACTGCCAAGAAGCCGGCCCCGCGAGCCTCGCGGAGAGCCCGGCATGAACACGAGGAAGAACGATGTTCGCAGTGATCAAGACCGGCGGCAAGCAATACCGCGTCGCCGCCAAGGACGTCATCACGATCGCCAAGCTCGACGCCCAGCCCGGCGAGAGCGTCACCTTCGGCGAGGTGCTGATGTTCACGAACGACAACGGCACCGAGCTTGGCGGCCCGACCGTGCAAGGGGTGACGGTCGCCGGCGAGGTCGTCGAGCAGACGCGGGGTCCGAAGGTCATCGCCTTCAAGAAGCGGCGCCGCCAGAACTCGAAGCGCAAGCGCGGCCACCGCCAGGACTTCACCGTCGTGCGGATCACCGAGATCCTGACCGGCGGGGCAA
>DAINQO010000426.1:0-2207 GCA_036742625.1 Microvirga sp.
GAGCTCAAGGGCAAGGACGAGACCAAGGGCGAGGCCGGGCTGCGCGGCCACCTCAAGAACGACAAGGACGAGAAGGGCGGCTCGTCGGCCTACATGCCGACCGATCCGACGAAGGACAAGCAGCTGATCGCCGCCTTCGACTACCTGCGCGGCATGCAGAAGGGCGCCTCCGCCGCGACCGGGAAGAGCGTCCCGAACTGAGCGGCCGGCGCCTTAAGGCTTTGGTAACCACGATGGCCCGCAGTGTCGCTTGACGCTGCGGGCCTTTCGATTCGAGACCGCCCATCGCGGCGCCATGCTTGGGGCGCGGGAGGCGGGTTCTCGTGGACGTCACGGCCGACGATCTGACGAAGCCCCTCGGCCTCGACGCCCGCCCCGACCGGTTCCGCCGCTGGCGGGTACCGGTGGCGCCGATCCTTTCCGGCCTCATCGTCGCGCTCCTCGGCGGCTTTGCCGGCTACGTCCTCGTCGTCGACGACCCGCTCGCCGGCGAGCCGCACGCGATCGTGGCCATCGAGCAGCCGGGACCGCCGCCAGCGCCGGCGGCTGCGGCCGTTGCGACGGCGGGCCTTACTCCGGTCGCCGAGGCGCCGCGCCGCAGCGCCGCCGAGGTCGAGGATGCTTCCGGCGTATCGATCATGCGCCCGAACGGCTCCGCCGCGCCTGGCGCGGTGATCATCCGGGTCCCGGAACCCGAGAGCGGAAAGCTTGCGCCGGCTCCCGACCCGCGCCTCGTCGAACGGAGCCGGCACGGGCTCCTGCCGAAGGTCGGTCCGGACGGCGCCAAGCCGTGGCGCGTCTATGCCCGCCCGGCAATGCCGCCGGCAGGCGGCGCGCCCCCCGGGGCGAAAATCGCGCTCCTCGTCACCGGCCTCGGCATCAGCCCGAGCGCCACGGCCGGCGCCATCGCTCGCCTGCCGCCAGCCGTGACCCTCGCCTTCGCGCCTTACGGCGCCGATCTCGACAAGACCGTGGCGGCGGCGCGGAGCGAGGGCCACGAGGTCATGCTCCAGGTGCCGATGGAGCCGTTCGACTACCCGGACAGCGATCCCGGGCCGCACACGCTGACGACCCGGGCGAAGCCGCAGGAGAACCTCGACAAGCTGCACTGGGCGCTCGGGCGATTCACGGGCTATACAGGCGTCGTGAACTTCATGGGCGCCAAGCTGACCTCGGACGAAGCCGCCCTCGCCCCGATCCTGCGCGAGATCGGCGGCCGCGGCCTCGTCTTCCTCGACGACGGCTCGTCGTCGCGCTCGCTCGTCGGCGCGGTCGCGCCGAGTGCCCGCGCTCCGGCGGCGCGCGTCGACCTCGTGCTCGACGGCACGACGCAGGCCGAGGCCGTCGACCGCGAGCTCGGCCGGCTCGAGGAGATGGCGAAAAAGCGCGGCTTCGCGATCGGCACGGCGAGCGCCTTGCCGGCGACGGTCGAGCGCATCCTGCGCTGGTCGCGCTCGCTCGAGGCGAAAGGCATCCAGCTCGTGCCGGTCTCGAGCGCCTACGGCCCCGAGGGGCGATAATGGCGCGGCACAGGCGGGCCCGCCCGCTTCACGAGCTGCCCTACCGCCCGTGCGTCGGAATCGTGCTTCTGAACCGGGAGGGTCTCGTCTTCCTCGGGCGGCGCTATTCCGAGGCTCAAACCGACGAGGCCGCGGACGCCTATGCCTGGCAGATGCCGCAGGGCGGCATCGATACCGGCGAGAGCCCCCGGGAGGCGGCGTTTCGCGAGCTCCACGAGGAGACCGGCGTGCGCTCGGCCGAGCTCCTCGCCGAGGCGCCGGAGTGGTACTGCTACGACCTGCCGTCCGTCGTCGCCGGGCGCGCCTGGCGAGGCCGCTTCAGGGGGCAGAGCCAGAAATGGTTCGCGTTCCGCTTCACCGGACAAGACGAGGAGATCGATATCCGCCACGCGACCGGGCGCAAGCCCGAATTCGACGCCTGGCGCTGGGAGCGCATGGATCGCCTGCCCGACCTCATCATCCCCTTCAAGCGGCCGGTCTACGAGCGCGTCGTCGCGGCCTTCGGCCACCTCGCCGGCCGAGGCGAGGCGAAGACGGATCCGCCGCCGCCGTGAGGCAGGCCGGCATTTCCTTGCGCGGGCTCCTGCCTTCGAGCGCGATGACTTCTCTTCGAGTCGTCATCCCGCTCTACGTCTTTGTTTGAGCATGATCTTTTCCGAAAACCGGTAGCCACTTTTCGGGATCATG
>DAINQO010000427.1:0-2186 GCA_036742625.1 Microvirga sp.
GGCTGTGGATCGGCGCGATCCTCGCCCACATCGACTTCCTCGACTCGCACATCGAGCGCCTGTCAGACGCGATCGAGGAGCAGCTGCGCCCTTTCGCGCCGGCGGTTGAGCTGCTGTGCACGGTGGTCGGCATCCAGCGCCCAGGCGCGCAGACAATCCTGGCCGAGATCGGCGCCGACATGACCCGCTTCCCGACCGCGCGGCACCTTGCCTCATGGGCTGGGCGGTGCCCCGGCAACGACCAGTCGGCCGGCAAGCGCCGCTCCGGCAAGACGCGCGACGGCTCAAAGTGGCTGGACTTCGCGCTCGAAGAAGCCGCCATCGCCGCCATCCGCATCAAGGCCAACTACCCCGCCGCGCAATACCTGTCAGGCAGATGCGATAGCGAGCGCATCGTCGGCGCTGACGCTCGCTTGTCGTCGAGGCTGTCGCACAAACCCGCGCTCCGTCCGGGCCGGTGAAGAGGATTCCGCGATGGCCCAGAACTTCATCGACTGCGATCGTGAGCAGGCGTTTTTGATGCCGCCGTCGTTGCGCGAGTGGCTGTCTGAGGACCACGTCGCGTGGTTCGTGATCGAGGCCGTCGAGGGGATGAACCTGGACGAGTTCTACGCCGATTACCGCGCCGACGGCCACGGCCGCGCGGCGTATGAGCCCTCGATGATGGTCGCGCTGCTGCTGTACGCGTACGCAACCGGGCAGCGCTCGGCGCGCGCGATCGAGCGCCACTGCCGCCAGGACATCGCCTACCGAGTGATCACCGCTAACCGGGTCCCTGACCACGCGACGGTCGCCCGCTTCGTCTGCCGCCACGAGCGGGCGCTCGGCGAGCTGTTCGGCTCGGTTCTCGCGCTCTGCGCGAAGGCGGGACTGCTCTCAACCGGTGTCGTGGCGATCGACGGCACGAAGATCAAGGCCAACGCTTCTCGTGAGGCGAACTCAGACTACGAGCGGATCGCCCGCGAGATCATCGCCGAGGCGAAGGCGACGGATGAGGCCGAGGACGAGCGCTATGGCGAGGCGCGCGGCGACGAGCTTCCTGAGCGGCTGCGAACGAGCGAGGGCCGGCGGCAGTGGCTGCGCGAGGCAAAGCGCGACCTCGAGGCCGAGCGGGCGGCTCGCGAGCAGTCCGCCGACGAGCCTCCCTCGATGCCGCGTGGCAGGGCCCTGAACCAGGGCCGCCGGGGCTGGCACCGAGACGCCCGCCAGCGCCTCGACGAGCGTCGCGAGCGCGAGGCTCGCCCGATCCTGCGCTCACGCCAGGCACGGCTTTCCGAGTCAAAGCGCCGCCTCGAGCAGGAGCTCGAGGCCGAGCGCGAGGCGAACGAGGCCTACGAGGCCTACCGCTCGCGCGGGATCTCGCGCGACGGGCGCCGCTTCGGCGGCGATCCGCCGAGCCCCCACCAGATGCCCGACACCCCGACCCGGAGGATCAACACGACCGATCCCGACTCGCGCCTGATGAAGGTGACCGGCGGCTACGTGCAGGGCTACAACGCGCAGGCGGCGGTGAACGAGGAGCAGATCGTGCTCGCCGCCGAGATCAGCGTCGACTCGCCCGACTTTGGCCACCTCGAGCCGATGGTCGACGCGATCGGAGCCGAGCTTGCGCAGGCCGGCGTGACGGAGTCGCCCGAGGTCGTTGTCGCCGACGCCGGCTACTGGCACCACGAGCAGATGGACAGGCTCGCCGCCGGCGGTATCCAAGTGCTGATCCCGCCCGATGCCGGCAAGCGAAAGGGCGCCCGCCCAGGCTGGCGCGGCGGCCGCTACGGGTGGATGCGCAGGGTGCTCTCGACCGATCTCGGCGAGCGGCTCTACCGAAAACGCTCACAGACGGTCGAGCCGATGTTCGGGCACACCAAGCACAACCGGGGGATGAGCCGCTTTCACCGACGAGGTAGGTCGGCCGCGCGCACGGAATGGCGCCTGATCATGACCACCCACAACCTGATGAAGCTCCACAACCACACCCTGACCGCCACGACGGCGTGAATCCAGGGCCCGAAGGCCGCCGCCGTCATCGAAATCGACCCCGCTTGCCGCCGCTCACGTTCGCCGGCAGCTTTCCGCGACAGCCTCCTCTTGTAGCGGCGGAGCACGCGGCCAAGCGGCGCCTGCGCCGGCCGTGCCGCCGGGGCGGAGCTCGCTCCCGCGAGGTTGGGGGCGGGATGCGCCGCGCGCAT
>DAINQO010000428.1:0-2184 GCA_036742625.1 Microvirga sp.
TCCAGCAGCCTGAAGGTCGCGCTGAAGACGATCCTTCTCGCCGGCGTTCTCGTCGCGAGCGGCGGCGGCGCGTTCCTGAGCGCCCAGCGATTTCTTCCAGCCGGGGACCGCCTCACGATCTTGGCCGGGCCGGAGCCGGTCGCGGCGGCGGTCGCGCCGGCCGCTGCGCCGCGCGAGCAGATGGTGGCGCGGACGAGCGCCAAGGTCGAGCCAGAGCCCCCGCCGGTGCCCGCCGCTGCCCCCATCCAGAGTCCGCTGCCGGCGATCGCGCTCCCAGCGCCGCCGGCGGCCGCGCCCGTCGCCGTTCCGGCGCCGGCGCTCGCCGCAAGCCCGCCGGCACCGGCCCCGGAGCCGCTCCGCCAGGCGAGCGCGCCGAGCCTGCCGCGGGACGAGATCGAGGGCTATCTGGCGAAGGGCGAGCGCATGCTCAAGGCCGGCGACATCGCAGCCGCCCGCCTCTTCTTCACCCGCGCGGCCGAGGCCAGCGAGGTCCGCGGCGCGCTCGCCATGGCGCGCAGCTTCGACCAGGAGACCCTGCGCACGCTCCCGGTCTACGGCCTGCAGCCGAACCCGCAGGAGGCGGCGCGCTGGTACGCCAAGGCGAAGGATCTCGGCCCGACCGCCGCGCGGTAGCCGGGCCGGCGCGCCCCTGCCGCGGCGCGCCTACGACGCCCGGCCGTCATAGGCCAAGGTGAGCCGCACGGTCCCGACCGCCTCGCGCCTTTCGTCGCGGATGGCGATGGCGATGTCCTTCGGCGCGGCGCCGCCTTCCTTGGCCATCTCGGCCGCCATCATCATGGCCTCAGCGCGCGCCGCCTTGAGCGAGGGCAGGTCGACCGCCTCGTCCTCCAAGGCCGTGCCCGCGCCGCTCGTGACCTCGAAATAGAACTGCGGCATGGCCCTTCAGGCCACCGCCTTGATCAGGTGCAGGTACGTCGGATCGAACTCGCCGACCTCGCTCAGCCCGCGCCAGTCACGGATCATCAGCCGCCGTCCCGAGCTCGCGATGAGGCCGAGCGCGCGCAGCCGCTGCAGGCTGCGGTTGACGTGCACCGTCGAGAGCCCGAGGGCATCGCCGATCTCCGCCTGCGTCAGGGGAAGCTCGAACGCGCTCTCCTCGGCGAGCCCGATCGCCCGAAGCCGCAGGAACAGCTCGCACAGGAGGTGCGCGATCCGGGAGTGCGCCTCCTTGCGTCCGACCCCCAGCAGCCACTGCCGGAACACCGCGCCGTCGATGAGCGTATCGCGCCAGAAGGCATCGGCGATCCGCGGGAAGCGCCGGCAAAGCTCGCGCACGGCCTCGTGGGGTATGAACAGCAGCTTGCTCGGCGTGATCGTGCCGACGCTGTGGTCCATGACCTCGAGGTGCAGGCTCTGAAGGTCGGGAATGTCGCCGGGCGTGTGGAACGAGAAGATCTGCCGCTTGCCCGCGTCCGTGACCTTGTAGCGGCAGACGAAGCCCTCGAGAATGAGGCAGCACTCGGTCGGCGCGTCGCCCTCGCGGACGACGTCGTGGTCGGCGGCGATCTCGCGGATGCTCCCCGGCAGCCGCGAGAGCGCGCTCCGCTCCTCACCGGAAAGGGCGAAGATGCTGTCGAGCTTGCCAACAAGCGGCGTTTCGGCGCGGTGCCCGTGCATGCGTTTCGATTGGTTGACTGAAAGGTAGCGGGAGGGATCGGAGGAGGTAACTTCGGCGGTCGCCGGCGACAATAACCTGGGTTAAATTCGCCTCGACGCCGTCCGCCGGAGCGCGGTGACAAGGCGCTTCACTGGGCAACCGGCCGCGCATTGACCTTGTTGGCGCCCGCCGCCAAAACCGCCCCGCCCTTGGCCGGAGCCGCATGCGCGTCGACCTGTTCGATTTCGACCTGCCCGAAGAGAGGATCGCGCTTCGGCCGGCAGCCCCGCGCGATTCGGCGCGTCTGCTCGCGGTGCGACCGAACCGCGAGCCGCGGTTCGAAGACCGTTCCGTGCGCGATCTGCCGGACCTCCTGCGGGCCGGCGACGTGCTCGTCTTCAACGACACCAAGGTGATCCCGGCGCGCCTGCACGGCCTGCGGGCGCGGGGCGAATCCACCGCCCGCGTGGAGGTGCTGCTGCACAAGCGCGAGGGCGCCGAGCGCTGGCGGGCCTTCGCGCGGCCGGCAAAGCGCCTCGCCGTCGGCGACCGCATCCGCTTCGGCG
>DAINQO010000429.1:0-2179 GCA_036742625.1 Microvirga sp.
GAGCCGCATGACCGCGCCGGTCGACATCTCGCTCACCGTCAACGGCGAGCCGGTCGAGGCGCGCGTCCTGCCGCGGACGCATCTCGCCGATTTCCTGCGCGAGGAGCTTGGGCTGACCGGCACGCACACCGGCTGCGAGCAGGGCGTCTGCGGCGCCTGCACGGTCCGGCTCGACGGCGAGATCGTGCGCGGCTGCCTCGTGCTCGCCGTGCAGGCGCAGGGCGCGAGCGTGGAGACGATCGAGGGCCTCTCCGACACCGGCGAGATCGCCGACCTGCAGGCGGTGTTTGAGGAGCGCAACGCGCTGCAGTGCGGCTTCTGCACGCCGGGCATGCTGATCGCCGCGCAGGACCTCCTCGCGCGCGAGCCGGACCCGAGCCGCGGCGCGATCCGCGAGCACCTTTCGGGCAACTACTGCCGCTGCACCGGCTACCAGGCGATCGTCGACGCGGTCGAGACCGCGGCGAAGCGGCGGCGCGAGGCAAACCCATGAGCGACGAGACGCAGCCCGGCCTCTCCGTGCTCGACCGGCCGAACAGCTATATCGGCCGCTCGGTGCCGCGCCCGAACCTCGCGCGCCTCGTGCAGGGGAGGGGGCAATACGTCAGCGACATGGTGCTGCCGCGCATGGGCCACGTCGCCTTCGTGCGCTCGCCCCATGCCCATGCGCGCATCCTCGACGTCGACGCGAGCGCGGCGAAAACCGCGCCGGGCGTCATCGCCGTCGTGACCGGCGCCGAGCTCGCGAAGGTGTGCACGCCCTGGGTCGGCGTGCTGTCGCATCTCAAGGGCCTGAAGTCGGCGCCGCAGCACGCGATCGCGCTCGACCGCGCCTGCTGGCAGGGCGAGGCGGTCGCGGCCGTCGTCGCGCGCACGCGCGCCGCCGCCGAGGACGCGGCCGAGAAAGTCGAGGTTGCCTACGAGGAGCTCGAGCCCGTCACCGACATGGCGACGGCGCTCGACGCCGCGACGCCGGTGATCCACCCGGAGCTCGGCGACAACCTCGCCTTCGAGCGCAGCCTCGACGCCGGCGAGGTCGACCGCGCCTTCGCCGAAGCGGATGCCGTCGTCGAAGCGAGCTTCGGCTTCGGCCGCCACACCGGCGTGACGCTCGAGCCGCGCGCCATGGTGGCCGACTGGAACCCCGGCGAGGCCCGCCTGACCGTGTACCAGGGCACCCAGGCGCCTCATATGATGCAGAACATCATCGCCAAGCATCTCGGCCTCGCCGAGGCGCAGGTGCGGGTGGTGTGCAAGGACGTCGGCGGCTCGTTCGGCATCAAGGTGCACGTCTATGCCGACGAGATGGCGACGGCGGCGCTCTCGAAGCTCTTGCGCCGTCCGGTGAAGTACGTCGCCGACCGCCTGGAGAGCTTCGTCACCGACATCCACGCCCGCGACCATGTCGTGCAAGGCCGCATCGCGGTGATGAAGGACGGGCGCATCGGCGCCTTCGCGATCGACGACCTCACCGGCATCGGCCCGTACTCGATGTATCCGCGCACGAGCGCCATCGAGGCGAACCAGATCGTCAACCTCGTCGGCGGGCCCTACACCTGCCGCAACTACCGCGCCCGCGCCCGCGTCGTGTTCCAGAACAAGAACGTGATGTGCCAGTACCGGGCCGTCGGCCACCCGATCGCCTGCTCGGTGACGGAAGGGCTCGTCGACCTCGCCGCGCAGGCGATCGGCATGGACCCGGTCGAGATCCGCCGCCGCAACCTCATCCACGACGACGCGCACCCGTCCGACTCAGCCTCCGGCCTCAAGTTCGAGGCGCTGTCGCACCACGCCTCGCTCGACAAGCTCGTCGCCATGATGGGCTACGACGGCTTGCGCACCGAGCAGGCGGCCATGCGCCAGAAGGGCGTCCACCGCGGCATCGGCTTTGCGAGCTTCATCGAGGTCACGAACCCGTCCGCCGCCTTCTACGGCGTCGGCGGCGCGCGCATCTCCTCGCAAGACGGCGCGACGGTGCGGCTCGACGCGACCGGGACGGTCGTCTGCCAGACGAGCGTCACCGAGCAGGGCCAGGGCACCGAGGCCATCATCGCGCAGGTGGTCGCGACCGCGTTCGGCGTGCCGCTCGAGCGCGTGCGCGTCATCCTCGGCGACACCGACGTGACGCCCTATGGCGGCGGCACCTGGGCGTCGCGCGCCGCCGGCATCGGCGGCGAGG
>DAINQO010000430.1:0-2158 GCA_036742625.1 Microvirga sp.
TGTGGGCGGTCTATCTCCTGTCGCCCTATGTGGCGCTCTACAACCTTGCCAAGGCGCTCGAGGCGCGCGACGTCGCGCTGATCGAGGAGCGGGTCGATTTCCCGGCGCTCAGGCTCTCGCTCGCCCGCCAGATCGCCGCCGCCTATGCCAAGGCGGTCGCGCCGCCGAAGGACGGCAAGTCGCCGACCTCGGGGATCGGCAGCGGCGCCGGCGCCGCCTTCATCGAGCCGCTGCTCGAGCCCTATGTCTCGCCGCAGGCGATCGTCGAGCTCATGCGCGGCGGCTGGCGCGGCCTCCTCAGGCAGGACGCCGCGCCGGTCGAGAAATCCGCCGGCGCCGAGCTCCTCGACGCCGGCAGCTTCCTCACCACCGCGAACCTGCGCCGCCTGTGGAGCCTCACCGAATGGCGCGGCTTTCGCGTCTTCCTCGTGCGGCTGCCGCAGGACGGCACTGACGAGCCGCTGCAGCTCCAGTTCCGCCTCGCCGGCCTGACCTGGCGGCTGTCGGGTCTGGAGCTGCCGCCGGAGCTGAGGGACCGCCTCGTGCGCGACCTCGCCGCAAGGCAGACCGCCGGGAAGTAGAGCGGGATGACGACTCGACGAGAAGTCATCGCGCTCTACCGCCGCAGCACGAGCACGTTGCCGGCGAGCGCAAGCGCCGCGCCGAGGATCGCCGCAAGGGTCCAGCGGTAGCCCTCGACGAGCGTCGAGACGGCGAGCGCCACGATCGGGAACAGCACCGTCGCATAGCCGGCGCGCGCCGCGCCGATGCGGCGCAGGAGCGTGAGGTAGGAGGCGAAGGCCACGACCGAGGCGAACAGCGCCAGATACAGCGTCGCGCCGAGGTAGCGCGGCGTCCACTCGACGATGAGGGGCTGGCCGCGGACGAGCACGATCGCGGCGAGCGCGGCGACACCGTAGGTCATGCCCCAGGCGGTCGCGGCGAGGAGCGGCACGCCGCGGCGCTGGATTGCCGTCGAGACGAGATTGCCGGCGCAGAAGGAGAGCGTGCCGGCAAGGCAGAAGGCGAGGCCGACGAGCGCGCCGCGCTCGAAGCCGCCGGCGATCTGCGGCGAGTACAGGAGCGCGATGCCGGCGGCGCCGAGCACGCCGCCGACCGCGACGCGCGGCACGATCGGCTGGCCGAGGAAGGCCGCGCCGAGGAGGAGGTTCAGGATCGACACGAGCGAGAACACGACCGCGAGCAGGCCCGACGGCAGGTACTGTCCGCCGTAGAGGAAGAGCACGAAGTTCGAGGAGAACATCAGCGCTCCGGCGGCGGCGAAGCGGCGATGGTCGGCGGCCGGATAGGCAAGCGTGTCGCCGCGCGCCGCCGCCCACAGCCACATCAGCGGCGCCGCGAGAAGGAAGCGCCACAGCGTCGAGACCTCGGGCGAGACCTCGCCGAGCTGCGCCTTGAGGGCGATCCAGCTCGTGCCCCAGACGAACACGGTGACGGCGTAGAGGCCGAGATCGGCGGGCGCGAGCCGGCTGGCGTTGATCGAGGCGCCGTCTCTCATCGGCCCCGAGTTATCCGCCGGCCGCGATCAGCGCAAATGATGGATCGTGATGCCGGTCATCGTGGAACGGTGATGGAACGGTGCCATGGAATCCGTCCCACGGCCGTGGAACGGCGTGCACGGCCGGGCGTAAAGCGCGCATCGGGAGGCTTTCATGTCGTCCGACGAGAAGGTTGTAGCTGATCCAGCCGCGACTATTCCCCGGAAGGTGATGCCGCTGCGCGGCCCGGAGCTGGTGCAGGACTTCCAGGCGATCGTGCAGGGGTATATCGGGCGGCGGGGCGGGACGCGGCGGAGTAGCTCATCAGATCTTGCTGTCCTCCTCCGGTGTGTCGGCTGCCTTTGTCTTGCGTTGGGCGATTTTGGTCGCTGGGCCTGTCGGGATTCATCGTGCTAATCCTCACCCGCGAACCGGGGGAGGGGGACATGCGCAGCATGGTGGAGGGGGCGATCCCACGCGCGGTGCGTGGGCCTGCCCCCTCCACCGCCTTCGGCGGTCCCCCTCCCCCGTCGCTGCGCGACGGAGGAGGACTGCGCTCATCGAAGACCATCCCTTCGCGGGGCGCGCGCGAAACGAGGTATCCCCCCGTCCCGTCCGCGAGGGGCGCTTCCGGAGGCGTTCGAGAGCGGGGCGGCATC
>DAINQO010000431.1:0-2154 GCA_036742625.1 Microvirga sp.
CCGTCGTCATCGCCGTCGCCATCACCGGCTCGGTGCCGCGCAAGAAGGACAACCCGGCGGTGCCGATCTCGACCGCCGAGCAGATCGAGTCGACCCACGAGGCGTTCGAGGCGGGAGCTTCGCTCGTGCACATCCACGTCCGCAACGACGACGAGACGCCGTCCTCGAGCCCGGAGCGGTTCGGCGCCGTCCAGGAGGGCATCCGCAAGCATTGCCCCGGCATGATCGTCCAGTTCTCGACCGGCGGGCGCGGGCGCGACCCATCGCAGCGCGGCAGCTCGCTCTATCTGCGCCCCGACATGGCCTCGCTCTCGACCGGATCGGTCAACTTCCCGACCATCGTGTATGAGAACGGGGCCGCCTTCGTCGAGGACCTCGCCACCAGGATGAAGGAGTTCGGCGTGCTGCCGGAGGTCGAGATCTTCGACCTCTCGCATCTTCACGGCGCGAAGCGCCTCGTCGACGCCGGCCGCATGAACGCCTCGCCGCACGTGCAGTTCGTTATGGGCGTGAAGAACGCGCTGCCGGCCGAGGAGCACCTGCTCGATCTCCTCCTCGGCGAGCTGAAGCGCGTGCTGCCGGCCGCGACCTGGACCGCGGCCGGCATCGGCCGTCACCAGTCCGAGGTGATGGACTGGGCGCTGGCGCGCGGCGCCGACGCCGTCCGGACCGGTCTCGAGGACAATGTCCGCGTCAGCCGCGATCGCCTGGCGAAGAGCAACGCCGAGCTCGTCGCGCTCGCGGCCGAGGCCGTGGCGCGGCACGGACGCAAGGTGGCCCGGCCCGCGGAGGCGCGGGCGCAGCTCGGTTTGCCGGCGTAAATTCGCGCCCGATCACGCGTCGATCAGGCTGACATGGGCCGACACCACCCGCCAGCCCTCGGGGAATCGTACCCAGCTCTGGCTCTGGCGGCCGACGCGTCCGGGCGCGCTGTCCCGGAAGAACAGGGCGTTGGCAGTCGCGAAGTCGCGCCGTAGGTGGTGATCACGGTTCTCTCGATCCGGCGCATCAGGTTGACCGGCGAGCGGGCGCGGCGAAAGGCGCGGATCGCGTCCATGCCGTACAGGTTCTCGGCGATGCCATAGCGGATGGTACGCCGGTCGTCCCGGAACAGCGCCTCGAGCATGGCGACGTCGTTCGCGACGAGCGCCGCTTCGTAGGCGGCGAACGCCGCCTCGACTTCCGCGACCACCTCGGGAATGTCGATCTCCACATCCCTCTCCTCTCAAAGCGGGACCTGCCGGTCGCGCATACGCGTGTTTCTCTAAGAGCCGCCCGGGGGGCAGAGATTCCGCCCGGTCGCAGGGTCGAACAGGTGCATGCGGCTGAGATCGACGCTGAGCCGGAGACGGTCGCCCGCGCGTCGCACAGCCTCCGGCGGAACGCGGCTCACCATCTCGTGCCCGCCGAGCTCAAAGAAGACGAGGGTATCGGAGCCGAGCGGCTCGACGACGGATGCAACGATGTCGATCGCGGCCGGCGCATCCTGTGCAGCCCAGGTGAAGCTCTCGGGCCGAATGCCAACGATGACGTCTCGGCTGTTCCCGGCGGCACACCGGGCGGCCCGCTCCGGCGGGACCGGCAGAGCGATCGCTTCGGTCAGACGCAGCAAGAGCGCTCCGCCGCTTTCTTCGATGCGCGCCGGGGCGAGGTTCATCGACGGCGCGCCGATAAAGCTTGCGACGAAGGTCGAGGCCGGCTCGCGGTAGATCGCGTCAGGGGTCCCGACCTGCTCGACGCGGCCCGATCGCATGACGACGATGCGGTCGGCCAGCGTCATAGCCTCGATCTGGTCGTGCGTCACGTAGATCACGGTCGTGCGCACCCGCTGGTGCAGCTTCTTGATCTCGGTGCGCATCTGGACGCGCAGCTTTGCATCGAGGTTGGACAGCGGCTCGTCGAAGAGGAAAACCTTGGGGTCGCGCACGATCGCCCGGCCCATCGCGACGCGCTGGCGTTGGCCGCCCGAGAGCTGGCGCGGGCGCCGCTTGAGGTAGGGCGCGATGGCCAGGGTTTCGGCAGCAGCCTCAACGCGGGCGCGAATATCGGCCTTCGGCGTGCCGCGATAGATCAGGCCGAAGGCCATGTTCTCGTAGACGGTCATGTGCGGGTAGAGCGCGTAGTCCTGGAACACCATGGCGATGTCCCGGTCCT
>DAINQO010000432.1:0-2153 GCA_036742625.1 Microvirga sp.
CCGTTCGCGACCGCGGTCGTGACCTCGGCGATGTTGCGGACCTGGCCGGTGAGGTTCGCGGCCATGAGGTTGACGTTGTCGGTCAAGTCCTTCCAGGTGCCGGCGACGCCCTTGACCTTGGCCTGACCGCCGAGCTTGCCTTCCGATCCGACCTCGCGCGCGACGCGGGTCACCTCGGAGGCGAAGGAGCCGAGCTGGCCGACCATCGTGTTCACGACCTTGCCGATGCGCAGGAACTCGCCGCGCAGCGAGCGGCCGTCGATCTCGAGCTGCATGGTCTGCGACAGGTCGCCCTTGGCGACGGCGCCGATGACGCGCGCGACCTCGGTCGTCGGCTGGACGAGGTCGCCGATCATCGCGTTCACGGAATCGATGCACTCGGCCCACGAGCCGGTCGCGGCCGGGAGCTTGCCGCGCTCGCCGATCTGGCCTTCCTTGCCGACCACCCGCGCGACGCGGTCGAGCTCGCGGTTGAGCCCCTGGTTCAGCTCGGCGATGTCGTTGAAAGCCTGGGCGATCTCGCCGGACATGCCGGTGAGATCGAGGGGGAGGCGGGCGGAGAAATCTCCTTTTCGGAAGGCCCGGAGGGCTTTGAGGAGGGTTTTGGGATCGAGTTGAGATACGCCGGTCTCGACCTGCTGCATGGATCTTCCCCTTGATGCGCCCGGGCTCCGCATCGCCCTTGAACGCCGTGCTTAACCGTTAGCCATTCCCCGACGAGCGTCGGACACACGAAGGCCTTTGGCAACGCGCCGAAAGGCGAGTCGGTTCCGGGTGCGACTCGTTTTTTGTGGATAGTGCCGGGGGCGCAGCGCTCGAAGCGAGCGGCAGCCGGTAAGAAGAAGCTTAGATGACGCAGCGGCCGGGCGCAATCGGCGCGCCCCAAGAAGCTTTGGAATCCGGCGATTTCTTGGTGGAGGTTCGGCTCAAAAGCGCACTAGTGCTCTAAGGCCGTAGACCAGCGCCGCGAACACGCCGAGGCTCGCGACGTAGAGCGCCGCAAACCAGGCGAGGCGGCGGCGCAGACCGGCAGGGGCCGAGCCCATCAGTGGTATCCGCCGGCCTTGATCTCCTCCGCCACCTTGCCGCGGAAGACCCAGTAGGCGTAGCCGGTGTAGAGGAAGGTCAGCGGCATCACGATCGAGAAGCCGACGAGCGCGAAGAGCTGCGAGTTCACCGTGTTCGCCGCCTGCCACACGGTGACGTTCGGCGGCACGATGTAAGGAAAGAGGCTGATCGCGAGGCCGAGATAGCCGAGGAGGAAGAGGGCGATCGCGAGGAGGAACGGGCTGTACTGTCGCCCATCCTGGATCCCGCGGTAGAGCCGCCAGGCCGCCAAGGCCGTGAGGAGCGGCACCGGCGCGAGGTAAGCGATGTTCGGCCAGGCGAACCAGCGGGCCTCGATCTCGCGCCCGAGGAACGGCACCCACAGGCTCACGATCGCCATCGCGACGATCACGCCGACGAGGAAGCGCACCGCCATCCGCCGCGCCCAGAGCTCGAGCTCGCCGGTGGTCTTCATGACGCACCAGGTGGCGCCGAGAAGCCCGTAGCCGAGGATCAGCGCGACGCCGGTCAGGAGGCTGAAGGGCGTGAGGAAATCGAAGGTGCCGCCGGTGAAGGCGCGGCCGTTGTTGGCGAAGCCCTGCACGAAGGCGCCGAGCACCACGCCCTGCGCGAAGGTTGCGACGAGGGAGCCGTAATGGAAGGCGTAGTCCCAGATCAGGCGCGAGCTCTCGGCCTTGAAGCGGAACTCGAAGGCGACGCCGCGGAAGATGAGCGCGATCAGCATCGCGAACAGCGGCAGGTAGAGGGCCGGCATCAGGATCGCGTAGGCGAGGTGGAAGACCGCCAGGAGCCCGCCGCCGCCAAGGACGAGCCAGGTCTCGTTGCCGTCCCAGATCGGCGCCACCGAGAACATCATGCGGTCGCGCCAGTTCTCGTCGCGCGCGGCCTTGAAGAGTATCCCGACGCCGAGGTCGAAGCCGTCGACGATGACGTACATCGCCACCGCGAAGGCGATGAACCAGGCCCAGATCAGCGGCAGCCAGAAGGCGAGCCCCTGATATTCGGTGCCAAATCCGAACATCGTGCGTCTCCCTAAAGCATGATCCCGAAAAGTGGCTACCGGTTTTCGGAAAAGATCATGCTCA
>DAINQO010000433.1:0-2145 GCA_036742625.1 Microvirga sp.
GTCAAGCGCCTTCTGTCCCGCGGCCGGTTCCCCTCACCCCTGCCCCTCTCCCTCCGGGAGAGGGGTTCCGCCGCGAGTCCTGACGCCCTTCAGCGCCGGGCCGGCGGCTTGCCGCCGCCGCGCTGCGGCGCCGGCTGGGCGTCGTCGGCGGCGGCCGACTGCTTCATCATGAAGGACAGGAGCGGCGAGGCGGTGTCGACCACCTCGGCCTTGGTGATGCCGGTCGCGGCGGCATAGCTGCCGGTCACCATCACGACCCGGCCGAGGCTTGCCGCAAGATCGAGCGCGGTGCCCGGCGCCTCGGCCGAGGAGAGCTCGACGGGCTTTGCCTCGATGCCTTCGGCCTGCGGGTTGTTGGTGAACAGGATGGCGATCTGGCTCGGGCCGGCGACGACGCCGACGTAGCAGGTCTCGGCGGCTGTGCGGCACGGGAAGAACCCGGGCGGCGGTGCGGGCGGCGCCGGCGGTGGCGCCGCCTGGCGCTGCGCCGGCGGACGCTGCCCCGGCGGGCGCGGCTGGGCGAGCGCCGGCAGGGCCAGCACGGTCGCGGCGGCAAGGCAGATCAGGGCACGCATCAGGGCCTCCTCGGGTCGACGGCGCGCCACCTTAATCGCGCCGGGCACGGCCGGCCAAGCGCACCATTGAGCCGCCGGCGCGAAATCCACTAGGCTTGGCACAACCAGAGAGCACGCCGGAGGGAACGCCATGGACGGCCTGATGATGGACCGCCCGCTCCTCGTCTCGAGCCTGATCGAGCACGCCGCTACCTATCACGGCGACACCGAGATCGTGTCGCGCACGGTCGAAGGCCCGATCCACCGCACCACCTATGGCGAGGCCGAGCGGCGGGCAAAGCGCGTCGCGAACGCGCTGACGCGGCTCGGCATCCGGCCCGGCGACCGCGTCGCGACGCTCGCCTGGAACGGCTACCGCCATTTCGAGCTCTATTTCGGCATCTCCGGAATCGGCGCCGTGTGCCACACTATCAACCCGCGGCTGTTCCACGAGCAGATCGAGTACATCGTCAACCACGCCGAGGACCGCATCCTCTTCGTCGACCTGACCTTCGTGCCGGTGGTCGAGAAGCTCGCCGACAGGCTGAGGCCGATCCGGCACATCGTGATCATGACCGACGCGGCGCACATGCCGCAAACGGCGCTCCCGGACGCGCTCTGCTACGAGACGCTGATCGCGGCAGAGACGGACGCGCTCGCCTGGCCGGAGTTCGACGAGAGGCGCGCCTGCTCGATGTGCTACACCTCGGGCACGACCGGCAACCCGAAGGCGGCGCTGTACTCGCACCGCTCGACCATCCTGCACACCTTCGCGGTGTGCTCGGCCGACGCGATCGGCTTCTCGTCGCTGGACACCATCTGCCCGATCGTGCCGATGTTCCACGCCAACGCCTGGGGCGTGCCCTACGCGGCGACGATGGTCGGCGCCAAGCTCGTCTTCCCCGGTGCGGCGCTCGACGGGCCGAGCCTGTGCGAACTGTTCGAGACCGAGGGCGTCAGCCTGACGCTCGGCGTGCCGACGGTGTGGCTCGGCATGCTGAAGGAGATGGAGGCGCGCGGCAGGAAGCCGCCGCGCCTCGAGCGCCTCCTCGTCGGCGGCTCGGCCGCGCCCCACGCCATGATCGAGACCTTCGAGACGAGATACGGCGTCACGGTCATGCATGGCTGGGGCATGACCGAGATGAGCCCCGTCGGCACCGTCGGCACGATGAAGGGCAAGCATCGCGATCTGCCGATCGAGGACAAGATCGCCATCAAGGCCATGCAGGGCCGGCCGATGTACGGCGTCGAGATGAAGATCGTCGACGCCGAGGGCCGCCGCCTGCCGCATGACGGCGTCTCGGCGGGCGAGCTCCTGGTGCGCGGGCCGTGGATCGTCTCGGGCTATTTCAACGACGACGAGGCGACCGCCGCCGCGCTCGACGCGGAGGGGTGGTTCCGCACCGGCGACATGTGCGCGATCGACCCCGACGGCTATCTGCGCATCACCGATCGGGCGAAGGACGTGATCAAGTCGGGCGGCGAGTGGATCTCGTCGATCGACCTCGAGAATGCCGCCATGGGCCATCCCGACGTCGCCGAGGCGGCGGTGATCGGCCTGCCGCATCCGAAATGGAGCGAACGCCCGCTC
>DAINQO010000434.1:0-2140 GCA_036742625.1 Microvirga sp.
TCGGCGCCGCGACGCGCTGGACGGGCGAGCTGATCGCGGCGCGGCGGCCTTAAGATTAGGCTTGCGGCAGCTGCAGCGCGCCGGAGCGCCCGCGGATCGGGGCGGCGAGCGAGAGCTCGAATCCCGCCGCCGGAAAGCGCGTGTCGACCTCGGCCTCGAGCTGCGCGGTCAAGACCCGCTTCAGCAGCCGCGAGCCGAAGCCGAGCTTCGTCGGCTGCGACACCGCCGGCCCGTCGCGCTCGATCCATTCGAGCCGCAGCATCCCCGGCGCGTCGGCGAGCGGCGGCTCGAAGGCCCAGGTCACCGCGAGCCGCCCGCCGGGGCGCGAGAGCGCGCCGTATTTCGCCGCGTTGGTGGTGAGCTCGTGGATCGCCATGCCGAGCGGCACCGCCTCCTCGGCCCCGAGCTCGACCGGCGGGCCCTCGAGCGCGATGCGCGGGCGGAGCTGGTCCTCATAGGGATGGAGCTCGCGGTAGAACATGTCGCGCAGCGACGCCGTCTGCCGCACGCCCTCGGTCAGGAGGTCGTGGGTCTTGGCGAGCGAGATCACGCGGCCGGTGAAGGCGGCGGCGAAATGCTCCGGCGAGGGCGCCGAGCGCGCCGTCGCGCCGACGATCGCCTGCACGGTCGCGAGCGTGTTCTTGACGCGGTGGTGCAGCTCGCGGATGAGGAGCTGCTGCTGCTCCTCGGCGCGCTTGCGCTCGGTGACGTCGAGCACGACGCCGGTGATGCCGGCGAGCGTGCCGTCGGGACGCGAGGTCGCGTGCCCCATGGTGACGAGCCAGCGCACGGCGCCGTCGTCCGGCCGCGTGTAGCGGTACTCGACGCGATAGCGCGTGCGGCGTTGCGCGGCGTCCTCGATCGTCGTCTCGGCGGTCGCGAGATCGTCGGCATGGCAGTAGCTGCGCAGCCGCGTGCGCGTCACCGCCTCGCCGGGCGGAAAGCCGAAGATCTCGCGGGCGCGCTCGGAGAAGCTCATGAGGTCGCTTGCCGCGTCCCAGCTCCAGTCGCCCATGTTGGCGGCGGCGAGCGCCAGGCGGTGGCGCTCGACCGCGCCGCGAAGCTCGGTCACGTCGTCGAAGGTGCCGACGCCGGCGAGGATGCGGCCGCTCTCGTCGCGCACCGGGCGGGCGCTGACCGTCAGATGGGCGAGCGAGCCGTCCTCGCGCCGGTAGAGCATCGCCTCGCGCTCGATCTCCTCGCCGCTCGCGAGCGCCCGCGCGATCGGGAAGTCCTGCGGGGTATAGGGCGCGCCGTCGGGCCGGACTGCCGGCAAGGGCGCGTCGTCCGGCAGAGTCTCGACGGCCTCGCCGAGAAGCGCGCGCGCCGCCTCGTTGTGGAGGAGGACCTTGCCCCCCGGCGCCTCGGCGACGATCAGGCCGATCGGCAGCTGCTTCACCACCGCCTCGAGCAGCGTATGCTCGTATTCGAGCCGGCCAAGCAGCGTCTCGCGCTCCTCCTCGGCGCGCCGGCGTTGCGAGATGTCGCGGAAGAAGACGGCGATGCCGCCCTCGATCGGGTAGGCGTTCGCCTCGAACCACGCCCCGAGCGAGCGGAAGAACACCTCGCAGGACGCCGCGACGCCCTCGTCCATGGCCTTGTGGTAGGTCGCCCAGAAGGCGGTCTCGCGCGCCTCCGGGAAGGCCTCCCAGACGACCTCGCCCGACAGGTCGCGCCCGCCGGCGATCTGCGCCTTGGCGCGCGGGTTGAGGTAGGCGAAGCGCCAGTCGCGGTCGAGGACGAAGACGCTGTCGGCCGTGCTCTCGAGCACGGTCTTGAGCGACAACCCCCGAGGCGGCGAACCGCTCTTCATGCCCCGCGACGCCGCGGCGACGCACCCTGCCACATGCGCCAAGGCCAATACGTCAGGAGCGCCGGAGAGGGAAGGCCCGCGGGGCGCTGGGGCCCCTCACGCCGAGGTGTGGATCGCGGCGCGGGTGAGCCGGTCGGGACCGAGGTCCTCGACGCCGTCGAGGCCGAGGAGCTGGGCGAGACGCAGGCGGGCGCGGTTGACGCGGCTCTTCACCGTGCCGACGGCGCAGTTCATGATCGCCGCGACGTCCTCGTAGGGCAGGCCGGCGGCGCCGACGAGGAGGAGCGCCTCGCGCTGGTCGGGGGGCAGCTTCGTCAGGGCGACGCG
>DAINQO010000435.1:0-2139 GCA_036742625.1 Microvirga sp.
CGAAGAACCCGCGCTCGACCGTCGGCACCGTCACCGAGATCTACGACTACATGCGCCTGCTCTGGGCGCGGGCCGGCATCCCCTACTCGCCGGCGACCGGGTTGCCGATCGAGAGCCAGACCATCCAGCAGATGGTCGACCGCGTGCTGGCGCTGCCGGAGAAGACGCGGCTCTATCTCCTCGCGCCGGTGGTGCGCGGGCGCAAGGGCGAGTACCGCAAGGAGATCGCCGAGTTCCAGAAGAAGGGCTTCCAGCGCCTCAAGATCGACGGCGAGTTCTACGCCATCGACGAGGCCCCTGCCCTCGACAAGAAGTACAAGCACGACATCGACGTCGTCGTCGACCGCATCGTGGTGCGCCCCGACATCGGCGCGCGGCTGTCGGAATCGCTCGAGACCGCGCTCGAGCTCGCCGACGGCATCGCCGTGGTGGAGTTCGCGGATGCGCCGGAAACCCCCTCTCCCCGCCTGCGGGGAGAGGCCGAGTCGCGTGAGCGACCGGGTGAGGGGCCGGAGGCCGCTCCCCAAGCCCCTCACCCCAGCCCTCTCCCCGCAAGCGGGGAGAGGGGGCTTCCCGCAAGGATCACCTTCTCGCAGCGCTTCGCCTGCCCGGTCTCGGGCTTCACCATTCCCGAGATCGAGCCCAGACTCTTCTCGTTCAACAACCCCTTCGGCGCCTGCCCGACCTGCGGCGGCATCGGCCACGAGATGCGCGTCGACGCCGCGCTCGTCGTCCCAGACGAGAGCCTGACCCTCAAGCGCGGCGCGGTCGCGCCCTGGGCGCGCTCGACCTCGCCCTATTACGGCCAGACGCTCGAGAGCCTCGCCAAGCACTACGGCTTCAAGACCGCGACGCCTTGGGCCGATCTCCCCGAGAAGGCCCGCGACGTGATCCTCAACGGCTCGGGGACCGAAGCCATTCGCATGGCCTATGACGACGGCCTGCGCGCCTACGAGGTCAAGAAGCCGTTCGAGGGCGTCGTGCCGAACCTCGAGCGCCGCTACAAGGAGACCGAGAGCGACTGGGCCCGCGACGAGATCTCGCGCTACATGTCGGAGACGCCCTGCGTCGCCTGCGGCGGCCGCCGCCTCAAGCCCGAGGCGCTCGCGGTCAAGATCGCCTCATTCGACATCGGCGAGGCGACGGCGCTGTCGGTCAAGGCGGCCGAGCGCTGGTTCGGCGAGCTGCCGTCGAGCCTGTCGCCGAAGCAGAACGAGATCGCGGCGCGGATCCTGAAGGAGATCCGCGACCGCCTCACTTTCCTCGTCGACGTCGGGCTCGAATACCTGACGCTCGGGCGCGCCTCGGGCACGCTGTCCGGCGGCGAGAGCCAGCGCATCCGCTTGGCGAGCCAGATCGGCTCCGGCCTCACCGGCGTGCTCTACGTCCTTGACGAGCCCTCGATCGGGCTGCACCAGCGCGACAACGAGCGCCTGCTCGTGACGCTGCGCCGCCTGCGCGACCTCGGCAACACGGTGATCGTCGTCGAGCACGACGAGGACGCGATCCTGTCCGCCGACTACGTCGTCGACGTCGGTCCGGGCGCCGGCATTCATGGCGGCGAGATCATCGCCAAGGGCCGTCCCGAAGACATCATCGCGAACCCGAGCTCGCTCACCGGCCGCTACCTCTCGGGCGAGCTCTCGGTGCCGATCCCGTCAAAGCGCCGCAAGCGCTCCGCGGCGCGCAAGCTCAAGCTCGTCGGCGCGCGCGGTAACAACCTAAAAGGTGTGACGGCCGAGATCCCGCTCGGCCTCTTCACCTGCATCACCGGCGTCTCCGGCGGCGGCAAGTCGACGCTCGTCGTCGACACGCTCTACAAGGCGATCGCCAAGCGCCTCAACGGCGCCCACGAGCACCCGGCGCCGTTCGAGCGGCTCGAGGGCCTCGAGCACCTCGACAAGGTCATCGACATCGACCAGTCGCCGATCGGGCGCACGCCGCGCTCGAACCCGGCGACCTACATCGGCGCCTTCACGCCGATCCGCGAATGGTTCTCAGGGCTCCCCGAGGCGAAGGCGCGCGGCTACGGGCCGGGGCGCTTCTCCTTCAACGTCAAGGGCGGGCGCTGCGAGGCCTGCACCGGCGACGGCGTCATCAAGATCGAGATGCACTTCCTGCCCGACGTCTACGTCACCT
>DAINQO010000436.1:0-2135 GCA_036742625.1 Microvirga sp.
TCCCCGACCTCGACTCGCTCTACGACGACGTGTACGTCTTCACCGGCGACGTGCCGGGATGGTGGACCGTCGACGAGCGCTCCCCCGAGGTGCACCGCGGCGAGCGCGAGCGCGAGGCGGGCGACCTGCCGCACCAGCTCGCCGAGGCCGGCGCGGCCTACGCGAACGTGGGCGATCAGAAGGCGCGCAGCCGCCGCCGGCAGAAGGGCGATGAGGACGAGGCCGGCGGCGACGAGGGCGGCGGGGGCGAGGTCTCCGGAGACGAGCCCGAGGCCGAGGGAGGCGCCGACTAGTGCCCGTGATGCGCTACCGCGAGGCGCTCAACCAGGCGCTTCGCGAGGAGATGGAGGCCGACGAGAAGGTCTTCCTCATGGGCGAGGACATCGGCGTGTTCCAGGGCGCCTTCAAGGTGACCGCCGGCCTGCTCGAGGAGTTCGGCGAGAAGCGCGTGCGCGACACGCCGATCTCCGAGAACACCATCGTCGGCATGGGCGTGGGCTCGGCGATGCTCGGCCTGCGTCCGGTGGTCGAGCTGATGACGATCAACTTCTCGCTGCTCGCGATGGACCAGATCGTGAACCACGCCGCTGCGATCCACTACATGTTCGGCGGCCAGGCGAAGGTGCCGATGGTGGTGCGCATGCCGCAGGGCGCCGGGCACCAGCTCGGCCCCACCCACTCGCACTGCTTCGAGGCCTACTACCTGCACGTGCCTGGGCTGCTCGTGGCCGCTCCGAGCACGGCCGCGGACGCCAAGGGGCTGCTCAAGGCGGCCATCCGCGATGACAACCCTGTGCTCTTCATCGAGCATGAGACGCTCTACGGCCAGCGCGGTGAGGTGCCGGAGAACGGCGGACCGATGCGCTTCGGAGAGGCCGCCATCCGACGCGAGGGCGACGATGTGACCATCATCGGGATCTCGCGCATGGCGGTCACCGCTGGAAAGGCGGCGGAAGTGCTCGCGGACGAGCATGACATCGACGCCGAGTTGATCGATCCCCGAACGCTGCGTCCGCTCGACCTCGACACGATCCTCGAGTCGGTCAAGAAGACCAACCGCGCGGTGATCGTGGAGGAGGGCTGGCCGCATGGCGGCGTTGGCGCGAACCTCGCCGCGTTGATCCAGGAGCAGGCGTTCGACTGGCTCGACGCACCGGTCCAGCGCGTGACCGGCGCCGACGTCCCGATGCCCTATTCAAAGCCACTCGAGCAGGCGGCGTTCCCGCATGAGGAGCACGTTGTGCACGCGGCGCTCGCCACCTTCCGGGACCTGTAAGGAGGAGCATGGCCAGCGACGTCACGATGCCCCGCCTGTCGGACTCGATGGAGGAAGGCACCGTCCTCAAGTGGCTGGTGGACGAGGGCGGCGAGGTCAAACGCGGCGAGCCGCTGGTGGAGATCGAGACCGACAAGGCGAACATGACCTACGACGCCGACTCCGACGGCGTCCTGGTCGAGATCGTGGCGCAAGAGGGCGACACGCTGGCGATCGGCGAGGTCATCGCCCGCATCGGTGAGGCCGGCGAGGCGAAGTCGGGCGGCGGGGAGGAAGAGTCCTCCGGCGACGAGGCCGAGGGCGGCGAGGAGGGGGAGGCCGAGGCGAGCGCCGAAGAGAGCGCCGAGGAAGCCGAGGAGGAAGGCGCCGAGGACGCCGAGCCGGCGAAGGCCGAGGCCGACGCCGAGGCCGAGGGCGAGGGCGAGGCGGACGCGGAAGCCGAGGGCGCAGCCGAGGCCGAGGGCACCGACGACGCGGCCGCCGCCGGCGACGAGGAAGGCGAGACCGCTGTTGCCGGCGCCGAGGGTGGCGGCGGGGAGACCCAGGCTGCCGCCGGGACGGCTACGCGCGAGCGGCCCTCCGGTGGCAACGGCGACGGGCGGGTGAAGGCTTCGCCGGTGGCACGACGCATGGCGCGCGACCTCGGCGTGGAGCTCGCTCAGCTCGAGGGCACCGGGCCAGGCGGCCGGATCGTGAAGGCCGACGTTCAGGCGGCCGCCGAGAACGGTGGCGCCAAGGCGGAGGCGAAGACCGAACCTGCCGAGCAGCCCGAGGCGGCCGAGACGAAGCAGAAGGAGAAGGAGAAGAAGGAGAAGCCGAAGGAGGCCGAGGAGAAGAGGGAGCCCGCCAAGGAGCCGCA
>DAINQO010000437.1:0-2122 GCA_036742625.1 Microvirga sp.
CAAGTTCCCGTCGATCTTATCGCGAAACCCGTCGTCGAAACTCTGGTCGGCGGAGCGGCGCGAGTCATTTACCGTGAAGCTGACCGCGCGCCAAACTGTCGAACTCGCGGCCGGTGCTTAACGGCAGCTATGCTGGTGCCGATCAGTGGATCAGAGGCGCAGAGAAGGGGACCTCCATGACGAGGCGAGGACCTGGGAGGAGTAGACATTGAGGGCGGCGGTGTTCTCGACGTCGTGGATCTTGGACTGGCCCAGTCCGTAGCTCTCGTGCTGCGTCTCGCCCGCGAAGTAGCTGCGCTCGACCGTCGCGCCGTTCTGCATCCGCGAGCGCGCGCGCCCGGCATTCACGATATGCGCCAGCTATGCCGGCGCAGGCACAACCGCCTTCTCGCGGCCGCGGAGCGTGCGCCAGGCGCGCGGGTTCACGCTGAACTCGGCGCGGAAGGCGCGGGTGAAGTTCGAGAGGTCCTCGAAGCCCACCTCATAGGCGATGGCGGTCACGCTGTCCCGCGTGTCGAGGAGGCGGCGGGCCGCGTCGGCGAGGCGAAGCCGCAAGAGGAACTGATGGGGGCTCGCGCCCACCGCCGCCTTGAAGGCGCGCAGGAAGCGGAAAGAGCTCAACTCCGCCTGGCGGGCGAGGCTCGCGACGGTGTGCGGCTCGTGTGGCTCGGCCGCAATGCGCCGCGCCGCCGCCGCGGCGCGGGCGAGGTCGCGCGCGCCGACCTGCGGCAGAGGCGCCTTGCCGTCGGCGCGTAGTGCGAGGCCAGCGAGGGCGAGCGCGGTCTCCTCCGCCGTTTGCGGCTCGGCGAGGGCCCGCGCCGCGCGGGCGGCAAGCGCCGCAGTGCGACGCGACGGCGGCAGGCGCGGGATCGCGAAGTCGGTCCGGCGCGCGCCGGCATCCGCCGCGATGCGCTCAAGGAGCGCCGGCCCGAACTGGAACGAGACGCAGCGGTCGCCCTCGCCATGCTCGTGGCCGCAGGCGAAGCAGCGCCCGCGCTCGCCAAGGAGCACGGCGCCCGGCGTCATCAGCGCCGCGCCGTCCTCGGCGCGGTAATGGAAGGTGCCGGCGAGCACGACCGAGACCGACGACTGGTCGTGCACCTCCTCATAGGCGCGGTCTTCCGGCCCCGCCGTGCAGAGGACGTCGAGCGCGTGCCAATCCTCGCCTTCAGCGATCACGCGCGCCCGCATACCACCGGGAGCGCCATCGCGCGCCTTCGCGGCAAGCGCGGCTTTGAGCGGATCATTCGGTTCGTCGCGAGGGAGGGGCAATTTTCACCAAGTTCCGCGGCTCCTTTGGGGGCATGTGGGGATGCATGAACCCGCAACCAACGCGCCGTCAAGCGATGGCCGGCTTAGCCGCCGCGCTTGCGCCTTTCACGGAGCCGCAACGATGACATCCGCCCTCGCGCGTCCGGAACTTTCCGCACTGTCGCGGTCGCCGCGTTTCCCCTCCTTCGCCGAGGCGCTCCACACCGGCGGCCCCGCCGCCGACCGGGCCGGGAAGATGGGCCTCTATGGCTGGCTCATCGGCGACTGGGAGATGGACGCCGTCGTGCACGCCGACGACGGCACCGCCCATAAAGGACGCGGCGAGATCCATTTCGGCTGGGTGCTCGATGGCCGCGCCATCCAGGATGTCTGGATCCTGCCGGGTTTCTTCTTCGGCACGACCCTGCGCATCTACGACCCCGGTCTCGATGCTTGGCACATCCTGTGGAGCGACCCGCTCATGCAATACTACACGCGCCAGGTCGGCCGGGCCCGCGGCAAGGACATCGTGCAGGAGGGCACGGCCGGCGACGGCGCCGCGATCCGCTGGAGCTTCACGGAGATCGAGCCGGACGCCTTCCGCTGGCTCGGGGAGCGCTCGCGCGACGGGAGCGCGAGCTGGCAATTGCAGGCCGATTTCCGCGCCCGCCGCGTGCCCGCCTAAACGCACGCAAGAGGAGAGCCCGATGATCAACCACGTCTCGATCGGCGTCCGCGACCTTGCGCGGGCGAAGCGCTTCTACGACGCCGCGCTGAAGCCGCTCGGCTACGCCTGCCTCAGCGAGGACGCAGCCTCGCTCGGCTACGGCCGCGATGCCGCTGGGCTTTGGATCCTTGCGGCGAAAAACCC
>DAINQO010000438.1:0-2121 GCA_036742625.1 Microvirga sp.
GCCCCATTTCGCCAGGATCTGCTTGAGCGTGCCGTCGGCCTTGATCTTGGCGAGCGAGGCGTTGATTTTCTTGAGGAGCTCCTGGTCCGACTTGCGCACGCCGATGCCGACCGAGCCGACGACCATCGGCTTGTAGCCCGAGACCAGCCGGACGTCCGGGAAGCGCCCCTGCTGCAGGTTGTAGGCGACGATCGGGTAGTCGGCGAAGCCGGCCTTGAGCCGCCCGGCGTTCACGTCGCGGATGATGTCGGGCAGCGTGTCGTAGATCTTCACCTCGGGAAAGAAGCCGCTCTTCTGCAGCGGCTCGACGTAAGCGGTGCCGACCTGCGCGCCGACGGTCAGGCCCTTCAGGTCCTCGAGGGTCTTGTATTCCTTCGTATCGGCCTTCGGAACGAAGAGCCCGTCGCCATAGGTGTAGATCGGGTCCGAGAAGTCGATCACCTGCTTGCGGGGCTCGGTGATGTACATCGCCGCGGCGACGACGTCGATGCGGTTCGAGGTCAGCGCGCCGATGAGGGTCGAGAACTGCATCGGCTCGACCTGCACCGAAAACCCGGCGTCCTTGCCGATCGCGGTGATGATGTCGACCATCACGCCTTGGATCGTGTTCGACTGCGTATCGAGGAAGGTGAAGGGAATGCCGGTCGGCGTCGAGCCGACCTTGACGGTCTGTTGCGCGAGCGCGGGCGCGGTGAAGGCAATGGCAAGGCCGGTTGCCGCGAAGGCGAAGAGCTTGCGAAACGCGATCATGGTTCTCCCCGTGCGGGGCTGTCGGTCGCGCCTCCGCCGTCCTCTTCTACGGCCTTCCCTTGCCGGCCGTGAAGCCCCCATGCGGTTGCGATCGGCGGCGCGCCCGCACCGGTCGCGCTTTCAGCGCCAATAGGCGAGATAGTGGGCGACGGCGGCGAGATCGGCGTCGGCCATCTCCTGGACCACCTCGGCCATCGCCGGATCGTAGCCGCGTCGCTCGCCGGATTTGTACTCGCGCAGCGTCCTCTCAAGATAATCCTGCCGCTGCGCGCCGATGCGCGGGATCTGGTCGTGCCCCGACAGGTCGGGATTGTGGCAGAAGCCGCAGCGATGGCGCGCCGATACTTCACGCCCCTTCTCGATCCGGGCCGGTTCGGCACCGACGGTGGGCGGGACCGGCGGCGGCAGCTTCGCAAGCTCGTCCGAGAGAGCCCGCAGGTCATCGTCGGTGAGGTCCTTCGTGAGCTCGTTCATCGGCTCCGCGATGCGCTGCTTCTCGCGAAAGACGTAGAGCTGGATGAGCAAGAACGACGCCGGTTGGCCTCCGAGCGAGGGCACCTCCGGGGTCTCCGACGTGCCCGTCTCGCCATGGCAGGCGAGGCAGGGCGCGAGCCGCTCCGCAAGCGGTTCGGGCCGCGCCGCACCTGGCGCTCCGGAGAGGAGCGCCAGGGCGAGGAGAAATGGGCGGAGGGCAGAGCGTCTGCGGCCGGCGCGCGCGGCGCCCGCCGCCCGGCTTCCCTCAGCCGCCATGGCTCACGCGGTAGACCGCGCCGTTGTAGTCGTCGGAGACGAGGAGCGAGCCGTCCTTCATCATCTGCACGTCGACCGGGCGCGCGACGTATTTGTTGTCCTCGAGGAAACCGGTCAGGAACGGCTCGACCGACTTCACGCTGCCATCCGGGTTGAGCTTCGCGACCATGACGTCGCCGCCGACCTTCTTGGTGCGGTTCCAAGACCCGTGCCGGGCGATGAAGATCGCGTTCTTGTACTCGGCCGGGAACATGTCGCCTGTATAGAAACGCATGCCGAGGGCGGCGGAATGGGGCCCGAGCAGCGCGACCGGCGGCTCGTAGTCGTCGCAGGAATGACCCCAGCCATGTTCCGGGTCGGCGAAATTGCCCTGGTGGCAGAACGGATAGCCGAAGTGCTTCTTGCCCGATGCGGTGACGCGGTTGAGCTCGTCCTCCGGCATGTCCTCCGAGACCCAGTCGCGGCCATTGTCGGTGAAGTAGAGCTCCTTCGTCGTCGGGTGCCAGTCGAAACCGACGGTGTTGCGCACGCCCTGCACGACCACTTCCATGCCGCTGCCGTCGAGATTCATGCGGCGGATATGGGCATAGGTCTTCGGGTCCGGGTTGTTGATGTTGCCCG
>DAINQO010000439.1:0-2120 GCA_036742625.1 Microvirga sp.
CGTTGACGCGGGGACGGTAGCCCGAGAGGGCGCGGGGCACGTTCTCGTCGGTCGCACGCGTGCTCGCACGCTGGGCGTTGAGGCTCGGATTGCCGACATAGGCGCGCGCCATCGCGCTCTCGAGCGTCTCCGCCGAGGCCGAAAGCCCGACCATGCCGAAAGAGGCCGAGAGAAGGACGCCCAGACTGACGCGGCGGCCCCTGTCGACACGCGATCCCTTCACGCTCACCTGCCCCATCGGCCCGGACGGTCTGACGCTCGCCGCCCGGTCGGCCGAAGCTGTTTGAGTGCCCCCAGCGCGCTCGGCCTTTAGGATAGCGGAGCGGTCCGCGTCGGCAATGACCAGGACCCGGCGCGGACCTACATTGGCGCGCGGTGCCGCAAAAAAGCGACACCTGCGCGCACCCTCTGCACGGATGCGGGGCGCTAGAAAACGAAGCCCGGCTCGGCCTTGAAGGCGGGGAGCAGCGGGGCGCCGGCGTCGAAGATCGCGCGCGAGCCGAAGCTGTCGCCGGAGCGGACATAGATGACGGCGCGCCCGGTCTTGCCGCGACGCTCGATGCAGCCGAGACGGCCGCCGTCTGCGAGCTGGTCGAGGAGCGCCTCGGGCCGCCGCTCGACGAGGCCGTTGACGAGGATCACGTCATAGGGCGCGCCTTGCGGGTAGCCGCCGTCGAGCGGACCGGACACCGTGGTCACGCCGGCGACGCCAATCGAAGCGAGGCGATCCCGCGCCGCGGCCGCCGCGGCGGCGCTCGATTCGAGGCCGACCACGGCGCAGCCGAGACGCGCCAAGATCGCCGACGCGTAGCCGAGGCCGCAGGCGACATCGAGCGCCTTCTCACCCCTCTCGACCTCGAGTCCTTGAAGCAGCCGTCCGATGACCATGGGCTTCAGCATGAAGCGGCGCTCGGCGCCGGCAATGCCGTCGAACACCGGCGTGTCCTGGTCGAGATAGGCGAGGCTCTCGCGCCCGGGCGACACGAAGCGCTCCCGCGGCACCGCCTCCATCGCGGCCAGCACCGGAAGGTCGTGCACGTCGAAGGTGCGCACCTGGCAATCCACCATCGCGCGCCGCGACAGCGCGAAGTCCTGCATGCGAGCCTCTCGAACGCGGGCCTCGCCAAGCGCGGCCGCGCCGGCGTTGTGGTGGATCGACCGCGAAAACGCAAGGCGTCGACCGCGTCGGCCGGGAACCTCGGCGGGCCGGCCGAGTTCACAACCCTCTCCATCGAAAGCGAGCCCGTCATGAACCGTCACGCAACCCTTGCGCCGAGACGCTCGCGTCCGCGACGCCGCTACGGCCCACTCCTCGCAGCCGGCGCCGTCGCGACGGCTGCGGCCGCCGCAGCCACCTATGCGCGGGCGAAGCGGGCCGAGCGGCGCTACCCGCCGACCGGCCGCATCATCGATGTCGACGGCATCGGCGTGCATGTCCACGTCGCCGGCGAGGGCCCTCCCCTCGTGCTCCTCAACGGCAACGGCACGATGGTGCATGACTGGGTCATCAGCGGCCTCGTCGATCGCCTCGCACGCCGCTATCGCGTCATCGCCATCGACCGACCCGGCTATGGCTACAGCGAGCGCCCGCATGGGCGGTTGTGGACGGCGCGGGCGCAGGCCGATCTCGTGCGCAGGACGCTTGCCCGCCTCGGCGTCGAGCGGCCGATCGTGCTCGGCCATTCCTGGGGCACGCTCGTCGCGCTGGCGCTCGCCCTCGACCACCCCGAGGCGGTGCGCGGGCTCGTCCTGCTCGCGGGCTATTATTTTCCGACCGGCCGCCTCGACGTCTGGGCCTTCGCGCCGCCGGCGATCCCGGTGCTGGGCGATCTGATGCGCTACACGGTCTCGCCGGTGCTTGGGCGGATGCTCGCGCCGAAGCTGATCGCCAAGATGTTCGAGCCGCTTCCCGTCCCACGCCGTTTTGCGGCCCGCTTCCCGCTCGATCTCGCGCTTCGCCCCTGGGCGATTCGGGCGAGCGCCGAGGACAGCGCCTTGATGGTCCCGGGCGCCGCCGGCCAGCATGAGCGCTACCGCGAGCTCGACCTCCCGGTCTCGATCCTCTCAGGTGCGGCAGACCGGGTCATCAACCCTAAGCGCCAGGCCGTGCGCCTCGCCGG
>DAINQO010000440.1:0-2102 GCA_036742625.1 Microvirga sp.
GCCCGACTTCTTTCGGCGCCACAGCTCCCAGGCGCCGTAGGCCATGCCGAGGATGGCGGCGAGCCGCAGGAGGTCCTTCCAGTCCACCGCCGATCTCCCCGCCCGGCGCCACGCGCTTGCCAAAGCCGGACGCCCGGCTCACATCGGGCGCATGCTCGACCACCCGACCCGCGACGCCGGCTTCGGCGTCTATGTGCACTGGCCGTTCTGCCTGTCGAAGTGCCCGTACTGCGATTTCAACAGCCATGTGCGCGACAAGGGCATCGACGAGGCGCGCTTCCTTGCCGCGTTTCAGCGCGAGGTCGCCCATATGGCGGCGCTGGCGCCCGGCCGCACCGTCACGAGCGTGTTCTTCGGCGGCGGCACGCCCTCGCTGATGGCGCCGGCGACGACGGCCGCGCTCCTCGATGCCATCGCGGCGGCGTGGACGGTCGCGCCCGACGCCGAGATCACGCTCGAAGCGAACCCGACGAGCGTCGAGGCGACGCGCTTTGCCGGCTATCGGGTCGCCGGCGTCAACCGGGTCTCGCTCGGCGTGCAGGCGCTGAACGATGCGGACCTCGCCCGTCTCGGGCGCCTGCACACGGCCGAGGAGGCGCTCGCCGCCGTGCGCATCGCGGCTGAGAATTTCGAGCGCTTCTCGTTCGACCTCATCTACGCCCGGCCGGACCAGACGCCGGCCGCATGGACGGTGGAGCTCGAGACGGCGATTGGCCACGCCGTCGAGCATCTCTCGCTCTACCAGCTGACGATCGAGCCCGGGACCTGGTTCGAGCGCCTGCACGCCGCCGGCAAGCTCGTGGTGCCGGACCATGACGCCGCCCGCGCGCTCTACGACGTGACGCAGGAGATCTGCGAGCGTCGCGGCCTGCCCGCCTACGAGATCTCGAACCACGCCCGCCCCGGAGCGCAATCGCGCCACAACCTCGTCTATTGGCGCTACGGCGAATATGTCGGCATCGGCCCGGGCGCCCACGGCCGCATCGTCACCGACACGGGCCGGATCACGACCGCGACCGAGAGGCACCCGGAGACGTGGGCGGCCGCCGTCGAGCGCGACGGCCACGGCATCGTCGAGAGCGCCGGCCTGACGCCGGAGGAGGAGGCCGACGAATTCCTGCTCATGGGTCTGCGTCTGCGCGAGGGCATCGATCCGGCCCGCTACGCGGCGCTCGCCGGCCGCGCGCTCGACGAGCGCCGGATCCGCGACCTCATGGGCGAGGGCCTCATCGCCCGCCGGATCGGCGCCCGCCTCGCCGTGACGCCGGCGGGCTTCCCGGTGCTCGACGCCGTCGTTGCCGATCTCGCGGCCTGAAGCCGCCCGGAAGCCGCCGCAGGCTCGCCCCAATCGGCGGCGAGGTTTTGATTAACCAAAGCACAAAGGGATGCGGGGTCTTCCATGATGCGGTCGTGGTCTTTGCCCATGCTGCGGCGGGCGCTTTTGGCGGCGGGTCTTCTCGGCGCCGGCCTCGCGCCGGCTTCGGCGCAGTGGTTCGGGGGGCTTGGCGGCTTTGAGGAACGGCCGCTGCCGCCGACCGCGATCATGCGCTCGCTGATGCGCCGCGGCTTTATCGAGATCGGCCGGCCGCGCTTCGACGGCGTGGTCTACGTCGTCGACGGCGTGAACGCGCGCGGCATGCGGCTGCGACTCGTCATCGACGCCTTCGACGGCGGGGTGATCTCGCGCACGCGCCTCGACGCGCCGCTGCTGCCGCCCGCCGACGTCGGGCGCGAGCGCTCCGCCCGGGCGGCGCCGTTCCGCGGCGAGCTCGAGCCGGACTTCGACGAGGACCTCGCGCCGCGCGGCCGCAGCCCCGGACAGGATTTCGGCCACGAGCGGATCGACCGCGGCGACCTGCCGCCACCGCCGGGCGCGCGGCGCGCCGAACGCATCGAGCCGCCGCTCTCCGGGCCGCCGGGCGTTATGCCGCCGAACGCGGCCGCAAGGCCGGCTGAGCCGCGCCCGCCCGTCGGCGCCGAGCCGCCGCGCCGGCGCGAGGCGAAAAAGCCCGATCCGGCGGCCCGGCAGCCGGCGACGGCGCTTCCGGGCAAGGCCAAGGCCGCGACCGACCCGCAGGCGGTCCCGCCGGCGCCGCCGGCCG
>DAINQO010000441.1:0-2087 GCA_036742625.1 Microvirga sp.
TCTTCATCGGCTCGGAGAACAAGCTGTTCTCGATGTCCGGCTCGTCGATGATCGCGGCGCCGTTCCGCGACGCCTCGCAGAAGATCGTCGGCGTCATCGGCGTCATCGGCCCGACGCGCCTCAACTACGCCCGCATCGTGCCGATGGTCGACTACACGGCGAAGGTGGTGTCGCGCATTCTCGAGGGCGGGCGGTCGCGTTCGGAGCGCTGAACGGTACGGCGACGCCGGCCGCTCAGAGCCGCATCAGCAGCATGCCGGCGAGCATCAGCGCGACGGCGACCCAGCGCCAGAGGCCGAAGCGCTCGCGGAGCACGAAGAAGGCGATGAACAGCGCGAACAGCATGCTGGTCTCGCGCATCGCGCCGACGAGCGCCACCGGCGCGTGCTGCAGCGACCAGATGAAGAGCTGGTAGGACACCGACGAGATCGCGGCGGCGTAGACCGTCACCGGCCATTCGCGCACCAGCATGCGGGTGACGTTATGGCCGCGCGAGGCCTGCAGCGCCGCCATCGCGACGGCATTGAGGACGGCGATCGTCGCGGCGTAGCCGACCGGGTTCTGGCTCAGGCGCGCGCCCTTCGCGTCCATCATGACCGAGGCCGCGGTGATGAGCGCCGCCGCCGCCACGAAGCCAAGGCCCCGCATGGTGATGGTGCGGCTGCGGCGCGCCGATTCCCAGCCGATCAGCACGAGCCCGGCCGAGACCGAGACGACGCCGGCCGCGCCCGCAAGCTGCGGCGTCTCGCCGAACAGCGGCACCGCGGCGAGGACGAGCACGACCGGGATGGCGCCGCGGATCATCGGGAAGGCGACGGCGAAATCGCCCTCGCGATAGGCCTTGGCGAGGAGCGTCAGCGAGCCGATGCTCAAGGTCACGGTGCAGGCGATCCAGGGCCAGGCGGGCGCCGCCGGCCAGCCGAAGGCGGCGATCACGGCAAGGTTCGGAAAACCCGCCCCGATGACGAGGCAGGCGACGGCGGCGTTCGAATCCCGGCGCGACTTCACCCACGCGTTCCAGGTCGCATGCAGGAACGCGCTCGCGATCATCGCGAGGAAGACGGTGAGGGACAAAGAGGGCGAGCTCCGGACCGAGCGCTCAGAGCATGTTTCGGCGCGGCGCGAAAGCGCGGCGCCGCCGGCCTCGCTGCGGCGCGGTCGGGCTAGAGCGCGATGACGTCTCGTCGAGTCGTCATCCCGCTCTACCTCTTTGTTCGAGCATGATCTTTTCCGAAAACCGGTAGCCACTTTTCGGGATCATGCTTTTAGGCGCCGCTCTCAGAGGAAGCTGAAATCGTCCGGGACGAGGCTCGCGAGCGCCGTGTTGAACAGAGTGATCGTGTTCGCCGGATCATGCGTGATCGTCACGTTGCCGCCCGTCTGCGCCGCATGCGCGAGCACGTCGGCAAAGCCGGAGAACACGCCGTCGTGAAATTCGATCACGTCGCTCGGCCCCGGCCCCGCCGCGAAGTCGGCGACGCTGTCGAGACCGAAGCCGCCGAAGAACACGAAGCTGTCGTTGCCGGCGCCGCCGGCGAGGAAGTCGTCGCCATAGCCGCCGAGGAGGCGATCGTTGCCGGCCGCGGCGGAGATCGTGTCGTTGCCGGATTGGCCGTCGAGCGTGTTGTCGCCGCCGTTGCCGATCATGTAGTTGCCGAGGACGTTGCCGGCGCCGGCGATGTTGGCGGAGCCGGACAGGATCAGGCTTTCGACGTTCGCCCCAAGCGCGTAGCTCGTCGTGCTCGCCACGATGTCGTTCGATCCGGCGGTTGCGCCGGCGGCTTCGACGACGACGTCGAAGGGGCTGTCGACGATGTAGGTGTCGTTGCCGTCGCCGCCGACGAGCGTGTCGTTGCCGAGCTCGCCGTCGAGATAGTCGTCGCCGACGCCGCCCGTGATCGAATCGGTTCCGGCGCCGCCCATCAGCACGTCGCCGCCGGGCCCGCCATCGATAATGTCGTTGCCGCCGCCGCCGGCGAGCACGTCGACGCCGCCGCCGCCGAGGAGAATGTTCGGCGCGTCGTTGGCGAAGATCGTGTTGTCGAGCTCGTTGCCGGTGCCGTTGAGCGCGCTCGGCGCCATCACCA
>DAINQO010000442.1:0-2086 GCA_036742625.1 Microvirga sp.
AGCATGTCGACCGGGCGCGGGCCGAGCATCGACCAGAGCGCCATCTCGACGGCGCCGGTGTCGGACGCCGGCACGATGCCGATGCGGTACTCGCCCGGGACCTGCAGCACCTCGCGGGTGAGGTCGATCGCCCG
The DNA here is from genome assembly GCA_036742625.1 of Microvirga sp. GTDB lineage: Bacteria > Pseudomonadota > Alphaproteobacteria > Rhizobiales > Beijerinckiaceae > JAJKJG01. The sequence goes on from DAINQO010000442.1 coordinate 135, forward strand.
CCTGAGGCGCGCCTTGCCGGGCTTTGCCCGGTGCGAACGGCCGAGCGTGTCGAGCTTGAGGGCTTGCGGGGTCCAGCCGGGGCGCTTGGCGCAGGGTCCGGACGAGAAAAATGGCGCGCGCGGACGCGCGGCGGGCATCGTGGCCATGTCATCCATCCTTCCAGATGGGCGCCCCTCGGTGGGGAGGGGTCTCCCGCCGCCGCTTATGTGGGAACTCCCCGCCGCGGTCAAGCTGGCGTGATCCGGCGTTAGCCGCGATCCCAAAAAATAAAGAATGTGTTACACATCATCTGTTTCTCCCGGGCTAAAATGGCTAAGAGAAGCCAAGCCATCACAATCGGGTCGTGAGGGAAGCGGGCATGCGCTGGTACGGACAGCTCGCCCTCGTCGCCGTGCTCGGAGGAGCCGGCTACGCGGGTTGGCTTGCCCATAAGAACGGGACGCTGGCACGGCTTCCGCTCGTCGGCGGGTACGCGGCGCGCTTCGCCGGGCAGGGGGCGACCTCGGCCGCGGCGCCGCAAGCCGCGCCGACGGTCGTCGACGTCGATACCGTGCGCACCGGCCGGGTGGTCGAGCTCCGCGACGCCGTCGGCACCGTGCGCGCCTACGAGTCGATCACCGTCACCGTCAAGGGCTCCGGCATCGTCGAGGAGATCAGTTTCCAGGAAGGGCAGAAGGTCAAGTTCGGCGACGTGCTGCTGCGGCTCGATTCCGACGAGCGCCGCGCCGACATCGAGCAGGCCAAGGCCGAGACCCGCCGCGCGACCGCGCTGCGCGACGAGCTCAAGGTCCGGCTCGACCGGGCGATGGCGCTGAACCGCACCGGCGCCGGCACCGGAGCCCAGGTCGAGGATCTCACCGCCCAGGTCAGGACGCTCGAGAGCGCGATCGCGTCCGCCGACGCGCGGCGCAAGGCCGCCGAGGCCCGGCTCGAGGACCTGATCGTGCGAGCGCCGTTCAACGGCCGGCTCGGAACCCGCTCGGTGTCGCTCGGCGCCTATGTGACGCCCGGGATGCGCATCACCACGCTCGACGACCTGTCCCAGGTCCGGCTCGATTTCGCCGTCCCGGAGAACATCCTGGCGCAGCTCAAGATCGGCCAGACGGTCCGGGCGGTGTCGGCCGCCTTCGGCCAGCGCGTCTTCGAGGGCAGGGTGGCGGTGATCGACCCGCGCGTCGATGCCGTGACCCGAAGCGTCCGCCTCACCGCCGAGTTCCCGAACGCGGACGAGGCGCTGCGGCCCGGGATGTTCCTGTCGGTCGCCCTCGAGGTCACGGTCAAGAACGACGCCGTGGTGGTGTCCGAGGAGGCGGTCGTCGGCGAAGGCTTGCGGCACCTGATCTTCGTCGTCAAGGACAACATGGTCGAGCGCCGGGTGGTGCGCATCGGCCAGCGCCAGGAGGGGCGGGTCGAGATCGTCGACGGGCTGAAGCCCGGCGAGACCATCATCGTGCGCGGCGTGCAGCGGGTGCGGCCTGGCCAGATCGTCGATCCGAAGCCGGTGAGCGCCGAGGCGCCGGCCGCCGAAGCCCCGCCGACCATGCCGAAGCGGACCAGCGCACCGACGGTCGCGAAGCCCCAGCCGGGGCTCGACGCTGCCGTCGCCGAACGCCGCGGCTGATCACGTCGAACGGATTCTGACGCGCCATGCAGGTTTCCGACCTCTTCATCCGCCGGCCGGTGTTCTCGGTCGTCGTGAGCCTGCTGCTCATGGTCGGCGGGCTCGCCGCGCTGATGCAGCTCGCCGTTCGCGAGTATCCGCAGGTCGACCCGCCGGTCGTCTCGATCAACACCACCTACAAGGGCGCGGCGAACGAGGTCATCGAGAGCCGCGTCACCGAGCTCATCGAAGGCTCGGTCGCGGGGCTTGAGGGCATTCGCCAGATCACCTCGGCGAGCCAGAACGAGCGCTCCTCGGTGACGATCGAGTTCTGGGTCGGGCGCGACCCCG
>DAINQO010000443.1:0-2083 GCA_036742625.1 Microvirga sp.
AAGCCGAGATAGTCCCAGATCGGCGTCTTGAACTCGGGCTGGTTGTCCATCAGCTCGAGGATCTTCATGTCGGGCTGCACGCCGGCGGTGACCGCGTCGTAGGTCTCGCCCGGCACGCCCTTTGCGACGGCCTGAGATTTCAGCCCGGCGAGGCAGGCGCGGAAATCGGACTGCGCCGCGGCCGGCGCGGCGGCGGCGATCGAGAGCCCGAAAAGGGCGAGGGCGATTCGGCGGGTCATGGCGTCAATATAGGGAGGCTATGGTTAACGGGCCTTAACGAAATCTTCGCGCCGCGATTGGGCGTGCCTGACGCGCGGCGGCGTTAGGCTTTCGGAGTAGGGTGAATGCAAGCGATCGGTTGACCTTCCCGGGCCGGCGGGCGAGAGATCGGGCGAGGTCGCCGGGCCGCTCCGCCACGACGGCCTGGTTGCTTCCGCCCGCCGCCTCCCGCGGCGGGTTTTTCTTTGCGGCCTCGACCCGGCGCCGCCCCGACCTCCGCAAGCCTCAGTTCGCGTTGATGTTCGCCTCGCGGACGATCGCGCCCCAGCGCGCCGTATCGTCGGCGATGAGCTTTGCGAGCTCGCCCGGCGTGCCGCCGACCGGCTTTGCCCCTTGCGCCTCCATCGCGGCCTTGACGTCCGGCAGGTGGACGATGCGCGCGACCTCGCGCTGCAGCTTTAAGACGATCGCCTCCGGCGTCCCGACCGGTGCCATCAGCCCGTACCACGACACCGCCTCGAAGCCGGGAAGCCCCGCCGCCTCCGCGACTGTCGGCACCTCCGGCAGGACGGCGCTGCGCGCGCCGCTCGCGATGCCGAGCGCCCGCAGCTGGCCGGCGTCGATCAAGGGCTTCGCGGTCGAGAGCTGGGCGAAGATCATGGTGACCTCGCCGCGCAAGACGTCGGTCAAGGCCGGCGACACGCCGCGATAGGGAACGTGCCGGATCTGGAGGCCGGCGCCCTTGGCGAAGAGCTCGGCCGCGAGATGCGCGAGGCTGCCGGCGCCGGGCGTCGCGTAGGTCAGGACCGACGGCGCCGCGCGCCCGCGCCCGACGAGATCGGCGAGCGTCCCGGCCGGCTGCTGCGCCCCGATGACGAGCACGTTCTCGACCGTCGCGATCTGCGTGACGGGCGCGAAATCCCTGACCGGGTCGTAGGGCAGGTCGGCGAACAGCCACAGGTTCACGGCGGCGTTGCCGACCGGCATCAGGGCGAGCGTGTAGCCGTCGGGCGAGGCCTTGGCGACCGCCGCCATGGCGATGTTGCCCTGGGCGCCGACCCGGTTCTCGACGACGACCGACTGCCCCCAGACCTGCCTGAGCCGCTCCCCGACGATCCGGGCGAGCGCGTCCGGCGCGCCGCCGGCCGAGAAGCCGACGACGATCTTGATCGTTCGCGCCGGATAGTCGGCGGCGGCATCCGCGGCGCGCGCCGCCCCGGCGTGAAGCGCGAGCAGCGCCAAGCCGGAGAGGAGCGAACCGGAAACGGCTCGCATGGCGGCTGCAGGGCTCAATCGCCGGACGCCTTCTCGCGCTCCTTGGCGACGATGGCGGCGCAAAGGTCGACGCAGGCGTCGCAGATCAGGACGCGCGGTCCGGCGACGAGGCTCGCGACCCGCCGTTCGTCGCGGCCGCAGAAGCTGCAGCGAAGCGGACGCTTCGCGAACGGCCAGAACGCACGCATCGAAACCTCCATCGGGCGCTCACGCCCAAGCGCGCTCGGCGATCTTCTTCTCGTAGGCCTCGATCGCCGGCGCCTTTTCCATCGTCAGGCCGATGTCGTCGAGGCCGTTGAGGAGGCAGTGCTTGCGGAAGGCGTCGATCTCGAACTTGACGACGCCGCCGTCGGGGCCGCGGATCTCCTGGTTCTCGAGGTCGATCGTCAGCGTCGCGTTGGCGCCGCGCTCGGCGTCGTCGAACAGCTTCTCGAGATCCTCGGGCGAGACCTTGATCGGCAGGATGCCGTTCTTGAAGCAGTTGTTGTAGAAGATGTCGGCGAAGCCCGTCGCGATGACGCAGCGGATGCCGAAATCGAGCAGCGCCCAGGGGGCGTGCTCGCGCGACGAGCCGCAGCCGAAATTGTCG
>DAINQO010000444.1:0-2074 GCA_036742625.1 Microvirga sp.
GCGCGCGCGACGCCGACGCGCTGCTGCATGCCGCCCGAGAGCTCGTTCGGGTAGCGCCCGGCCGCAGCCCCGAGGCCGGCGAGGTCGAGGAACTCGCGGGCGATCCGCTCGCGCTCAGGTCTCGCCACGCCGCGCATCTTGGGGCCGAAGGCGACGTTCTCGAGCACGGTCTTCCAGGGGAAGAGCGCGAAGGACTGGAAGACGACGCCGCGGTCCGGCCCCGGCCCGGTGACCGAACGGTCGCCGACGCGGATCTCGCCGGAGGACGGCGGGATGAAGCCTGCGACCATGTTGAGGATCGTGCTCTTGCCGCAGCCGGAGGGACCGACGACCGAGACGAACTCGCCTGCCGGCACGTCAAGCGAAACGTCGCGCACGGCGTTCACGTGGGCGCCGGCATAGGCGTCGAAGTACGTCTTCGAGAGATCGCGGATGGTCAGGCTCTTCACCGGGTCACGAGTCCCCAGCGCTGGCCGGTGGCGCGCTCGATCGGCGCCAGCACCCAGGCGTCAACGACGTACCACAGGATCCCGAGCACGATCATGCCGAGCACGATCTCGACGACGGAGCCGGCGCGGCGCGCGTCGAACATGAGGAAGCCGACGCCGCTCGTGCCGACGATCATCTCGGCCGCGATGAGCGCGCGCCAGCCGTAGCCAAGGCCGTTGCGGAGACCCGTGATGATGTTCGGGAGGGCCCCGGGGATCACCACCTCCCACAGGATGCACGGTCGCGAGGCGCCGAGCGAGAGCGCCGCCCGGTGCAGCTCGACGGGGACGGATCGGACGCCCAGCACCGTGTTCAGCACCACCGGGAACAGCACCGTGTAGACGATCACGAAGGTCATGGTGGCAAGGCCGAAGCCGAACCAGATGAGGAGGATCGGCAGCCAGGCGATGTCGCCGATCGCCTGGAAGAACAGGAGCGGCGGCCACAAGGCCGCATGCGCCGTCCGGCTCAGGCCGACGAGGAGCCCGAGCGGGATGCCGATCGCCATGCCGGCGGCCGCGCCGACCGCGAGCCGCGTGACGCTATCCTCGAGGTATTCCGGCAGGATGCCCTTGTAGACGAGGTCGCCGAAGGAGCGGATCACATCGGCGGGGCTCGGAAAGAAGGCGCGCGGAAACAAGCCCGCGGCGGCGACGATCCACCACAGCGCGACGACCGGGATGAAGGGCACGAGCGCGCCGAGCGCCGGCCAGCGCTTCGTCGCACGCGCGTAGAGGCTCCAGGCCTTGAGGGCGGGGTTCATGCGCTGCGCACCATGCCCCAGCGCTCGATCGTCGCGCGCTCGAGGGGCGCGAGCAGCAGACGGTCGATCAGGAGCCAAAGCCCGCCGATCACGATCATGCCGAACACGATCACCTCGGTGCGGTAGAAGTCGCGGGCGACGAAGATCATGTAGCCGAGGCCGATGTTGGTCGCGATGATCTCGGCCGCGATGAGGCCGCGCCAGGCGAAGCCGAGCCCGGTGCGGATGCCGGTGACGATGTTCGGCAGCGCGCCCGGCAGGAGCACGTCGGTGAGCATCGCCCGACGCCCCGCCCCGAGCGACGCGGCCGCGTGCCGGATCGGCATCGGAATGGTCGAGACCCCAAGCAGGGTGTTGTAGGCGACGATGAAGAACACCGCGTTGAAGATCACGAAGGTGATGGCGCCGAAGCCGTAGCCGAACCATAGGGTCGCGATCGGGATCCAGGCGATGCCGGCAAGCACCGAGAAGAAGCGCAGGAGGGGCGTGAGGAAATCCGACACCGCCGGGCTCACTCCCATGGCGATCCCGAGGGGGACGGCGGTGAGGATCGCGAGCACGGTCCCGACGGCGACCCGGGCGAGGCTCGCCCCGACATGGGCGAGGAGCGATCCGTCTCGGACGGTCTCGAGCCCGGCCCGGGCGACCGCCGTGATGTCCGGGAAGACCTGCGGGTTGACGTCGAAGATGCGGATCAGCACCGGCCAAAGGACAAGCAGCACCAGGAGCGGCGCCAGAAACTTCGAGCTCGCGATAACGCGTCCAGCAGGCCCCATGCGGCAGATCATTATGTCGCTTGGCAGGATGGGACAAGCAAGGCGT
>DAINQO010000445.1:0-2072 GCA_036742625.1 Microvirga sp.
CCGTTCAAACCCGCTGTGCCGATCTCAGAGGGTAGGCTCGACGAGCCCTCCGCCGTCTATCTCCGAAGAAATGGACCGGCCGCCTGGACGTCCCGCTCCAGGAGCTGAGCGTGACCCCTCCAGCAACGTCTCTGACCGCTTGTTTCCGGCCGAGGCGAACCTGGGTCAACTCGCAAGGGGGAACACCGATTTTCGTTGTGCCTGCTAGGTTTAATAGCTACGCTTTCTGTGCGCGGCCCACCGTGCGCTCCGCGCCGCTGCGAGGGCATCATGGATCGTTTCGCTCCGTCGTGGCTGCCGCTTGCTGTCGGCAGCATCATCGCCGCTACAGCGGCAGCTTCTTCCCGCACGATCACGGTGGCGGAACCGCAGAGGGCCGACCTCTTCGACGCAGCATTTTGCGCTGCGCCGATCACGGCCCACGCCGGTCCGACGGGGCTCCGCCTCGCTGCGACGCGCACCGAGGTTCCGCCAGGAGAGATCAAGGCGGCGACGCCGGCGCCCGATTTCGCAGACACCGAACCTCCGTTGTGGGGCGGCATCGGCGAACTCACGTATAAGATCACGACCGCGAGCGCCGAGGCGCAAGCCTATTTCGACCAGGGTCTGCGGCTCGCGTTCGGCTTCAATCACGGCGAGGCGCAGCGGGCGTTCCGCAAGGCCCAGAAGCTCGATCCCACCTGCGCGATGTGCTTCTGGGGCGAAGCCTACGTGCTGGGGCCGAATATCAACCTGCCAATGCAGGACGACGCCATCGCTCCGGCCTTCGCAGCGGCAAGGCGAGCCCACGAGCTTGCTCCCGGCGCCACGCCGAAGGAGCAGGCGCTCATTGCGGCGTTGTCACAGCGGTACGGCGCCGATCCGAAAGCCGAGCGCGCGCCGCTCGATGCGGCCTACGCCGCGGCGATGAGGGACGTGGCAGAGCGCTTCCCCGACGACAACGAGATCGCTGCTTTCTACGCCGAGGCGGTGATGGACCTCAGCCCGTGGGACTATTGGCGGAAGGGCGGCCGGGAGCCGAACCCGCAGAGCGCGCCGATCGTCCCAACGCTTGAGCGAGTTCTTGCCAGGGCACCGAACCACGTCGGCGCGATCCACTTCTACATTCACGCGGTCGAAGCCTCGGACCGGCCCGAGCGCGCCGAACCCTATGCCGACAAGTTGCGAGGCGCCGTGCCGGGCGCCGGCCACCTCGTGCACATGCCGAGCCACATCTTCTATCGCGTCGGGCGCTACCTCGACGCGCTCGCCGACAACAAAACGGCGGTTGGCGTTGATGAGAAATACCTTGCCGACGCGAATGCGCCGATGGGCGTCTACCGGCTCGGGTATTACCCACACAACATCCACTTCGTGATGGCGTCCGCGCAGATGGCGGGCGACGGGCCGACCGTCATCGCGGCGGCGGAGAAGCTGCGCGCCCTCATCCCCGACGAGGTCGCGAAGGGCATCGCGATGGTGCATCCTGTGAAGGCGGCGCCTTACTTTGCGCATGCACAGTTCAGCACGCCCGATGCGATCCTCGCGCTCGCCGATCCCGGCAGCGAGATACCATACGTGCAGGCCATCTGGCACTACGCGCGCGGCGTTGCGTTCGCGGCGAAAGGTGATGCGGCTAACGCCGATGCAGAGGCGAGCGCGATCGACGCGATCGAGGGCACCGCTGACTTCACGCTGCTAAAGGCGAGCGGCATCCCCGCACACGAGGTCCTGAAGCTCGCAAGCGCCGTCGTGCGCGCGCGGGTAGCGCAGCAGCAGGGTCGCCACGAAGCCGCGATTGGCCAGTTTGAGACCGCGGCGGCGCTTCAGGACGGCCTTGCCTACACCGAGCCGCCGTACTGGTATTACCCGGTGCGCCAATCGCTCGGTGCAGCCCTCCTCCAGGCGGGGCGGCTGTCCGAGGCGGAGGCGCAGTTCCAGGCTGCCCTCAAGCGGGCCCCGGCCAATGGCTGGTCCTACTTCGGGCTCGCCGAGGTCAACCGCGCTAAAGGGGACGCGGCCGGGGCGCAACGGGTCGAGGCTGAGCTAAGCAAGACGTGGATTGGCGACCGCAGGCAACTAAAGCTCGATAG
>DAINQO010000446.1:0-2068 GCA_036742625.1 Microvirga sp.
CCAACACAGTTGCTCATTCGATCACCTCGTCGGCGCGGGCGAGGAGGGTCGGCGGAATCGTCAGGCCGAGCGCCTTTGCCGCCTTGAGGTTGATCACGAGAGCGAAATGGGTCGGCTGCTCGACCGGGAGGTCCGCGGGCTTTGCTCCCTTCAACATCTTGTCGACGTAGACCGCGGCGAGGCGGAAGCTCTCCTTGAGGTCGGGGCCGTAGCTCATCAGGCCGCCGCCTTCGACGTAATCCTTGTTGGCGTACATCGTCGCGAGGCGATGCTGGAGCGCGGCGCCGGCAATCTCCGAGCGGTGGCCGATCGTCCGGCTGTCCGACAGGACGAGGAGAGCGCCCGCGCCGTCTCGCACGGCGCCGGCCAGCGCCCGATCGAGACCCTCCGGGATGCGAATGTCGAGCGAGGAGATCCGCAGCCCGAGCGCCCGCGCCGCAAGCTCCGCTTCCCGGTACTGGGCGCCGCCGCCGGGGTTCTGCACGTTCCACAACAGCGCGACATGGGAAAGACCCGGCACCGTCTCCTTGAGCAGCTCGAGGCGTTTCGGGGTGATCTCCGGCGCATAAAGGGACCGGCCGGTGACGTTGCCGCCAGGCCGGGCGAGGCTTGCGACGAGCCCATCGCCGACCGCGTTCTGGCTGCTCGCCATGACGATCGGGATGGTCGTGGTGGCGTTCTTGGCGGCGAGCGTCGCCGCCGCGCCCTGAGTGACGATAAGGTCGACTTTCTGAGCGACGAGGTCGGCGGCAAGCGCCGGCAGCCGTTCGCCCCCGCCAGCCCAGCGGTACTCGATCGTGAGATTGCGGCTCTCGGAATAACCAAGCTCGCGAAGGCCCGACAGAAACGCATCATCGATTTCGAGGCCACCGGCGCGCTCCATGAGGTAGCCGATGCGCGCCATCTTTCCGGACGGTTGCTGGGCCCAGGCGTCGCGCGGGCCCGCCGCCGCCGCACCGAGAAACCCGATGAACTCCCGCCGCCTCATTCAATCACCTCGTCGGCGCGGGCGAGGAGGAGCGGCGGAACTTCGAGACCGATCGCCTTGGCAGTCTTCAGGTTAATGGCGAAGAGATAGCGCGTTGGCTGTTCAAAGGGGAGGTCGGCCGGTTTTTCTCCCCTGAGGATGCGGTCAACGAGAGCTGCTGCGCGCTCATAAAGCTCCCTCAAATCCGGCCCGTATGACATCAACCCGCCGTCCCGCACGAGGAACGCCAGCTCGTAGATGGCGGGCAGCCGACGCTCGACGGCATAATCGAAAACGCGTTTGCGGTTGAGGTTCGTGAGGGTGTCGGCGACCATCAGTATCGCGTCGGGCGTGTCGGCGTTCATGGCCGCGAACGCCGCCTCGAAGTCGTCGGGCTCGCGGACGCCAAGCGTCTGGACCCGAACCCCCAGGCTCTCCGCCGCTTGCGCAGACGCCCGGTAGCGGAGGGTCATGCCCAGGTCATCCTGGTTCCACAGCATCGCCACCTGGCGCAGCCCGGGGACAAGCTCTTTCAGCAGGCCAAGGCGCTTCGTCGAGAGTTCGGCGGCGCTCTCCGAAATACCCGTGATGTTGCCGCCCGGCCGCGCCAGACTTTCAACCAGACCGGTCACCACCGCATCTCCGATGCCGGCCGCGACCACGGTCGGATGCCCAGTGGCCTTTGCCGCCAGCGCAGTCCGGTATCCGTTGACGACAAGCACGTCAGCGCCGGCTGCTATCAGCTCTTGCGCGAGCGCCGGCAGTTGCTCGACGCGTCCCCTGGCCCCGCGCCGCTCGACTGCGAGGTTCTGGCCGAGCACGTAGCCCGCCTGCTTCATGCCGCGCAGGAACGCGGCGCCCTGCTCGCTGTCATTCCCGAGCGGCGCGGCCGTGCTGAACAGGCCGATGCGATATACCCGGGATGGCGTCTGGGCGGTCGCGCCGTGCGCGGATACGGCCGCGCTCGCAATCCCCACGATGAACTCCCGTCGCCTCATTCGATCACCTCGTCAGCGCGCGCGAGGAGCGTCGGCGGCAGGCTGAGGCCGAGTGTCTGTGCCGTTCTCAGGTTGATGGCCAGCTCATATCGAGTGGGCGCCT
>DAINQO010000447.1:0-2064 GCA_036742625.1 Microvirga sp.
TGGGTCCAGGAGCGCACGAGCCGGCTCTTCTGGTAGCCGAGATGGGCGAGCTCGACCTGGAGCGCGCCCTCGCGCGTGCGCGCCCGGCGGCCGAAGATCTCGAGGATCAGCCCGGTGCGGTCGATGACCTTGGCGCCGAAGGCCTTCTCGAGGTTGCGCTGCTGGATCGGCGACAACGCGCAATCCATCATCACGAGCCCGATCTCGAGCGAGCGCGCGATGCCGGCAAGCTCCTCGACCTTGCCCTTGCCGATGAGGGTCGCAGGGTTAGGCGTGGCGATCGCCACCACCATCGCCTCGACCACCCGCAGGTCGATCGCGGCGGCAAGCCCGGCGGCCTCCTCGAGCCGTGCCTCGAACGAGCGCGGGTTGTCGGGCGCCGCCCGCGCGCCCTTGCCGGCGACGGAGCGGCGGCGGCGCGACAGATAGGCGCCGACGACGAGCGTGCGCGTGCCCGAGGCGACGTCCTTCTCGGGCTCGTCCGGCCGCTGGAGGCGCTCCTCCCCCGGCGCGCGGGGCCGCGTCACCTCAGGCCTTTTCGGCTGTCTCGTCCGGTTCGAACAGCTGCACGGGATGGCCCGGCATGATGGTCGAGATGGCGTGCTTGTAGACGAGCTGCGAATGCCCGTCCCGGCGCAGCAGGACGCAGAAATTGTCGAACCATGTCACGACTCCCTGGAGCTTGACCCCGTTCACCAGGAAGATCGTCAGCGGTATCTTGTTCTTGCGGACGTAGTTGAGAAACGTGTCCTGCAGGTTTTGAGCCCGTTCGGCCGCCATAAGTTTGCCTCGTCAGCCCGCCGCCACTGGTCCATTGGGCGTACGGGCCGTGCCCCAGGTATCGTCGTCCGCGGACGCGCCGCGGGCGCTGGACCAGCGTGTCATTACACGGCGAAGACTTACGTTACGCAAGGGGCGTAACCGTCCGAGGTCGCCGTTTCGTGAAGGAAATCGGCGGTGTTCGATCGATCACGCCCCGATCCCCAGCGATTTCAGCTTCCGGTGCAGCGCCGAGCGCTCCATCCCGATGAACTCCGCCGTGCGCGAAATGTTGCCCGAGAAGCGGGCGATCTGGGCGACGAGATACTCGCGCTCGAAGATCTCGCGGGCGTCGCGCAGCGCCATCGACATGAGCTTTTCGCCCCCTGCCCCGTTCGGCGTCGTCGGCACGAGCGCGCCGACCTCGGAGGGCAGCATCTCGGTCGTGACCTCCGCGTCGGGGTCGCCGGTGGTCAGGATCATCAACCGCTCGACGTTGTTGCGCAGCTGGCGGACGTTGCCGGGCCAGTCGTGCGACTGCAGCACCGCCATCGCGTCATCGGCGATGCGCCGCTTCGGCAGGCCGGTCGAGGAGGAGATCTGGTCCATGAAGAAGGTGATGAGCTCGGGCACGTCCTCGCGCCGCTCGGAGAGGGCCGGCACCCGGATCGGCACGACGCTGAGGCGGTGGAACAGGTCCTCGCGGAAGCGCCCTTCGGCGATCTCGACGCCGAGATCGCGCGAGGACGAGGAGATGATGCGCACGTCGACATGGACCCGGGTGGTGCCGTTGACGCGCTGGAAGTTCTGGTCGACGAGCACCCTGAGGATGCGGTTCTGGGTCTCGCGCGGCATGTCGGCGATCTCGTCGATGTAGAGCGAGCCGCCATGGGCCTCCTCGAGCGCGCCGACGCGGCGGCCGTTCCCCTCCCCGGCCTCGATGCCGAAGAGCTCGGCCTCCATGTTCTCCGGCGTGATCGTCGCCGCGTTGATGACGACGAAGGGCGCGTTGGCGCGCGCCGACATCGCGTGCAGGGTCCGGGCGAGAAGCTCCTTGCCGGAGCCCGGCGCGCCGGTGACGAGGATGCGGGCGTTCGTCGGCGCCACCCGCTCGACGGTCTGCCGGAGCTGGTTGACGGCCGGCGAATGGCCGACGATCCGGCTCGCCTGGACGGAACGGGCGCGCAGATCCTTGACCTCGCGCTTGAGGCGCGAGGCCTCGAGCGCGCGATCGGCGACGAGCACGAGACGGTCGGCCTTGAACGGCTTCTCGATGAAGTCGTAGGCGCCGGCCTTGATGGCCGA
>DAINQO010000448.1:0-2062 GCA_036742625.1 Microvirga sp.
CCGCCTGGCGGATAGCCGCGCCAGCGCCGCCTCGACCGGCGCGACGGCGCCAGGATCGAGCTCGAACTTCAGCTCGACCTCGCGCGGCTCCTTCCTGGTGCGAGGTGGGGCTGGCTGGTCCATTGGGCACAAATCTCACGGACCCTGTAACAAACAACCTCAGCGGCTCTTCGAGGCCTGTTCGAGGAAGCGAGCGAGGGCGGCTCGGTCGGCCGGGTCGCCAATTGTCTGCTCCGGCATCTTGGTGCCGGGCGTGTAGCGCGACGGCCCGATCTCGAAGAGCTTCTGGATCGTCTCGGCGTTCCAGACGATGTCCAGGGCCTTGAGCGGCATCGAGAAATTGTAGTCCGGCGCGGTCGCGATGCGGCGGCCGAAGACGCCGTGCAGCGTCGGCCCGGCGCGGTTGCCGCCATCCGGCGTCAGCGTGTGGCAGGCGGCGCAGGCCTGGAACAGCTCGGCGCCGCGGTCGCCCTTGAAGCCGGCGAGGAAATCGTCGGGGCGCGCCATCGCGACGGGGCCGATCGGCTCGCCGCGTTTCATGTCCCAACGGCGCACGACGCGGTCGCTGCCGCCGGTCAGGAGTTCGCCGCCGCCGGGCCGGAAGCCGAGCGACCACACCGGAAGGCCCGGCCCGACGAGCGTGAACGCGGTTGTGGCAGAAGCCCGCTCGACGATCGCGACCGCGCCGCCGATGGTCGCCGCCGCGATGCGGCCGCCGTCAGGCGAAAGCGCGAGCGCGATGATCGGCGTCGGGCCGATCTCGACCTCGGCCCGGGGCTTGCCGTCGGCGGTGAGAATGCGCAGTCCGCCATCGGCGCCGCCGGCGACGATCTCGCCGTCCGGCGCCACAGCGACGGCGTTGAGCGGCGTCGGCAGGGTGACGACCGCGGGCGCGCCCTCGTCGGGCGGGAAGATGCGCAGCGTCGCATCGTAGCCCGCCGTCACGAGCCGTCCGCCGGGAGCGAAGGCGACGCCGTTGACGTTGCCCTGGTGGCCGTTGAGCACCCGCGCCGGCCCATCGCCCACAAGCGGGCTCGCGCGCGCGGTGCCATCCCACGAGGCGGAGGCGATCGCGCTCCCGTCGGGCGAGACCGCGAGCGCGACGATCGGCCCTTTATGCGGCTCGATCACCCGAACCGGCGCAGCCTCGCCCGCCCTCCACAGCGCGATGCGGCCGTCCTCACCCCCGGTGGCAAAGCGCCCGTCGGCGAGCGCCGCCGCGGCGTTCACGGCGCCATCATGGAAACGCAGCACGGCGAGCGCCGTCCCCTGATCCAGGGACCACAGGATCGCCGACTGGTCGAAGCTTCCCGACAGCGCGAACCTCCCGTCCGGCGATACCGCGACCGCCCGCACCGGCCCGCCATGGCCGCGGAGCTGCGCCAGCGCGGGCGATGGGAGGACGAGGAGGGCGATGCTGACGGCGCGGACGAGCACCCCGCCCCCTATGCAGAGGAGGGCCGATCGCCCGAATCGGCTCTCCCCCTTCAAGGGGGAGGGAGGCACGCGCCCGGCCGTACTCATTTGGCACCCGCCGGCGTGAAACCCAGCGACCGCAACACCTCACGCACCTCCGGATCTCCCAGCGTTTCGAGAAACGCCGCCACCGCCGGCCGGCTGCGGCGCTCATCCACGACGGCGAAATCGTAGTGCTCCGCGGCGAGCGGCAGGAAGCCGAGGCCGTAGGCCTTCGCTGCCGGCTCGATCGCGACGCCCCAGTCGGCGCGCTCCTGCGCCACGGCCGCCGCGACGGCGTTGTGGGAGCGCGGCTGGTTCCAGTAGCCGTCGGGCCTTCTCCCCTCCAGCAGCCCGTCGATGAGGATGCGCGTGCCGGCGCCGGGGTTGCGGTTGACCATGATGCAGCCAGGCTCGGCGAGCGCCGCCGCGACGGCTTCCGTCGCAATCCGGCCCGCGAAACGCGCGTCGCCGGGGCGGAAGACCACCCCCTGCATGCGCCGCCAGCCTTCGACGAGATCGAGCCCCGGGCTGAGGAACGGCGCGTTGTAGGTCCCGGTCTTCGGATCGAGGAGGTGGATCGGGGCGATGTCGCACTCGCCACGCC
>DAINQO010000449.1:0-2045 GCA_036742625.1 Microvirga sp.
ATCCTGCCGCAGGCGGTCAAGCGCATGATCCCGCCCTTCATGAACCAGTCGATCATCCAGCTCAAGAATACCTCCCTGGTGTCGACGATCGCGGTTTCCGACCTTCTCTATCAGGGCACGCTGATCACCTCGGCGACCTACCGGCCGCTCGAGACCTACACCACGGTCGCCATCATCTACTTTGCCGTCCTGTTCCCGCTCACGCTCGCCGCCCAGGCTGTGGAGCGGCGGCTGCAGCGCTCGGACTGAGCCGATGAGCCAGACGAGCCTTCCGACAGCGGCCGAACCGATGATCGAGGTCTCCGATCTATGGAAATCCTATGGGGCGCTCGAGGTCCTGAAGGGGATATCGCTCAACGTGCCGCGCGGCACCGCGCTTGCCGTCATAGGACCCTCCGGCTCCGGAAAATCCACGCTCCTGCGCTGCGTCAACCTTCTCGAGGAGCCGCAGCGCGGGCGCGTGCGAGTCGGCGATCGTGTCGTCGACTGCACCGCCGGCCGCCTCCCCGGCGACCGCGAGCTCGCCGCGTTCCGCACCGCGACCGGCATGGTGTTCCAGCACTTCAACCTCTTTCCGCACATGACCGCGCTCGACAATGTCAGCGCCGGCCCGCGGATCGTGAAGCGCGTGCCGCGGCCGGAGGCCAACGACCACGCCATGGCGCTCCTCGCCAAGGTCGGGCTCGCCGACAAGGCGGCCGCCTACCCCTCGCACCTGTCGGGCGGCCAGCAGCAGCGCGTCGCGATCGCGCGGGCGCTTGCCATGAACCCGGCCGTCATCCTGTTCGACGAGGTCACCTCGGCGCTCGACCCGGAGCTCGTCGGCGAAGTGCTGGACGTGATCCGCGCGCTCGCCGAGGAGGGCATGACCATGGTGCTGGTCACGCACGAGATGGCCTTCGCCCACGAGGTCGCGAAGACCGTCGCTTTCATGAGCGAAGGCGTGATCGTCGAGACCGGCCCGCCCGGGGAGGTCATGGTGCGCCCGCAGAACGAGCGCACGAAGGCCTTCCTGGCGCGCTTCCACAGCTTCATGGGTTCGTTCCAGGGGACTGCCGGATGACCATTCCCAGCATCGAAGCCTCGCTTCCTGGCGCAGCCGAGCTCGCCGACCGGGCGAGCCGCATCGCCCATGGCGGCAAGGCCGTGTACGGCGCGCGGCTCGGCATCCTGATGCTCGAGGCGCGCTTCCCGCGCATCCCCGGCGACATGGGCAACGCCGGGACCTGGCCGTTTCCGGTGCTCTACAAGGTCGTCCGCGGCGCCTCGCCGCGGCGGGTGGTGACCGAGCGCGCGGCGGGCCTGCTCGACGACTTCCTTGCCGCGGCGCGCGAGCTCGTCGACCTCGGAGCCGACGGGATCACCACCAATTGCGGGTTCCTCTCGATCTACCAGAAGGACATTGCGCGTCATGTCGGCGTGCCGGTCGCGACCTCGAGCCTGATGCAGGTGCCGTTCATCGAGAGCGTCCTGCCGCCGGGACGGAAGGTCGGCGTTCTGACCGTCAGCGCCGCGACGCTCACGGCCGACCATCTCACGGCGATCAATGTCGATCCGGCGACCCCGGTCATCGGCACCGAGGGCGGGCGGGAGTTCACGCGCGTCCTGATCGGCAACGAGCCGACGATGGATGTCGCGGCCGCGGAGCAGGACATCCTCGAGGCCGGCGACGCCTTGGTGGCGCGCCACCCCGAGATCGGCGCGGTGCTGCTCGAATGCACCAACATGGTGCCCTACGCGCGCGCGCTCCGGGAGCGGCTGCGGCTGCCGGTCTACGACATCTACAGCTTCGCGACCTGGTTCCACGCCGGCCTGTGCCCGCGCGATTTCGGCCATCCCGGCAGCGGCGCCCGCCCGTGGCGCGAGCGCTGACGGTTAGGGCAGCTGCCGGCCTGCCGCGATCAGCTCCTGCATCTCGGCTTCCGTGAAGGCGCGCTCGCTCCGCGTTCCGATCCCGAGCGCGCCGACGATCGCCTCGCCGCGGAAGATGGGCACGACCACGGCGCCGCCGAGGCCGGTGGCACGCGCGCCCGGACGAACGTCGC
>DAINQO010000450.1:0-2040 GCA_036742625.1 Microvirga sp.
GTCTATCTGAGCTTCGACCGGGCGACGTCGATCACGCGATCGGCGGCCAGCACCTTCGTCGACCGGGTGGCGCAGCACACGACCGACCGGGTCGAGACCGAGTTCAAGATGGTCATCGATCTCGTGACGATCCTCGGGCAGCTGCCGACGGTCGAATCGGCGACGATCTCCGACAATCCGCGGCTCTACGCGATCCTTGCCGCCATGCTGCGCAACACGCCGCAGCTCTACAGCCTCTATGTCGGCTATGACGACGGCGACTTCCTCGAGATGGATGCGCTCGAGCGCGGGAGCGCTGCGGCTCGCGCCGCGATGGCAGCGCCGGAGGGCGCCGCCTTCCGCGTCGTCGTGATCACCAGGATCGGCGACGGACGGATCATCAGTCGGCGCTTCCTGTCGCCGGAGCTTGCCGTGCTCGCGCGGGCGGAGGGGCCGGCGGACTACGACCCGCGCGAGCGGCCCTGGTACCGCGACGCATTCGAGGAATCGGCCGGCGTCGTGACCGAGCCTTACGTGTTCGGCAGCGGTCAGGTCGGATACACGGCGCGGGTGCCGTTCGAGGCGACGCGCCGCGGCGTCGTCGGCGGGGATATCCTCATCGGCGAGATCGAGGCGTTCCTCCGCGACCAGAAGCTCGGCGAGACCGGCGTCGCCTTCCTCTTCGACAACCCCGGCCGGATCGTCGCCCATCCGCGCATGTCGGCGCTCCTGAAGGGCGCCGCCGGCCCTGATGGCAAGCTGGAGCTTCCGCTCCTCGCGGCCGCCGACGTCGTCAACGTTACCGGGCCGGCGGTCGCCTGGCGCGGCGGCGGCTCCGCCCAACAGTTCTTCCGCTCCGGCGAGCGCACCTACGTGGCGGCCTTCCGGACGATCGACACCGCCCGCTCGGCCGGGCTCAACCTCGCCGTCGTCGCCCCGCTCGACGAGTTCTTCGGCGAGATCGAGGCGGCGCGCCGATCGTTATTCATGGTCGCGATCGGGTTCGTCGCCGCGACCCTGCCGGTCGCCGTCCTGATCGGCTGGCTGCTCTCCGGCGCCTTGCGCCGGATCGCCGTCGAGACCGACAGGATCCAGCGCTTCGACATCGACGACGATCCGCGGCAGGTCCGATCGGTGATCCGCGAGATCGACGATCTCGGCCGCTCGGTCGCGACCATGCGCACGGTCGTGCGGGCGTTCTCTAGCTTCGTGCCGAAGCGCCTCGTCCAGCGCCTTGTCGAGACCGGCGACGCATTCCGCCTCGGCGGCACGCGGCGCGAGGTCACGGTGATGTTCACCGACATCGTCGGGTTCACGGCGATCACCGAGAACGCCGACCCCGAGCAGGTCATGCTCTACACGTCGCGCTATCTCGCCGCCCTGTCCGACGCCGTGATGGCGAACGGCGGCACCGTCGACAAGTTCGTCGGCGACGCCGTGATGGCGATCTGGAACGCGCCGTCCGACGATCCCGACCACGTCGTCCACGCCTGCGCCGGGGCGCTTGCCTGCCGCGAGGCGAACACGGCCCTGAACGAGGCGTTCGCGCGCGAGGGCTGGCCGCCCTACCGCACGCGCTTCGGGCTGCACACGGGCGAGGCCGTCGTCGGCAACATCGGCTCGGCCGACCGCATGAACTACACCGTGCTCGGCGCGACCGTGAACCTCGCCGCACGGCTCGAGGCGTTGAACAAGGAGCACGGCACCGAGATCCTCGTCAGCGAGGCAGTCGTCGAGCGGGCCTCGGGCGGCTTCGACTTCCGCTTCGTCGAAACCGTCAGGCCCAAAGGCTTCGAGGAGCCGGTGCGAATCTTCGAGCTCCAATCACGATGAGCAACCGGGTCGGATCCAGCCGGGAATTCCGTGCAAGCCCTTGGAGAATCAAGCCTCTTTTGCAGTCGAGAGGACGCCAAGAGGGTTGTGTTGGGGAAATTCCCTGCTAAATACGCTGTTCGCAGGCAAGTGGATAGTGACCGGTTCGCAGCTGATGCGCGCCCCACATCGTGACGACGGTTCGCGGGTGTAGCTCAATGGTAGAGCAACAGCCTTCCAAGCTGATGA
>DAINQO010000451.1:0-2039 GCA_036742625.1 Microvirga sp.
CCCCTATCGTATCCAATAAACGTGTAAAAGCGGTCTGTAGGCCCTGTTTGCAGCGCTCGCGCCGCGCGGCCTCCATCCTCCCGGTCCGCCTGGCGCCGGGGCGAACCAGCGGAGGTCGCCATGCCTTTCGTGACCGATACCCTTCAGAAGCCGCGGCCGGATTCGCTCGCCGGCCTGCAACTGCCCCGGCGCGAGCGCCGTCATCCTTCGCCAGTCGATTGGCGCGACGAGGTGCTCTACTTCCTCCTAGTCGACCGCTTCAGCGACGGCCGGGAGGCTACGCGTCCGCTGCTCGACCGCAACAACCGCGCGGCGGCCCGGCCGGCCGGACCCAACGGATCAGGATGGCGCTGGGACCGCTGGGCGCGGTCCGGGCGCAGCCGCTGGCAGGGCGGCACCATCACCGGCGTCACCTCGAAGCTCGACTACCTGCGCGACCTCGGCGCGACCGCCATCTGGCTCAGCCCCGTGTTCAAGCAGCGCGGCCATCTCGACACCTACCACGGCTACGGCGTCCAGGACTTCCTCGAGGTCGATCCGCGGTTCGGGACGCGCGACGATCTCGTGGAGCTCGTCGGCGAGGCGCATAGCCGCGGGCTGCGCATCATCCTCGACATCATCTTCAACCACTCGGGATCGAACTGGCTCTACCCGCAGGGCACGCCCGGCGGCGAGCACAAGGCGCATTACACGGGCGGCCATTACCCCTTCGGCGCCTGGCGCGGCGCGGACGGCGCGGCGCGGCCGGGTGGCATTGGTGGGCCCGAGGACGGGGTCTGGCCCGCCGAGCTGCAAGACCTCGACTCCTACACGCGGGCGGGCTCCGGCAGCCTCGGCGCGGGCGATCCGCTCGATGCCAACGCCGAGCACAAGCGCAGCGACTTCGAGGACCTGCGTGACTTTGCGCTCGATCACCCAGGGACGCTGCCGCATCTCGCGAAGTGCTACAAATACTGGATCGCGCTCACCGACTGCGACGGTTTCCGGATCGACACCCTGAAGCACGTCTCGATCGAGCAGGCCCGCAATTTCTGCGGCGGGATCAAGGAGTTCGCGGCCAATCTCGGCAAGGAGAACTTCCTTCTCGTCGGGGAAGTCGCCGGCGGCGATTTCACGGCTGAGCACTATCTCGGGGCGCTGGAACGAAACCTCAGCGCCGTCCTCGACATTGGTGAGGCCCGCCCCGCGCTCACCGCGGTCGCGAAGGGGCTCGCCGAGCCGACGGAGTACTTCCGCGCCTTCGATCCGGAGCTCTCCCGGCTCGGCTCGCACCGAGTGCTCGGCAACCGCAGCGTCTCGATTCTCGACGACCACGATCATGTCTTCGGCACGAAGCTGCGCTTCTCGGCTGGAGCGGCGCAGCCGCACCAGATCGTTGCCGGCGTCGCGATCCTACTGTTCTCCCTCGGGATTCCCTGCCTCTATTACGGCACGGAGCAGGGCTTTGCGGGCCCGGAGCGGTCCGAGTGGAACTGGCTCGAAGGCTGGGGCGGGCACGACGTGTACCTGCGCGAGGCGATGTTCGGCCCGGAGCACCCGAGGGCGGACGGCCGCCCCGGCCTCACCGGCGCCGTCGACCACGGCCTTCCGGGCTTCGGCGCCTTCGGCACAGCCGGCCGGCACTGCTTCGATGTCGCGGACGGGACGTTCAGGCGCGTGCAGGAGCTGGCGCGCACGCGAGCCGCCTGTCCGGTCCTGCGCCACGGGCGTCAGTACCTGCGCCCGATCTCCCTCTTCGGTTCGCGCTTCGCGGTGCGCGGCGGCGGCGAGCTCCTCGCCTGGTCGCGCATCCTCGACGACGAGGAAGCCCTGTGCGTCGTCAACGTGCACGGGACCGCCGCACGCGGTGCGGACGTGCTCGTCGACGCCGATGTCAACGCCGGCGCGGCGGCGACTTTCCATGTCGTCGCCAACACGGCCGAGGCTGGCGGTGTGCCGAACCCGGCTCACCCCATCGGCTCGAGCGTCGCCCTGCAGCGTCGGCCGGACGGCACGAGCTACGTGTCCCTGCGCAACTGTCCGCCTTCGGAGGTCCTCAT
>DAINQO010000452.1:0-2031 GCA_036742625.1 Microvirga sp.
CCGGCGACCCCCCTCCTCGCTCGGCCTTCGGCCGAGTCGGTCCTCCCCCACAAGGAGGGAGGGGAGGTGCGCACGTAAGCAGTTGTGTGCATCCCGTAGCCCGCACGCGGGGAGAGGGAGCCGCGCCTGGTAACGGGTCCTCGAGCGAGGCGCCATCGATCAGTTGCGAGGGAGAGGCTCCGCCTTTGCTCCGGTCGAGCCGCTCTTGCTCTGCTTCATAGCGGTGTCGCTCTCTTAAAGAGCGGCGGGCTCAGTCCGCTGACCAGCGGTACTCGAAACCTTCGGGGCGCAGTTGCGTCGCGGTCGTAAGCTTTTGCTTAATTTCGCTGCCGCGGCGGGCCCTGATCCTCCCCCGCAAAGCGGGGGAGGGGGACCATGCGAAGCATGGTGGAGGGGGCAAGGCTACGCGAGCTCTCGCAGACCTGCGTCGTCGCCCGATTGAAGCCCAGACGGGGTGCGCGCGCTTGCCCCCTCCACCGCGCTACGCGCGGTCCCCCTCCCCCGCGTTGCACGCGGGGGAGGATCGCCGCACCGCGAGCCTTGCGGCTTCGCCGGCTCCGCGTCGGGAGTCACAATCCCCCGGTCACCGCGTTCCGTACTCCGTGAAGACGTAATCTCGTCCCTCGACGATCGTGTGGCAGGCGAAGCCGCATTTGGCGTCGTTTCCCTGCGGCGGCTGGTTCGCGAGCGTGCCGGGCGCGAACGTGTTGGCGGCGGCGTCGTAGGTGAACACGGCCCAGCCCCATCCGCCGCTGTCGGCGAAGCGCTTGCTGTCCTTCTCCATGAAGTCGACGTCCTGCTGGGCGCCCGGCACCGTCGTGTCCGGGAAGTACTGGTGCTTTGCCGGCTTCCAATGGACCTTCGCCATCTTGGCGCCGTCGGGGAAGGGCTTGCCGTTGCCGGGAATGCCGGCCTTGTAGGCCTCGATCATCACCGGATTGGCGAGGATCACCGCGACCGCCCTGTCGTTCTGGCTCGTGGAGACGACCTGCCAGCCTTCGTATCCCCTGAAGGAGGAGAACGCGAGCCCGCCCGGCACTTGCAAGGCGTACTTGTCCTGCTGGGCAAGGGCGATGCCGCCCAAGGCGGCGAGCCCCACGCCAAACGCGGCGGCTGAAGCGATTCGTACACGGCGGGAAGAAAAAGGTTTTTGAAACATGGTCCCCTCCTGACGGAGGCGCTTTCGAAACGATGCGCGCTTCGCATTGCATCAGGTATCAGAGCTCTCCTCTTCGAGCTACGGCTAAGCTTTGAACGAAGCTCTCGGGGATGTGATTAGGAGACCTTCCCGAGCGCGCGCAGCACGCGCTCCGGCGTGATCGGGATGTCGGTGATGCGGGCGCCGAGCGGCGCGAGCGCGTCGTTGACGGCGTTCATCACCGCGGCCGCCGCGCCGGCGGTGCCGGCCTCCCCTGCTCCCTTGGCGCCGAGCTCCGATTCCGCCGTCGGCGAGACCACGTGGCCGACCTCGATGTCGGGCATCTCGGGCGCCATCGGTACGAGGTAGTCCATCATCGAGCCGTTGAGGAGCTGGCCGCGCTCGTCATAGAGGCAGTGCTCGAACAGCGCCGGGCCGAGGCCCTGCACGACGCCGCCGCGGATCTGCTCGTCGACGAGCTGCGGGTTGATGATCGTGCCGCAGTCCTCGACCACCCAATGCCGGAGGAGCCGGATGAAGCCGGTCTCGACGTCGACCTCGAGATAGGAGGCCTGGATGCCGTTGGTGAAGGCGAAGGGGTATTTCTTCGGCACGAAATGGCGCGTCGCGACGAACTCCGGCGAGACGCCGGCCGGCAGCGTGTCGGGCCGGAAATAGGCGATGCGCGCAAGCTCCTCGAGCGGCATGCGCTCGCGGCCGGTGTCGGCGTCGACGATCGCGCCGGCGCGGATGTCGAGCGATTGCGGCGCCGCCTGCAGGATCGCGCCCGCGACGGCGACGACGTTCTGGCGCAGCGCCTTGCCGGCCTGGAGCGCCGCCTCGCCGCCGATGCCGGCGGCGCGCGACGCCCAGGTGCCGCCGCCATAGGGCGT
>DAINQO010000453.1:0-2015 GCA_036742625.1 Microvirga sp.
GCGCGGTCACCGTCGGCGCTTTCGTGGATCGCCGTGATCGGCCGCCAGAAATTGAATTTCCGCTTCAGCTGCCAGCCGGCGTAGTAGCCGTCGACGCCGGCCATGTTGACGAGCGCGAACAGGCGGGCGCTGTCGACGAGGTCGAGCTTCGCCGCGGCCGCGGCCGCGCGCGCCGCCGCTTCCCAGGGGCCGGCCGTCGACACCGACCAGAAGATCGCCGCCAGCGTCTGATCGCCGGTGCGTTCCTTCGAGCTGCGGGCCCCGAGCCGCGCCACCTCGGCGAGGTCGCGGGCATAATCGGCGCTCGTCAGCGCCGGCGGTCCCTTGACCTGCAGGAAGGCGAAGTCCTTGCCCGTGAACGGCACGACGTCGACGACATGGGGCGCCGCCATGGCGAAATTCCCCGGCGGGGTCGGGCGCCATTCGCCGGCTTGCGTGCCCGGGATGTGCTCGGCCCTGCCGTCCATCCGGTCCTTCCGGCGCTCGGCGAGATGAGCCTCGGCGACCTCGCGGCCGAAGCCGAGGCCGGCCTCCTTGCCGGCGCCGTCCGGGATCTTGGCGAGGAGGCGCGCGAGCGTCGCGTCGAGGCGTGCCTTCTCGGCCGGCACGAGGCCGGCGAGCACGCCGTGGATCGCGGTCGCGGCGGCGGCCTCCGGCAAGGCGCCGGCCGGCGCCTGGAACTCGGAAAGGTAGAACGCGTAGCGCTTCTCGAACGCGTTCACGGCGTCGAACGCGGCGGCGTGCGCGGTCGCGAGCGCGCGCAGCTGCACGATCGAGCCGTCCGGCGCGGGCACGTTCGCCGCGGCCTCGTTCCATTCGCTGATGACGTCGGCCGATGCCGGCGCGAGCGGCGCCGCGACCGCGAGCGCGCAGGCGGCGAGCAGGGGCAAGGCACATCTGTGGAAGCTCATGGCGTTCCCCGTGCCGCGCCGGGCGCATCCGGCAGCCCCGCGGCGTGGTGCGGCCCGCCCGCGCGGTCCCGCGCAAGCCGGCGGCCGGCGTCTCCCGGCCATGCGACGCGACACGACCCGTGCGGCCGGCGCGCGCTCAAGCTAGCAGCAAAGCAATGGGCCGGGAATGGCGCGGCGGGGCCTGGAACGCCGCTTCGGAAGAGTCGGACACACCTTGGGTGTTTTCACGCGAACCATCCGGCCGCCGCCCGCGAAAGCCTCATGGCGGCAGGGCCGCTTTCGGCTTGCCCCGCGTGCCCTCATCCATTACATGACCCTCATCCGATGAGGCGCTGAGCGCGGCGTTGAAGGGGTGCGGCTTGGATCGCGCCCTTTTTGGTGCTGGCGCCTCTGAAGGACACGTCTCGGATCGTCGATCACGCGCCGGCCCGCTCCTGAAGGAGCGGTCGCCTTTGCCCCGAAGCCTCACGAGCCCGGGCCAAGGCAGCGACGAGCCCGGGACGGGGTGCAACGCGAACCCCGCCGGCGCCGCCCTTTTGAGGGCACCTTAGGAGACTGAATGTCAGCATTGCAGCAACGCGCGCCGAGCCGCGAGGACTTCGCCGCGCTTCTCGAGGAATCCTTCCGCTCCGCCGAGATCAGCGAGGGCGCGGTCGTCAAGGGCCAGGTGGTGGCGATCGAGAAGGACGTCGCCGTCATCGACATCGGGGCGAAGACGGAAGGGCGCGTCGCGCTCAAGGAATTCGTCGGCCCCGGCCGGGGCGACACCGCCGTCAAGGTCGGCGACGAGGTCGAGGTCTATGTCGAGCGCATCGAGAACGCGCTCGGCGAGGCGGTGCTGTCGCGCGACAAGGCGCGCCGCGAGGAGAGCTGGGTCAAGCTCGAGAAGGCGTTCGAGACGAACGAGCGCGTCACCGGCGTGATCTTCAACCAGGTCAAGGGCGGCTACACCGTCGACCTCGACGGCGCCGTGGCGTTCCTGCCGCGCAGCCAAGTCGACATCCGGCCAGTGCGCGACGTGACGCCGCTCATGGGCGTGCCGCAGCCGTTCCAGATCCTCAAGATGGACCGCCGCCGCGGCAACATCGTCGTGTCGCGCCGCAC
>DAINQO010000454.1:0-1998 GCA_036742625.1 Microvirga sp.
TGCGCCTGTGCGCCCACATGGCCTGCACCTTCTTCGGGCTGACGGTGCCGGAAGCGCTCCTCGGCATCACCCGCGAGGCCGCCAAGGCGCTCGGGCGCGCGGATGAGATCGGCACGCTCGAGCCCGGCAAGTGGTGCGGCCTCGCAATCTGGGACATCGAGCATCTCGCCGAGATCGTCGCCTGGATCGGCCCCGCCCCGCTGCACGCGCGCGTGTGGAGGGGAGTGTGAGGGCAAGCGCCGATTCCCCTCTCCCCGCCTGCGGGGAGAGGCCGACTCGCGAAAGCGAGCGGGTGAGGGGCGAGGGGAGCGCGAAATCCCCAAGCCCCTCACCCCAACCCTCTCCCCGCAAGCGGGGAGAGGGAGCTCTCAGGGCTCGTCCCTGGGGGCAAGCCCGATGACGCCACCCATCCTCCTCCGCCCCGGCGCGATGGCGCTCGCCGATTGGCGCGCAATCTATTTCGGCGCGCCCGTCTTGCTCGACGAGGGCTGCCGCGCCGCGGTCGAGGCCGGGGCCGCGACGATCGACGCGATCCTGGCGAAGCACGCGCCGGTCTACGGCATCAACACCGGCTTCGGAAAGCTCGCCTCGGTGCGCATCCCGGACGAGGATCTCGCGCAGCTGCAGCGCAAGCTCGTGCTGTCGCACGCCGCCGGGGTCGGCGAGCCGCTGGCGGCGCCGGTCGTGCGCCTGACGATGGCGCTCAAGATCGCCAATCTCGGCCAGGGCGCCTCCGGGGTGCGCTGGGCGACGCTGACCCATCTCCTCGCCTGCCTCGAGCGCGGGCTCGTCGCGGTCGTGCCGAGGCAAGGCTCGGTCGGGGCGTCGGGCGATCTCGCGCCGCTCGCGCATCTCGCCGCCGCGCTCATCGGCGAGGGCGAGTTCCTTCTCGACGGCGCGCGGCTGCCGGCGCGCGAGGCGCTCGCCCGCGCGAGCCTCGCGCCGATCGAGCTTGCCCCGAAGGAAGGACTCGCGCTCCTCAACGGCACGCAGGTCTCGGCGGCGCTCGCGCTCGCCGGCCTCTTCGAGGCCGAGCGTGTATTCCAGGGCGCGCTCGTCACCGGCGCGCTCGCGACCGATGCGGCGCGCGGCTCGGACGGGCCGTTCGACGCCCGCATCCAGGAGCTGCGCCGCCACCGCGGCCAGATCGAGGTCGCGGCGGCGCTTCGCGACCTGATGCGCGGCAGCGCCATCCGCGCCTCGCATCTCGTCGACGACGACCGCATCCAGGACCCGTATTGCCTGCGCTGCCAGCCGCAGGTGATGGGCGCCTGCCTCGACCTCCTGCGCCAGGCCGCAGCGACCCTCGAGACGGAGGCGAACGGCGTCTCCGACAACCCGCTGGTCTTTGCCGCCGAGGGCGAGGTGATCTCGGGCGGCAATTTCCACGCCGAGCCGGTCGCCTTCGCGGCCGACATGATCGCGCTCGCGCTCTGCGAGATCGGCTCGCTCGCCGAGCGCCGCATCGCCATGCTGGTCGACCCGGCGCTGTCCGGCCTGCCGGCCTTCCTGACGCCGCGGCCGGGGCTCAACTCCGGCTTCATGATCCCGCAGGTGACGGCGGCGGCGCTCGTCTCGGAGAACAAGCAGCGCGCCTATCCGGCCTCGGTCGACTCGATCCCGACCTCGGCAAATCAAGAGGACCACGTCTCGATGGCGGCGCACGGCGCGCGGCGCCTCCTCGCGATGGCCGGCAATGCCGCGAACGTCGTCGCGATCGAGCTCCTCGCCGCGGCGCAAGGCTGCGACTTCCACGCGCCCTTAAGCTCGAGCGAGCCGCTCGAGCGCGTGCGCGCGCTCCTGCGCGCGCGCGTGCCGCATCTGGAGGACGACCGCCTCCTGGCGCCGGAGATCGCCGCCGCGGCACAGATGGTCTCATCTGGCGCAATTACTGACGTCAGTAGGATCGCACTGCCGGCCGTCGCGCGTCCCCTCTCCCGAATGGGAGAGGGGCAGGGGTGAGGGCCAGCCGTTGACGACCGAGCAACGCCGTTTCGG
>DAINQO010000455.1:0-1995 GCA_036742625.1 Microvirga sp.
TCGGCCGAGTCGGTCCTCCCCCACAAGGGGGGAGGGGAATTGCGCCGGCTTTGTGAGACTCCGATAGCCCGCAAGGGGAGGGAACGCGTCGCCGCTTCGAGGCGCTGCTTCAATCCGAGCGGATCATGCGCTAGTGGCCGAGCTCCGACCCGCTCGCCGCCGTCTGATGCGCGCGGCGCTTGAGCAGGTAGCCGAGACCAACCACGAACAGCGCGCCGAGCGCCGCCATCGGCATCTCGAGACGATGCACGAGCGCGGTGCCGAGCTGGCCTTCGAGCCATGGATCGGTGATCAGCATCTCGCCGGCGACCCAGCCGAGGAGCCCGGCGCCGAGCCAGACGAAGATCGGGAAGCGCGCCAGCAGCGTCATGATGAGCGCCGCGCCGGCGACGATGAGCGGGATCGAGATGGCGAGGCCGAGGATCAGGAGGAAGAGCGAGTCTTTCGCCACGGCGGCGATGGCGAGCACGTTGTCGAGGCTCATCACCGCGTCGGCGATCGCGATGGTGCGCACCGCGTGCCAGAGCCGGTCGGTCTCGGCGATCTTGCCCTCCTGCTCCTCTTCGTCCTCGAGGAGAAGCTTCACGGCGATCCAGAACAGCAGCAGGCCGCCGGCGATCTTCAGGAACGGCGTCGCAAGGAGGTAGACGACGCCGACCGTGAAGATGATGCGCAGCCCGACGGCGACGCCGGCGCCGAGCACCATGCCCATGCGCTGGCGGTTTGCCGGAAGCCCTCGGCAGGCGAGCGCGATGACGACGGCGTTGTCGCCCGACAGGATGATGTTGATCCAGATGATCTGCAGGATCTTCAGGGCTTGCGGCGCGAGGTCTTCCATCGGGATCGCTCACTCGGTCGGGGCCGCCCGACGGATGCCGGGGCCGGCCACAAGAGGTTAACGCTCAAGCGAGAGCTTCGGCCACCGCTTTTCCGGAAGTTTGCGTGTTCGCCGACCCTTTGAGGTCGCCGGTGCGCAGTTTCGGCTCCGCCAGGACCTTCTCGATCGCCGAGACGATCGCCGCCGCGGCTTCGCTCTCGCCGAGGTGGTCGAGCATCATGGCGCCGGACCAGATCTGCCCGATCGGGTTCGCGATGCCCTTGCCGGCGATGTCGGGGGCCGAGCCGTGCACCGGCTCGAACACTGAGGGGAACTTGCGCTCCGGGTTGATGTTGCCCGATGGCGCGATGCCGATCGTGCCGGTGCAGGCCGGGCCGAGGTCGGAGAGGATGTCGCCGAACAGGTTCGAGGCGACGACGACGTCGAACCAGTCCGGATGCAGCACGAAATGCGCGGTCAGGATATCGACGTGGTACTGGTCCCAGGCGACGCCGGGGAAGCGCTTCGCCATCTCCTTCACGCGCTCGTCCCAATACGGCATCGTGATCGAGATGCCGTTCGACTTCGTGCACGAGGTGAGGTGCTTCTTGTCGCGCTTTTGCGCGAGCTCGAAGGCGAACTTCAGCACCCGGTCGACGCCGATCCGGGTCATGAAAGTCTCCTGGACCGCGAACTCGCGCTCGGTGCCCTGGAACATGCGCCCGCCGACGGAGGAGTACTCGCCCTCGGTGTTCTCGCGGACGACCCAGAAGTCGATGTCGCCGGGCTTGCGGTCGGCAAGCGGCGAGCGCACCCCCGGCATCAGCCGCACCGGCCGCAAGTTCACGTATTGGTCGAACTCGCGCCGGAACAGGATCAGCGAGCCCCACAGCGAGATGTGGTCCGGCACCTTCTCGGGCCAGCCGACGGCGCCGAAGAAGATCGCGTCCTGCCCGCCGATGCGCTCCTTCCAGTCCTCCGGCATCATCCGGTCGTGCTTGAGGTAGTAGTCGCAGGAGGCGAAGTCGTGCCATTCCTGCCGGATCTCGAAGCCGTATTTCTTGCCCGCCGCCTCAAGAACGCGGATGCCCTCCGGCACCACCTCCTTGCCGATGCCGTCGCCGGGAATGACCGCGACGTTGTAGACCCGATTGGTCGCCATGCTGGTTTCCGCCCGT
>DAINQO010000456.1:0-1990 GCA_036742625.1 Microvirga sp.
CGCGCGAAGCAGTAGACGCAGCCATGCTCGCAGCCGCGATAGGGGTTGATCGAGCGGTCGAAGCTGATGTCGGGCGAGTCGTTCCGCGCGATGATGGTGCGCGGCCGCTCGATCGTCACCTCGGTCTTGAGCGGCGCCGGCTCTTCGGGAAGATCCCAGCCGTCGTCGAAGCGCTCGCTCTCCACCGGCTCGAAGCGGGCATGCGGGTTCGACACCGCGCCGCGGCCGCGCCGGGTCTCGCCTTCCGCGATCGCGCCCGGCTCGAGGCTGAAGCGCCGCGCCGCCTCGGCGACCGCGATGGCGCTGCGCACCGCGGGCGCGCTGACGACGGCGTCGGCGCTGGCTTTTCTCAGGCGGGCGCTCATGGCGGGCTCGCTTCCGAATTGGTGTGGCTTCAAGGGTCGATTAGAACAAATAAGGAACAAACAATCAAGCCCGATAGGAAAATTTGAGCGAGCGCCCTGTGCTTCGGCGAGTTACAAGGCGCCATGATCACGGCCTTGATCCTGACCGACAACGGCATCGAGCCGCTTGCGGCGACGCTCGCCGCCCTCGTCCCGGCGGTCGCCGCCGGGCTCGTCGCCGACGCCGTGGTGCTCGATCTTAACGCCGCGAGCGAGATCGCAGCGGTTGCCGACGGCGTCGGGGCGGCGCATGTCCGGATCGCCGCGCGCCGGTTGGCCTTTGCCTCGGGCGCCGCGGTGGCGCGCCGCGACTGGCTGTTCTGCCTTGAGGCCGGCGACGTGCCGCAGGAGGGGTGGATCGGCGCCATCGAGGCGTACCTCGCCGGCGCTTCCGGGCCCGGCCTCGGGCGCCCCCGCCGCGGCGGCGGGCCTGCGGCCCGGGCCGCCGTGCTCTGGGAACGGCTTGCCGGCGCGCGCCAAGTCCGTCCCGGCGATCTCGTCCACCGCGCGCTCGTTCTCGGCCCGAGGCTGCCGCGGAGCCTCCGGCCGGTGCGCCTCGACGCCCGCATCGCCGCCCCGCGCAGTCCAAATCACAAGCAATAACATATGCTTACGCCGATCTCACGGTTTCTTGACACCCTCCCCCCTCGAAACTATGGTGCGCCCGGCTTCGGGGGGTTGCCGGGACCGTTTCGGCTTTCTTTCGCGCGGGTTTTCGCCATGAGCGGTGACGACGGGCGGGAGAGCGGGCGCGGTGCCGATCGACATCCCGACGGCGATCTCTCCGAGAGGCTCAAGCGCCTCGAGACGCAGCTCGACCGCAAGCGCGACCCCGCGCCCGGCGGAGGGCCGCGTCCCGAAGCGTCGACTTCCGATCCCTCCGCGATCGGCCGCGCGTTCCGCATGTCGTCGGAGTTCGTGGCCGGCGTCATCGCCGGGGGTGGCCTCGGCTGGCTTCTCGACCGCCTCCTCGGGACGTCTCCTTGGGGCCTGATCGTGTTCCTGCTGCTCGGCTTCGCGGCGGGCACCTTCAACGTGGTGCGGGCCGCCGGCGCGACGACCACGTCGGGCGGAACCGGATCGAAGCCGCCGAATTCGTAGTGTCGCGCCGGCCATCGGACGAGGCCGCCCGGCCCGTGTGAACTCAAAGGAAGGGACCGAACCGGCGATGGCCGATCCGATCCACCAGTTCGAGCTGAAGCCGATCCTCCGCCTCGGCCATATCGGCAACACCGAGATCGTGTTCACGAACGCGTCGCTGTTCATGTTCGGCGCGCTCGGCGTCATCGCGCTCCTGACGCTCGCCGCGACCCGCGGCCGCGCGCTCGTGCCCGGGCGGATGCAGTCGCTCGCCGAGATGTCCTACGAGTTCGTCGCCGCGACGGTGCGAAGTTCCGCCGGCCAGGAGGGCATGCGCTTCTTCCCGTTCGTGTTCTCGCTGTTCATGTTCATCCTCGTCCTCAACCTGTTCGGGATCATCCCCGGCGGCTTCACGGTGACGAGCCACATCATCATCACCTTCGCGCTCGCGGCGCTCGTGATCGGCACCGTCCTCGTCTACGGCTTCGCCAAGCACGGCCTGCGCT
>DAINQO010000457.1:0-1988 GCA_036742625.1 Microvirga sp.
GCCATGACCTCGGTGGCGCTGCCCGGCGAGCCGGTCGAGACGCGCTTGCCCTTGAGGTCGGCGATCTTCTCGACGCCGGTGCCCTCGATCGTCACCACGTGCATGCGGTTCGGATAGAGCACGAGCAGGCTCTGCAACGGCACCTTGGCGCTCTTGAACTTGTCCTGGCCCTTGAGGGCGTCGAGCGCAGCGTCCGCCATGGTGAAGGCGATCTCGCTCTGGCCGGAGCCGATGAGCTTGAGGTTGTCGACCGAGCCGCCGGTGACCTCGGCCGTCGCCTGAACGCCCGGCAGGTACTTCGTCAGCACGTTCGCCATGGCGCCGCCGAGCGGATAGTACACGCCGCCGGTGCCGCCGGTGCCGATCGAGATGGTCTTCTGCTGCGCCAGAACGACGCCGGCGCAGAGCGTGACCGCCGCGGCCGCGACGAGAGCGCCCTTGAGGATGCGTTCGAGCATCATTGTCTCTCCCGGATCAGGTTGTTACCGGAGCTGAGACGCCCGGCTTCATCCGCTGCCATACCACGACGCCGACGAGGATCGCCAGACCGAGGGTGCCGGTGTATTCGATGTCCCGGCCGGAGAGCGCCTCCGCTCCCGCCTCGATCAGGGTCGGGAAGATGAGAAGCAGGCCGGCCAACACATAAAGGACCGTCTCGACCGGTTTGTTGCGGCGCAAGCCCCATTGCTGGGCCGCGGCCGAGAGCGCAGCGAGCCCAAGCGCTGCCCGCAGCGAGATCGAGATCACGTCGACCCACGAGCCGCCCGGCGGGATCTTGAGCAGGAGGCCGACGCCCTGCGGGTCGAGCACGAACACGAACGGGACCAGGAAGGCCGGCAGCGTGTATTTCCAGGATTGCAGCGTCGTCTTGTAGGGGTCGCCGCCGGTGATCGCCGCCGCCGCGAAAGGCGAGAGCGCCGTCGGCGGCGAGACCTCGGACAGGACCGCGTAGTAGAAGATGAACATATGCGCGGCGAAATCCGGCACGCCGAGCTTGGTCAGCGCCGGCGCCGCGATGACCGCGCAGATGATGTAGGACGCCGTCACCGGCACCGCGAGGCCGATGATCCAGACGATGAGCGCCGTATAGATCGCGGTCAGCAGCAGGCTGCCGCCGGCGTAGGCGATGACGATCGACGAGAACTTGAGCCCGAGCCCGGTGAGGGTGACGACGCCGACGACGATGCCGGCGCAGGCGCAGGTGGTGGCGGCGTTGATGGCGCCGATCGAGCCGTCCGCCATGGCGCGTACGAGCTTCGAGGCGTTAAAGCCGAGCCGCCAGATGCTCGGTCCTGCCGCGGAGAGCGTGCGACCGAACGAGACCAGCGCCGTGTCGCGGCGCAGGAAGCTCAGGACGAAGGTGGCAAGCGTGGCATAGAAGACCGACAGCGACGGCGAGTAGCCGATCACCATGAAGACGACGACCGCCAGCAACGACACGAAGTGGAAGCCGTAGCGCCGGGTCATCTGCCCGAGCGTGAGGTCCTGATGGAATTCGACGTCCTTCGCGCCGAAGCGCTTGGCGTCGAGCTCGACCATGATCAGCAGCGCGAAGTAGTAGAGGCAGGTCGGGATGGTCGCCATCCAGATCACGTCGAGGTACGAGATCTTCAGGAACTCGGCGATCAGGAAGGCGGCCGCGCCGAGCACCGGCGGCGACAGGATGGCGCCGAGCCCGCCGGCGGCGAGAAGCCCGCCGGCGGCGTTCTTGCTGAAGCCGGCCTTCGCCAGCATCGGCGCCGCGACGGTGCCGATCATCACCGTCGTCGCGACGCCCGACCCCGACGGTCCGCCGAGGAGGAACGACGACAGCACGACCGCCCGGCCGGCGCTGTTGCGCTTGCGGCCCATGAGCGCGAGCGAGAAATCGATGAAGAACTTGCCGGCGCCGGACTGGTTGAGGAAGGCGCCGTAGATCGTGAACAGGATGATCAGCGTCGCCGAGACGTCGACCGCGACGCCGAAGATGCCCTCGAGCGTGATGAACA
>DAINQO010000458.1:0-1976 GCA_036742625.1 Microvirga sp.
GCCCGGCCTTCTTCCCAGATCTTGCCGTGGTGCATGAACAGCACCCGCGACGCGACGCGCTTGGCGAAGCCGATCTCATGGGTGACGACGAGCATCGTCATGCCGTCCCGCGCCATCGCCTCGAGGACCTTCAGCACCTCGCCGGTGAGCTCGGGATCGAGCGCCGAGGTGATCTCGTCGAAGAGCATGAGCTGCGGGCGCATGGCAAGCGAGCGCGCGATCGCGACCCGCTGCTGCTGGCCGCCGGAGAGCTGATCGGGGTAGGCCGCGATCTTCTCCTCGAGCCCGACCTTGCGCAGGACCTCCCGGGCGAGCGCCCGCGCCTCGCTTTCCGGCATCTGCTTCACGACGCGCGGCGCGAGCGTAATGTTCTTCTCGACCGAGAGGTGCGGGAACAGGTTGTAGCTCTGGAAGACGATGCCGACGCGCTGGCGCAGCGCGCGCAGGTCCGTCTGCGGGTCGTTCACCGTCACGCCGTCGAACAGGATGCGGCCGTCCTGGATCGGCTCGAGGCCGTTGATGCAGCGGAGCATGGTGCTCTTGCCGGATCCCGAGCGGCCGATGACGGCGATGATCTCGCCCGGCACGACCTCGAGCGATACGTCGTCGAGGACGGTGTTGGCGCCGAAGCGCTTGACGACGTGCGACAGCTCAACGAGCGACATGCAGGCGGCGCTCCAGGTATCGGCTCCACTGGGTGAGCGGGAAGCACATCGCGAAATAGATCGCCGCGACGATGACGAAGACGGTCATCGGCCGGAAGGTCGAGGCGTTGGTGATCTGCGCCTCGCGGGTGAGCTCGACGAAGCCGATCGCCGCCGCGAGCGAGGTGTTCTTGATCAGCTGCACCAGGAAGCCGACCGTCGGCGGGATGGCGATCCGCACCGCCTGCGGTACGATGATGTAGCGCAGTTGGTCGAGGAAGCCGAGGCCGAGCGACGCTCCCGCCTCCCATTGCGTCGGCGGGATCGCGGCAAGCGCGCCGCGCCAGATCTCGCCGAGGAAAGCGCCGGCATAGATCGCGAACGCCGTCGCCGCCGCGATCCACGGGTTGACCACGAAACCGATGAGCGGCAGGCCGAAATAGAACAGGAACAGCCAGGCGAGCAGCGGCGTGCCCTGGATCGCCTGCACGTAGACGATCGCGAGCCAGCGCACCGGCGCGAGCGGCGTCACCCGCAAGAGGGCGATCAGAAGGCCGGCGAGACCGCCGCCGAGGAAGGCGACGGCGGCGAGCGCGACCGTCCAGCGCGCGGCGCCGAGGAGGTACATGATGTCGATCAGCCCGAACTCGCGGATCATCGGCGCGCGAAGGCCAGCTGGTAGAGGCCCGCGAAGGCGAGACGGAAGGCGAGCGCGAGCCCGAGATAGAGCGCCGCGACGACGATGTAGACCTCGAAGTCGCGGAAGGTGCGCGACTGGATGATCGAGGCGGTGTGGAAGAGGTCCGGCGCGGAGATCTGCGAGACGATGCTCGTCGCCAGCATCAGGAGGATGAACTGGCTCGCGAGCGCCGGGTACATGACCTGGAGGGCCGGCATCAGCACGACGTAGCGGAACACCTGCAGGCGCGACAGCCCGAGCGAGACCCCGGCCTCGATCTGGGCGCGCGGGATCGCCTCGAGGCCGGCGCGCACGATCTCGGTCGCGTAGGCGCCGAGGTTCACGGTCAGCGCGATGATCGAGGCCGTCGTCGCATCGAGCCGGATGCCGAGGCTCGGCAGGCCGAAGAAGACGAGGAAGAGCTGCACCAGCAGCGGCGTGTTGCGGATCGCCTCGACATAGCCGGCGACGGCGAGCCGGGCGGGGCGGGGCCCGTACACCCGCACGGCGGCGCAGGTCACGCCGACCGCGAGCCCGAGCGCCATCGCGATGAAGGAGAGCTGAAGCGTCAGCAGCAGGCCTTCGAGAAGGAAGCTCTGCTGCGCGAACACGTCGCGAAAATTGAAGCGATAGCCCACGCCGTTCCCCCGGCG
>DAINQO010000459.1:0-1970 GCA_036742625.1 Microvirga sp.
TGATCCTCGGCGGCATGCGCGCCGGCTGGTTCACGCCGACCGAGGCCGCCGTGATGGCGGTCGTCTACGGCCTGTTCGTCGGCTTCGTGATCTACCGCTCGCTGACCCTCACCGACCTCTACGAGATGTTCGTCGAGGCGGCCGAGATCTCGGGCGTCATCCTGATCGTCGTGGCGCTCGCCTCGATCTTCGGCTGGGCCGGCGCGACGCTCGGCGTCTTCGACCGCGCCGCGGCGGCGATCGTCGCCACCGGCGGCAGCGAATACGTCATCCTGGCGCTTCTGATCGTCATGCTGATCGTCATCGGCATGTTCCTCGACGGCGTCTCGACCTTCCTGATCCTGCTGCCGCTCCTGATGCCGATCGCCAACCGCTTCGGCTGGGACCCGGTATGGTTCGGCATCGTCCTGACGCTCAAGATCGCCATCGGCCAGTTCACGCCGCCGATGGCCGTGAACCTCATGGTCTCCTGCCGCATCGCCGGCGTGCCCATGGAGGCGACGCTGCGCTGGGTGTTCCCGCTTATCGCGGCGATGTTCGTGGTGCTCCTCATGGTGATCGCGATGCCGCAGCTCTCCCTCTGGCTGCCGCGCGTGCTGGGCTACTGAGATGACGGCGCGCGGCGCCCTGGTCACCGGCGGCGCGTCGGGCATCGGGCTCGCGGCGGCGCGACGGCTCCTCACTGAGGGCTGGCGCGTGGCGATCGCCGACCATGACGCCGCGGCACTCGAGCGCGCCGCGGCCGAGCTCGCCGATGCCGGCGATCGCGTCGTGCGGCTCGCGCTCGACGTCACCGACGAGGCGGCGGTCGAGGCCGCGGTCGTCGAGGCCGCCGCGCGGATCGGCCCGCTGCGGGGCGTCGTCAACTCGGCCGGGATCGCGCAGGACAAGCCCTTCGGCGAGACCAGCGCGGCGGAGTTCCGGCGCATCCTCGACGTCAACGTCGTCGGCTCCTTCCTCGTCGCGCGCGCCGCCGTCAAGGCGATGGCGGCGGCAGGCGGCGGCGCGATCGTCAACCTCGCCTCGATCAGCGGCCTGCGCGGCAATCTCGGGCGCACCGCCTACGGCGCCTCGAAGGGCGGCGTCATCACCCTGACGCAGGTGATGGCGGTCGAGCTCGCCCGCGACGGCATCCGCGTCAACGCCGTAGCGCCCGGCCCGGTCGACACGGCGATGGTGCGGGCGCTGCATGTGCCCGAGCGCCGGGCCGCCTCGAGCGCCGCGTGCCGCTCGGCCGCTATGCCCGACCCGAGGAAATCGCGACGGTGATCGCCTTCCTTCTCGACGAGACGAGATCGAGCTACGTGACGGGCCAGATCCTCGGCGTCGACGGCGGCTTTCTCGCCGCCGGCATCATGCGGGAGTGATCGCCATGGCTGCTGCTCCTTCGATTGCGCTGGTCTCCGTCCTCTGCGCCGACCGGGTCGGGCTCGTCTCGGGCATCGCCGATCACCTTTTCGACGCCGGCGTGAACCTGCGCGACACGAACTTCGCGGCGCTCGGCTCCGGCGCCGAGTTCAGCGCGCTGTGCGAATTGCCCGAGGGTCTTGCGGTCGAGACGCTCGAGGCGGCCCTGAAAGCGCTCGACGTGCTCGCCGGCGCGCAAATCCGCGTCGTGCCCTACTCGTTCGATCCCAATCCCCTCGAGACCGGGCGGGTGACGCACCGGATCGCGGTCTCGGGCGGCGACCAGCTCGGCCTCGTCGCCCGCCTCGCCGACGTCTTCGCGCAATACGGCGCCAACATCGTCCGCCTCGAGGCGCGCAAGCTCTCGGCAGCCGAGGGCGGGCTCTACGTCACCCGGTTCGCGGTGTTCATCCCGCCCGAGCGCGCCGACCTCTGCCTCGCGACAGTTGCCAACACGGCGGGAACGCTCGGCCTCGAGTGCAAGGTCGAGGAGGGCGGGATCTGATCACCTCTCCCCGCCTGCGGGGCTACGGCATTCACACATTTCGGTTTGAGCGGGCTGG
>DAINQO010000460.1:0-1968 GCA_036742625.1 Microvirga sp.
TCGACGTCCCAGGTGCCGATCGAGGCCGCCTCGGTCGCCAGGCGAAGCCGCTCCTCGCTTTCGGCGAGCTGGCGCTGGCGCTCGGTCCGGGCGCTGTGCTCCTCGGTCACGTCGCGGAACGAGACCGCGAGCCCGTCCGCGAGCGGGATGGCGACGCCGCGCGCGAACCGACCGGGGTGCACGCTGCTCTCCGCCTCGACATCGACCCGTTCCCGGCCCGCCATGGCGGACCGGAACGCGGTCTCAACGACGGTGCCGCGCGCGCCCGGCACGAGGTCCCAGTAGAGCCGTCCGACGATCGCGTCGCTGCCGAGCCAGCGCAGCGCCGCTTCGTTTGCCGCGGCGACGCGCCATTCGCGGTCGAGCGCGTACAGCGCTTCGCCGAGCGCGTCGCTGAAGGCGAGGACCGGAGCGAGATCGTTCAGGCTGAGCAACGCGAGACCTTGGTCTTGCCCGGGTGACGGCACCGGCGCGAAAAGCGCCGCGCCCGCGAGAACCCAGGCTTTTCCGGACTGAAGCACGCCCGACCGGCGCAGGCTAGAGCGGGATGACTTCTCGTTGAGTCGTCATCCCGCTCTACCTCTTTGTTTGAGCGTGATCTTTTCCGAAAAACCGGTAGCCACTTTTCGGGATCATGCTTAGCCCGCCGGCGCGCCGATCCGGTCAGGGCGGTCGGCGCGGCACGATCGCGAGCGGGATGACGGTGTAGAGGGGCTCGCCGCGCTGGTTCACCGCCGTCCATTTGATCCGCGCGATCCCCTGCGGCTTCGTGCGCGATGGCAGCAGCTCGATCACCTCGCCCTCGAGATGGATCACGTCGCCCGGCCGCACCGGGGCAAGCCAGCGCAGCTCGTCGACGCCGATGCCCAGGAGCGGATGCGGCCCGAACGGGCGCGCGTCGGTCATCAGCCGCATGGCGATCGCGGCGGTATGCCAGCCCGAGGCGGCGAGCCCCTTGAGCGGCGTCGCTTTCGCCGCCTCCTCGTCGAGGTGGTAGGGCTGCGGATCGAACTCGGCCGCAAAGCGCTTGATCTCCTCGGCGGTGACGCGCCTGTCGGCGCTCCGGAAGCGCATTCCGAGCGCGAGATCGTCGAACCATTCGACGCGCGGCCCGGAGGCCTGGCCCTGCGGCGTGCCGGCATGGCCCTGCGGCGTGCCGGCATGCTCCGAATGTCCGACCGCGACCGGATCGCTCGCCGGAAAGCTCTCCTTCAGCGCCTCGCCGAGGCGGTCGCTCTCCGTCTGGCCGGGGGACGGCTGCCCGGTTTTCGTCGCCATCGGTGGTCTCCGCCGAGGGGCGCGGCCGGGAAAATGGCTTTAGGCCGCAAACGACCAGTACATCAGGCCGGCCGCGACGGCGAGCGAGAGCGCGTAGAGCGCATAGAGCCAGGCCTGCATGGTGCCTCCCGGGCGGCCGGCGGCCGCGAAAACCCGGGGACAACGCGCGCCCGGCCGGGATCGTTCGGAACCGCCCTGCCACGCTGCCGTTGTCCTTCATCGGCGCAACCGGGCCCTTCAGGTCTCCGCGCTGCCATGCGGGGTCCTTGATGTCCTTCCAGACCAGCAAGCCAAACGGGTTCGGCCCGTTCGGCGCGCCGGGCTTCTTCCAGCCGCTGCCGCCGAGGCTCGGCGAGGAGGCGCGCGACGAGATCGGCACGCAGCTGCGCGCGATGTACGCGGCGCTGACGCGCGAGCCCGTCCCGGAGCGGCTCATCGCCATCCTGCACAGGCTTGGCGGCGGCGCCGGCGCCGAGGAGCGGGCATGAGCGAGCCAGCCCATTCCGGCACGGTCGAGCCCGCGATGCGGGACGCGCTGCTTGCCGCGGTGCCGAGCCTGCGCGCCTTCGCGATTTCGCTGACGAACAACGTCGACCGCGCCGACGATCTCGTCCAGGACACGCTGCTTCGCGCCATCGCCCATATCGGCCGGTTCGAGCGCGGCACGAACCTCAACGCGTGGCTGTTCAC
>DAINQO010000461.1:0-1948 GCA_036742625.1 Microvirga sp.
CCGGGGAGGGAGGAGGGCGGCCTTGCTCTCACGCGGTGTCGTCCCGGAAGCCGCGCAGCGGCTATCCGGGATCCACCCCCACGCGCCGGCGCTATGGATCCCGGCTCTCCGCTGCGCTCCGGCCGGGATGACCGCTCTTGGGGAGAATAAGGAATGACCG
The DNA here is from genome assembly GCA_036742625.1 of Microvirga sp. Classification (GTDB taxonomy): domain Bacteria; phylum Pseudomonadota; class Alphaproteobacteria; order Rhizobiales; family Beijerinckiaceae; genus JAJKJG01. Next base: position 161 of record DAINQO010000461.1, read on the forward strand.
CCCCCCTCCTCGTCCTCGAACACCTGAAGAAGGTCTACAGCCGCGGCACGCTCGTGCGCCGGCCGACGTTCACGCTCGAGGTGGACCTTGCCTTCCCGGAGAGCCGAATCGTCGGCGTCGTCGGGCCGAACGGGGCCGGCAAGACGACGCTGTTCGAGATGATCACCGGCTCGAACGCGCCGACCGCGGGGCGCGTGCTCGTCGCCGGCGCCGACATCCACCGGGTCAAGTACCGCGAGCGCGACCGGCTGGCGATCCACTACCACCAGTCCTACCAGGTGCGCTCCTTTGCGAGGCGCGTTCCCTCGATCCTGCTCGCTCGCTCCCCGACCGCGAAGCCGGTGCTGCACCTCTTCGACGAGCCGCAGTTCAACACCCAGGACGGCTACATCGGCTTCATGCTCGACTTCTTCCGCAAGCTGCGCGCGGAGGGCAAGCTCGTCTTCGTCTGCCTGCACCCGAACGCGCGCTACCACCTCGAGATCCTGAAGGAGATCGCCGAGAGCTTCCTCCTCGTGCACGGCGGACGCGCGACCGCGAAGGCGAGCTTCGCCGAGCTCGTCGCCGACGAGCGGGTGCGGACCTATCTCGGCCGCGACATGACCGCGGCCGCCGAGGCGCTGGCGTGACGACTATCGACGCGCCCGCCCCGATCACGCCGAAGCTCGATTTCGCCACCGAGCTCACCGGATTGTTCGATCTGTCCGGCAAGACCGCCTTCGTGCCGGGCGGCACCGGCGGGCTCGGCGAGGCGATCGCCTGGGGGCTCGGGCTCGCCGGCGCCTCGGTCGTGATCGCCGGGCGCGAGCGGGCAAAGGCCGAGCGGCTCGCCGGCGCGATCGAGGCCGGCGCGAAGGTCGCGGTCGCGGGCGTCGCGATCGAGGTCACCGACACCGGCTCGATCGAGGCAGCGACGGCGGAGGCCCATGAGCGGCTCGGCCGGATCGACATCCTGGTCAACTGCGTCGGCATCCAGATCGAGGAGCCGCTGCTCGAGGTCCGCGAGGCGAGCTTCGACCGCGTCTATGCCGTGAACCTCAAATCGGCGATGTTCCTCGCCCAAGCCGCCGCAAAGCGGCAGGTCGCGGCGGGCGCCGGCGGGCGCCAGATCCACCTCCTCTCGGTGCGCTCGCAGCTGGCCTTGCGCGGCAAGGGCTACTCGGCCTACTGCACCACGAAGGGCGGCCTCGTGATGCTGGTGCGCCAGCACGCGATGGAGCTCGCCCCGCACGGCATCACGGTCAACGGCGTCGCTCCGACCTTCGTCAACACCGAGATGATCCAGCACGTCTATGCCCGGCCCGAGTTCCGGGAGGCGATCCTCGCCCGCATCCCGCTCGGGCGCATCGCCGACCCGAAGGACGTCGTCGGCGCCGCCCTGTTCTTCGCCTCCCCGGCCGCCGGCTTCGTCACCGGGCAGGTGCTCTACGTCGACGGCGGCATCACGGCGAGCCAATAAGGCATGATCCCGAAAAGTGGCTACCGGTTTTCGGAAAAGATCATGCTCAAACAGGGAGGTAGAGCGGGATGACGATTCGACGAGAAGTCATCGCGCTCTAGGACGGGAGTCGCGGCCCCGGCGGCGGGCTGTTAAGGTGGCCTCCGTGAGCGAAGCGATTCCGGTCCCGGCGATTGCGGCCCCGCGCGGGCGGGGCGTGCGCGGCCGGCTGTTCCGCAAATATGTCGGCCTGTTCGTCGCCGTCGTCTGCGTCGCGCTGTTCGCCAACGGGCTGTTCGAGATCTGGTTCTCCTACCAGGAGCACAAGACGGCGCTGATCCGCATCCAGC
>DAINQO010000462.1:0-1943 GCA_036742625.1 Microvirga sp.
GCGCCACCGCGCCCAGCTTCTGCTGAAGCCCTTCGACTTCCAGGACGTGGTGCCGCGGACCGGTGGCGTGCCGATCCGGACGCGGCCGAAGCGGCGGCGCGACTATCACGCCGTCGAGCTCGACCGCTGGCGCCGGCACCTCGGCATGCCGCTGAACCTGACGCCGCGCTTCTATCCGATGGAGAACCCGGTGCCGGGCTGGAACAAGCCCGCCGGCCACATGGTGATCGCCGCGCGCCAGGCCGGCGAGGACCCTTTCCGGCTGTCGCATGCGCTCCTGCGGGCGCTCTGGGCGGAGGAGCGCGACATCGCCGACGCCGCGGTCCGCGGCGCCGTCGCCGACGAGAACGGCTACGACGGCCCGGCCCTTCTCGCGGCGGAGACGACGGAGCCGGTCCAGCGGGAATACCGCGAGAACGGCGCCGAGGCAGAGCGGCTCGGCGTCTTCGGGTCGCCGACCTTCGTCGTCGCGGGCGAGCTGTTCTGGGGACAGGACCGGCTCGATTTCGTCGATCGGGCGCTTGACAGGCTGCGCTGGGCAAAGCGCTAGGCGCCAGGCAGAGAACCGGGAACCGAAGGTTCGTTGAAGCTTTGTTGTCACGCGCGCGCCCTTCAGGTGGAGGGGACGCAAGATGACCAGAGCATCACGGGCGCTGATCGCGGCGGCGCTGATCGGCTTTGCGACGACGGGCGGGCAAGCCCTCGGCGCCGACCTCGCCCGCGGCGTTGAGCGCGGCAAGGCCTCCTGGTACGGGGCGGCTCATCACGGCCGTCGCACGGCGAACGGCGAGACGTTTGACCGCAAGGCGCTGACGGCCGCCCATCGCAGCCTGCCTTTCGGCACCCGCCTCAAGGTCACGAACGAGCGCACCGGCCGCTCCGTCGTCGTGCGGGTCAACGACCGCGGACCGTTCGGCGGCGGACGTGTCATCGACATTTCGCAGAGCGCGGCGCTGGTCATCGGCCTGTCGGGGGTCGGCGAGGTGGTTCTGACGCGGCTCTGACGGAGGGCGCCGGCTGAACCGGTTCGCAAAGCGCATCGACAAGCCCGGAAACTTGCGTTATAGGCCGCGGCATCCCAGCTATGGTTGGACCTTGTGGCGCGAGGCTGAAACGCTTCGCGCCACAGCTAATTCGGGCGGCACGCCTTGGACGGGAACGAGGCCGCTCGGCGCTCGGCGGGCGGGACGGCAGACGAGACACGGGCGAAAGAGACTGCGAAACGCGACATGGCGAAGACGAATCCGGGCGAATTCATCCAGCAGGTGCGCTCCGAGGGCTCGAAGGTCACCTGGCCCTCGCGCAAGGAGACCATGATCACGACCGCGATGGTGTTCGTGATGGTGATCCTCGCGAGCATCTTCTTCCTGGTCACCGACCAGGTGCTGCGCCTCGTCGTGCGCTTCGTCCTCGGATTGGGGTCTTAGGATTTTGAACGCCATGGCGAAGCGCTGGTACATCGTCCACGCCTATTCGAACTTCGAGAACAAGGTCGCGCAGTCGATCAAGGACCAGGCGCAGCAGCGCGGTCTCGCCGAGAAGTTCGAGGAGGTCATGGTCCCGACCGAGAAGGTCGTCGAGGTGCGCCGCGGCCGCAAGGTCGACACCGAGCGCAAGTTCTTCCCCGGCTACGTGCTGGTGAAGTGCGACCTCACCGACGAGGTCTACCACCTGATCAAGAACACGCCGAAGGTCACGGGCTTCCTCGGCGCCGACAAGGCGAAGCCGGTGCCGATCCCGGACGCCGAGGCCGAGCGCATCAAGGGCCAGGTCGCCGAAGGCGTCGAGCGGCCAAAGCCGACGATCCATTTCGAGATCGGCGAGCAGGTGCGCGTCGCCGACGGCCCCTTCGCCTCGTTCAACGGCACCGTCGAGGAGATCGACGAGGGCCGCGCCCGCCTCAAGGTCGCGGTCTCGATCTTCGGCCGCGCGACGCCGGTGGA
>DAINQO010000463.1:0-1942 GCA_036742625.1 Microvirga sp.
GCGCCGAAGCCGGCATAGTTCCGCCGCTCGACGATCTCGAAGAAGAAGCCGTTGTCGAGCGTGCGCGTGTAGACCTGGAAGTACTCGGACGAGCCGTCGCGGTCGTAGAGGATCTGGCTTTCGGCGAGGCGCGCGATCGCCTCCGGCGCGAGATCGGTGCGGGCCTCGAGGTCGTCGTAGTAGTTTTCCGGGATCGGCAGGAGATCGACGCCGTTCTGGCGCAGTCGGCCGACGGTCGCGAAGATGTCGTCGGTCGCGAGCGCGATGTGCTGGACGCCGGAGCCGAACAGCTCGTTGAGGAAGCGCGACGCAAGCGTGCGCTGGCTCTGCGAGGCGTTGAGGACGAGGCGCAAGGCGCCGTCCTCGGACGCGACCACCTGGCTCTGCACGATGCCGCCGGGGTCGAGCACGTCGTGGACCCGCGTCTTACCGAGGTCGAGAAGCGAGGTGTAGAACAGAAGCCAGGTCAGCATCTCCTCGTCGTGCATCGACTGCGAGATGTGGTCGAAGCGGACGAGGCCGGCCTCCCTGGCGCCTGGTCCGGGCGCGACGGGATCGAAGTCGACGTCCCAGATGCCGGACGGAGCGCTTGTCCGGTCGACGAAGTAGACGAGACTGCCGCCGAGGCCGCGCACCGCCGGGATCTCGAGCTCGCCCGGCCCGACGCCCTGGCGGAACGGCTGGTCGAGCAGCTTCACGGCGCGCTCGATCGTCGCTGCGGCGTCGGCGACCCTCAGCGCGATCGCGCAGACCGCCGAGCCATGGGTGATGTTGAAGGAATGGGCGAAGCCTTCCTTCTCGCGGTTGACGATGATGTTGATGTCGCCCTGGCGCCAGCGGGCGACGTCCTTCGACTTGTGCTGGCCCGCCTTGGCGAAGCCGAGCCCAGCGAGCAGCTTCTCGAAATCCGCGGCCGCGGTCTGGTCCATCGCGAACTCGACGAACTCGACGCCGGCGCACGCCGCGCGAGGCGGCAGCGCCGGCAGGCCCGGAACGGCGGTGCCGGTCCGGCGCCGCAGCTCGTCGAGCATGAAGATCAGCGAGCGCTGCCCGTCGATCGCGACGCTGCGCGCCGATCCGGCCCGGAAGCGGTCGCTGAAGATCTCGTGCGAGAGAAGCCCGTCGTAGCCGGTGGCCTGGAGCGCGTCCATGAAGGCGTCGACCGCGAGCTCGCCCTGGCCGGGAAACGAGCGGTAATGGCGGCTCCAGGAGAGGTAGTCCATTTCGAGGAGCGGCGCGTCCGCGAGCTGCACCAGGAAGATGCGGTCCTTGGGGATCGCCCGCATCGGCGTCAGGTCGGTCTTGCGCGCCAGGATATGAAACGAGTCGAGGACGAGCCCGACCGATGGATGGTCGGCGCGGCGCACGACCTCCCAGGCGTCGCGGTAGTCGCTGACGTGGCGGCCCCAGGCCAAGGCCTCGTAGCCGACGCGCAGGCCGCGTTTTGCCGCCCGCTCGCCGAGCTCGCGGAAATCGGCGGCGGCGCGGTCGACGCCGCCGAGCGCATCCGGCGAAACATTGCTGCACACGAGAAGGAGATCGCAGCCGAGCTCCGCCATGACGTCGAACTTGCGCTCGGCGCGGGAGAGCGCCTTGCCCCGGTGCGGCTCCGGCATGCCCTCGAAGTCGCGGAAGGGCTGGAAGGTGATGATCTCAAGCCCGAGGTCGGCGGCCATCCGGCGCACTTCGGCCGGGGTGCCGTTGAACGACAGGAGATCGTTCTCGAAGATCTCGACGCCCCTGAACTTCGCGGCCGCGATGGCCTCGAGCTTCTCGGGCAGCGTGCCGCTCAGGCAGACGGTGGCGATGGCGGTTCTCACGGGCTTTCGGTTCCCTGAAGCGTCGTGTCTTTGAGCCGTCACATCGAAGCGAAGTGACGGAGCATGCGCTCGGCGTCCGGCTCGACGCCGGCAAACAGCCGGAAGGCGCCGACCGCCTGGAA
>DAINQO010000464.1:0-1939 GCA_036742625.1 Microvirga sp.
TTGCGCTTCATGCTGACGCGGCTCGTCGACTGGCTCAACGTCCCGCCGGGCGCGCTCGTGCGCCCGAAGGACCCGCTCGAATACGACCGCAAGCTCGCCTTTCACCGCCGTGTCGCGAGTGCCGCCGAATACGGGCTCGTGCGGTGAGCGAGCGGGTGACGATCTACACCGACGGCGCCTGCTCGGGGAATCCGGGGCCGGGCGGCTGGGCGGCGCTGCTCCTGTTCAAAGGCCGCGAGAAGGAGCTCTCCGGCGGCGAGGCGCTGACCACCAACAACCGCATGGAGCTCACCGCCGCGATCAAGGCGCTCGAGGCGCTGTCGCGCCCTTGCGCCGTCGATCTCTACACCGACTCGCAATACGTCCGGCTCGGCGTCACCGCGTGGATCAAGGGCTGGAAGGCGCGGGGCTGGAAGACCGCCGACCGGAAGCCGGTCAAGAACGAGGACCTCTGGCGCGCCCTCGACGCCGCGCGCGGCGGCCACGAGGTGACCTTCCACTGGGTCCGCGGCCACGCCGACGATCCGCTCAACCATCGTGTCGACGCCCTCGCCGTCGCGGCGATGGCACCGTTCCGGAAGCGGCGCGGCGCGAAGCCGGGCTGAGCGCCGCCACCGCGAAACCCCTCTCCCGAACGAGGATCTCTGCGAACACCTCTCCCGGAGGGAGAGGTGGGCGCGCGCCGGCTGCCAGGGCTGGCATGATCTGAAACCGGTGGATAGCCGGCGGCGCGGGCTCGACGGCGTCGGCGCAGCTGCTGTTATGGCGTCCTCGGACCGATGCCGCGATGCCAGACCCCGCCGAAACGCCGCCCGCCTCCGGCAACGACCGCTTCAACAATGCCATCGCGATCATCGTCGCGCTGATCTCGGCGTTCCTCGCGGTGTCGAAGATCAAGGACGACAACGTCGTCCAGGCGATCCAGCGCGCGCAGGCCCTGACGGTCGATTCCTGGAACCAGTACCAGGCGAAGCGCATGCGCCAGTTCGAGCTCGACCTCGAGGTGCAGCGCGCCGGCGCCCTGATCCGCGACGGCGTCCTCAAGGACACGGCCGAGAACCGCGCCCTCATGGACGGCTGGCGCAAGGAGATCGAGCGCTACAAGACCGAGCTCAAGGAGCTCTCCGACACCGCGAACGGGCACGAGGCCGACTTCAAGCGCCACAACGAGACCGACGATCTGTTCGATTTCTCCGAGAGCTTCCTGACGCTCGCGCTCGCGCTCCTTGCCGTCGCGGCGCTGACGCGCATCGGCTGGCTGCTTGGCCTCGCCGCCGGCGTCGGCGTCGTCGGCGTCATCTTCGGGATGGCAGGCTTCCTGCGATGGGGGATCATCAGGCCCGAATGGCTGTCGATGCTTCTCGGGGCGTGAGCGGCTCTCCCGGTCGATGCAGCCGGCGCCGGCAAGGCTAAAGCATGATCCCGAAAAGTGGCTACCGGTTTTCGGAAAAGATCATGCTCCAACAAGAGGTAGAGCGGGATGACGACTCGACGAGACGTCATCGCGCTCTATGATTTTTCCGGATCAGCGGCTGCGGCGACCCCGGCGGTCGTCGCGACGCCGAGCTCATAATCGGCAACGAGCCAGCGCCGGATGGCGGCGTGATCGGCGTCGCCGGTATGGCCGATCGCATCGGTGACGAAGACGACGTCGTAGCCGCGCTGCGCCGCATCGGCCGCCGTCAACCCGACGCAGCCGTCCATGAAGACACCGCACAAGAACAGCCGATCGACCGCCGCATCCTTCAGCCGCGACTCCAGAGCGGTTCCGAGGAAAGCGCTGTTCGCCCGCTTGATGACGCCGATCCCGCCCCTCGGCGGCGAGAAGCCTTCGACCGGCTCGGCATCGGGCGTGCCCTCGATCAGGCACGAATAATCGTGCTTGCGCATGAGGCGCGACCAGGTCGACCGGTCCGCCCTGTGCTCGGTGCGAACATCG
>DAINQO010000465.1:0-1938 GCA_036742625.1 Microvirga sp.
AGGCCGGCGCGGTCGGCGAGGCGGAAGAGCTCGGCCAGGTGGAGGGTCGAGCGGGCGCTCTCCTGGCCGCCCGCCATGGTGAAGTGGTCCTGGTGGCCGTTGAGATAGGCCATGAAGACGACGCCGGTCTTGTAGAAGCGCGTCGGCGCGCGGAAGATGTGGCGCGACAGCGGCACCGTCGGCGCGAAGATGTCGTGGAAGGTCGCAAGGTCGTCCTTCGCGAGCGCCGAGAGCGCCGCCGCCGCCGCCGGCGCGATGGCATCGAAGATGCCGAGCAGGGCGTGCGAGAAGCCGTGCTCGTCGCCGGCGATCAGCTCGGCGTAGTTGAAGTCGTCGCCGGTATACATGCGCACGCGGGCATCGAGGCGCCGGCGCATGGCGATCTCCTTGTCCTTGTCGAGGAGCGAGACCTTGACGCCGTCGATCTTCGCCGCGTTGTCGTTGATGACCGCGACGGCGGTGTCCATGGCGCGGTCGAGATCGGCCGTGCCCCAGTAGCCTTTGAGTGCCGGGTCGAACATGTCGCCGAGCCAGTGGATGATCACCGGCTCGCGCACCTGGCCGAGGATGCGGCCGTAGACCTTGGCGTAATCGTCCGGCGTGCCGGCAAGGCGGGCGAGCGCCCGCGAGGCCATCAGGATGATGCGCCCGCCGACCGCCTCGACGCCTGAGACCTGCTCCTCATAGGCGCGGATCACGTCGTCGAGGGTCCTGGCGTCGGCAGGGTCGAGATGGTCGGTACCGGCGCCGGAGAACACGACGGCACCGTCGCGATGCTTCGAGGCGGCGACCGAGCGCTTGATCAGCTCGAGCGCCATCGGCCAGTCGAGCCCCATGCCGCGCTGCGCCGTATCCATCGCCTCGGCGACGCCGAGCCCGAGGTCCCAGAGGTGCTCGCGGAAGGCGATGGTGCGCTCCCAATCTGGCGCCACCTGGAGCCAGGGATCGACCTCGGCGAGCGGGTCGACGACCATGTGGGCGGCGGCAAGCGCGACGCGGTTAAGCGGCCCGCTCACGCGCTCGGGGAAGTCCTTGGGGACCGACATATCGAAGCGCTCGAGCCTGCCCGCCGCGGTCGGCAGGCGCAGCGAAAGGGCCGTGACGGCGCGTTGGATGTTCATGGGCCTTCTCCTCGTTTGTCATTCCGGGGCGGCCCGGAGGGCCGAGCCCGGAACCCATAAACGCCGCCCTATGCAAGAGGAGCGGCACTGTTCGAGTTCTTCTTCGACGGACTGTATTTATGGGTTCCGGGCTCTCGCTGCGCGAGCCCCGGAATGACGGCAGCTACTCAGCCGCCATCGCCGGCGCCGTCTCCGCGCCATACTGCAGCGGCGGCACGTCGATCCAGCGGCGCTCCTTCCAGCTTTGCAGCGCCGCCTCGACGAGCTGCACGCCCTTCGCGCCCTCGCGCAGCGTGTAGCGGTAGGGCGCGTCCTCGGCGACGTGGCGGATGAACATCTCCCACTGCGCCTTGAAGCCGTTGTCGTAAGCCGCGTTGTCCGGCACCGGCTGCCAGGTCGAATAAAAATCGATCGACTGCTTCACGTCCGGGTTCCAGACTGGGCGCGGCGTGCCGGCGCGGGGCTGCATAACGCAGTCCTGCAGGCCGGCGACGGCGGAGCCCAGCGTGCCGTCGACCTGGAAGGTGACGAGGTCGTCGCGATAGACGCGCGTCGCCCACGACATGTTGATGTGGGCGATGACGCCGCCTTCGAGCTCGAAGGTGGCGTAGGCGGCATCGTCCGCGGTCGCCTTGTACTTGGCGCCGCTCTCGTCGACCCGCTCGGGGATGTGCGTCGCGCCGAGGCAGGAGACCGAGCGCACCTCGCCGAAGAGGTTGTCGAGCACGTAGCGCCAGTGGCAGACCATGTCGAGGATCATGCCGCCGCCGTCCTCGGCGCGGTAGTTCCAGGACGGGCGCTGCGCCGGCTGGCCCCA
>DAINQO010000466.1:0-1918 GCA_036742625.1 Microvirga sp.
CGTCGCTTCGTCGACCTCGATCGTGCGTACCCTCATGCCCATCCGCGAAGGCTAGCGCCGGGTCAGGCTAGTTGTCCAGGAACGACCTCAGCTTCCGCGACCGCGACGGGTGCTTCAATTTCCGCAGCGCCTTCGCCTCGATCTGGCGGATGCGTTCGCGGGTGACCGAGAACTGCTGGCCGACCTCTTCCAGCGTGTGGTCGGTGTTCATGCCGATGCCGAAGCGCATGCGCAGGACGCGCTCCTCGCGCGGGGTCAGCGAGGCGAGCACGCGCGTCGTTGTTTCGCGAAGATTGCTCTGGATCGCGGCGTCGATCGGCAGGATGGCGTTCTTGTCCTCGATGAAGTCGCCGAGGTGCGAGTCCTCCTCGTCGCCGATCGGGGTCTCGAGCGAGATCGGCTCTTTCGCGATCTTCAGGACCTTGCGCACCTTCTCGAGCGGCATGGCGAGCTTCTCGGCCAATTCCTCGGGCGTCGGCTCGCGGCCGATCTCGTGCAGCATCTGGCGCGAGGTGCGCACGATCTTGTTGATCGTCTCGATCATGTGCACCGGGATGCGGATGGTGCGGGCCTGGTCGGCGATCGAGCGGGTGATCGCCTGGCGGATCCACCACGTCGCGTAGGTCGAGAACTTGTAGCCGCGGCGGTACTCGAACTTGTCGACCGCCTTCATCAGGCCGATGTTGCCCTCCTGGATGAGGTCGAGGAACTGCAGGCCGCGGTTGGTGTATTTCTTGGCGATCGAGATGACGAGGCGCAGGTTCGCCTCGATCATCTCCTTCTTGGCCTGGCGCGCCTCACGCTCGCCCTTCTGGACCATCGAGACGATCTTGCGGAACTCCTGGATCTCGAGCCCGGTCTCGGAGGCGAGGTTGTGGATCTGCTCGCGCAGCTCGTGGATGTTGGCCTTGCCGCGGCCGACGAAGTCCTTCCAGCCCTTGGCGCCGAGCTTGCCGACGCGCAAGAGCCATTTCGGGTCGAGCTCCCAGCCCTGGTAGTGGCGCAGGAACTCGTCGCGCGAGACGCCGTAGCTCTCGGCGAGCCGCATCAGCCGGCCCTCGTGCGAGATCAGGCGCTTGTTGATGTCGTAGAGCTGCTCGACGAGCGCCTCGATGCGGTTGGCGTTGAGCGACAGGCTCTTGACGTCGCGGACGATCTCTTCCTTGAGCTTCTTGTATTTGCGCTCCTGGGCCGGGGTCAGCTGCTTGTTCTGCATGCGCAAATCGACGTGCTCGACCTGCAGCCGGCGCAGCTTCTTGTAGTTGTCGGCGATCGAATCGAAGGTCTCCAGCACCTTCGGCTTGAGCTCGGCCTCCATCGCCGAGAGCGAGACGTTGTTCTCGAGGTCGTCGTCCTCGAGGTCCTCGGGCGGGGGCGGCGGCGCCTCCTCCCCGTCCTCCAGCTCGATGCCGAAGCGTGACGGCGCGGCCGGCGCCGGAGCGGCGGCCACCACCGCCGCGAGCGGCGGCGCCGGCAGGCCCGCGCCGTTGCCGTTCGGCGCCGCCTCGACTTTCGGCGCGCCCTTGCCGTCGGGGCCGGCATAGGTCGCCTCGAGGTCGATGATGTCGCGCAACAGCACGCGGCCCTCGACGAGCTCGTCGCGCCAGATGATGATCGCCTGGAAGGTCAGCGGGCTCTCGCACAGGCCGGCGATCATCGCCTCGCGGCCGGCCTCGATGCGCTTTGCGATCGCGATCTCGCCCTCGCGCGAGAGCAGCTCGACCGAGCCCATCTCGCGCAGGTACATGCGCACCGGATCGTCGGTGCGGTCGGTCGGCTCCTTGGTCGCGGTCTCGCGGATCGCGACCGCCCGCGGCGGCGCCTGCTCGACGACCTCGCCGCCTTCGCCCTCGTCGTCGTCGCCGCCGGCATCGCCCTCGGCGGCGCCCGAGGTGCGGCCCTCCTCGGCCTCCTCGGC
>DAINQO010000467.1:0-1918 GCA_036742625.1 Microvirga sp.
GGCGGCGGCGGCATGTCGAGCCAGAGCGGCGGAGCCGCCTCGTCCGGCGGCGCCGCACGTCCGACGGCTGGCGCGCCAGCAACGGGCTCGGGCTCGCAGCAGAGCACGCAGTCCGGGACAAGCGGCACGTCCGGCTCCCAGACCGGCCAGGCCGGCGCCTCCGGCCAGTCCGGATCGAGCCAGGCCGGCGCGTCCGGCACCCACTCGGGCACAACCACCGGCAGCGTTCCGGCGAACATCACCTCGGAGCAGCGCACCCAAATCACGCGCTCGTTCTCGAACGTCCATGTCGCGCCGGCGACGAACGTCAACTTCGCGATCTCGACCGGGACCATCGTTCCGGCGAGCGTCGAGTGGCATGACCTCCCGGTGGAGGTGGTGCGCGTCGTTCCGGCCTATCGCGGCTACAAGTACATCCTGGTCGGGAACCGGATCGTCATCATCGAGCCGGGAACCCGCAAGATCGTGACCGTGATCGAGCGCACGGCTTAAAGCGGCGGCCCGACCCTGAAACCTTGCGAAGGGGCGGCCTTGCCGCCCCTTCGTCATTGCGGCGGCGCCTTGACCTCGGGTGCCGTCCGGCCGGCAAGATCACGGATCGCGCGTCTCAAGAGCGCGTCGGGAAGCTCGATGCCGACGAGCTTCCAGGTCGTCCGCACGAGCCGAAGCCGGAGCCGGAACTGCTGCTCGCTCGGCGCGTCCGGCGGCAGCGAGACCAGGAGATTGCGGAAGCCGCGCAGCTCGGATTGCCGAAACAGCCGCATCGCGCCGCGCAACGAGGCGACGCGCATCGTCTTGACGACGTCGCCGGGCTCCGCCGACGGCTCCTCCTGCCGGGCCGGCTCGTCCGCCGCGATGGTGCCGCGAAGGTCTTTCGGCCAGCCCTCGTTCAGAAGCTCGATGATGGCTTCGGGCGTGAGCAGCTGCGCGACAAGAGGATTGGCGGCGGTCGCACCGGCGTCCGCCGCGAGCTGGCGCTCGGCCGGCCCGAGCGCGCGCCCGGCGCGCTCGTCGAGATAGGCGCCGATGACCTGCTTCAGCAGCGACAGCCTGAGGGCGCGGAAGTTCACCCGAGCGCGAACCGCCTCGACGTCGCGCGTCTCGACCGCCCGCCCGAGACCGTGGAGCGCGACAAAGGGCGAGGCCAGAAAGACGAGCCAGGCGAGAACGAGCCCAACGCCGATGCGAAGCATCCAGCGCATCGGTGCCGGCCGAGCCGCTCAGAACAGGTGCACGGAATGGGGCGCGAGAAGCCCGATGGCGGTGAAGACGAGGCCGACGGCGCCGAGCCCGATGGCGACGAAGGCGAGCACGATGGCGCTCGTGATCACCGCCGCCGAGGCGAGCACGATGGCGATCTGGAACGCCGCGGAGGCGACCTCGTAATGATGGTAGCGGGCGAGCGAGGTGTCGCGTTTCGTCTCCGCCTGCTTTGCCCGCACCGCCAGCTCCTTGCGGCCTTCCTGGGTCTCGGGTTCGGTCTCCCAGCGCGCCACGGTCTTCGCCCATGTGTCGAGACGTTTCGCGACCGCCTCGGCGACGGCCGGGTCAGCGGCCTGCGGCCGCGTCAGCTCGACGGTCTCGGCAGCGGTGCGCACCGCGGTCTGGCGAATCGTCTTGGCCTGGAAAAAGGCCCACAGATTCGAGGCCTCGACATTGTAGTTCAGGCCTTCCGTCTGCGCCCCCTTGCCGAGCGTCTCCGAGATGGCGAGGAACAGCGCCAGGATGGCGATGAGCAGCGCGATGCGCTTGTTCGTGCTGCTCGGTCCATGGCCGTGAGCGGCGTGCTCGGCATGCTCGGCGCGCTCCAATTGCTCGTGTGCTCCGGCCATGGCGGTCCCCTTGGTTTCTCTTCCGGCTTGCTCCTAAAGCATGATCCCGAAAAGTGGCTACCGGTTTTCGGAAAAGATCATGCTCA
>DAINQO010000468.1:0-1917 GCA_036742625.1 Microvirga sp.
AGCGGCCAGGCATGGATCATGCGCGGCCAGATCTCGAGCGTCACGGCGACGTCGGCGGCGCCCATCGCGGCGGCAAGGCGCGTCGCGTCGGCGAGCAGCGTCTCGGCCGAGCCGACCTGGATCAGCGTCGGCGGGAAGCCCGAGAAATCGGCGAAGAGCGGCGAGATCAGCGGGTCGGTGCGGTCGAGCGGCGCCGGTGCGTAAGCGCCGGCGAGCTCCTCGAGATAGGCCTTGTGGATGAGCGGATCGTCGGCGTCCTTCGTCTTGAGTGTCGCGCCCGACATCGTGAGGTCGGTCCAGGGCGAGGCGAGCCAGAGGCAGGCCGGCCCTGGCTCGCCGGCGGCGCGCAGACGCCGCACCAGCGCGAGCGCGAGGTTGCCGCCGGCGCTGTCGCCGCCGACCGCGATCGCGCCCGCCGCAACGCCCTCGCGGCGCAGGAAGCGCCAGGCGGCGAGCGCGTCCTCGTGCGCGGCAGGATACGGGTGCTCGGGCGAAAGCCGGTAGCCGACGGCGAGCGTGCGCATCCCCGCCGCGCGGCCGGCCTCCGTCGCCATGCGGCGGTGGCTCACGATCGAACCCGCGCAATAGCCGCCGCCGTGGAAGAACATCAGCACGCGCGACGGGTCGGCGCCCGGCGCGAGCGACCATTCGCCGGGCACGCCGCCGCAATCGACGGGCGCGCAACGGATGTCAGCGGCGACGGGGAAGACCGAGCCGACCTCGTCGAGCCGCGCCCGCCGCTCGCGCCAGCCGACCGGGCGTGGCTTTTCCGCCAGCATCGCCCGGATGGCGTCGATCTCTTCGTGCGGCATGGTCTGCCCTCTACCGCCGCGGCGCGTCGCGATGTCCGCGATCTACCTCTCCCGGAGGGAGAGGTCGAGACGGCGGAGCCGTCCGGGTGAGGGGTTGCTGCCCACCGGCGAAAGCGCGCCCCTCACCCGGTTCGCGCCTTCCGGCGCGACTCGGCCTCTCCCTCGGGAGAGGCATGCGCGCGCCGACGTTGCGCCGCGAGACGCCAGCACCGACAATGCGAACGCTACCGACGGAGCAGCCCATGCCGGCCACAGCCCTACGAACCGACACCCACGATGACTCCGATTACGAGACGCTCCTCCGGCTCAACCGCGACTACATCGCCTCGGTGCAGAACTCCGACGTCGCCCGCTTCGACGAGATCCTCGCCGAGGACTTCCTGTGCAGCCATCCGGACGGCTCGCTCGTCGACCGCGCGACGTTCCTCGTGCAGACGGCGCGGCCGGTCGCGATCCGCGATCTCGCGGCCGAGGACGTGGTCGTCCGCCTCCTTGGCGACGTCGCCATCATCCACGCCGCGACGCGCTACCTGAAGCCCGACGGGGCGGAGGGCCACGGCCGCTACACCGACGTCTGGGCGCGCCGCGACGGCCGCTGGCTCTGCGTCTCGGCGCATGTGACGCGCTGCTGAGCCAACCCTCCGGCCGGCAACGGACCAAATGGTCAGGGCATGTACTGCCCGCCGTTGACCTCGATGATCTGGCCGGTGACGTAGCCGCTCAGCGCCTCGGAGGCGAGATAGAGGAAGGCGCCGACGCATTCGTCGGGGGTGCCGAGCCGGTCCATCGGGATCGTCGTCTGCATGGCGGCGAGCTGCTCTGCCGTCGAATAGCGCTCGTGGAACGGTGTCATGATCACGCCCGGCGAGACCGCGTTGACGCGGATGCGGTCGCGGACGAGCTCCTTCGCCCAGCCGCGGGTCGCGGTCGCGACGAAGCCCTTCGCGGCGGCATAGATCACCGAGCCCGGGCCGCCGCCGTGGCGGGCGGCGATCGAGGACACGTTGACGATCGCGCCGCCGCCGCCCTGCCGGCGCATCTGCACCGCGGCCTCGCGCATGAAGCGCACCACCTGCTTGACGTTGAGCTCGAGCACGGCGTCGAC
>DAINQO010000469.1:0-1916 GCA_036742625.1 Microvirga sp.
AAGGAGACCGCCCATGTCCGAGCACGGCATCCACCACGTCACCGCGATCGCCGGCGACGCCCGCCGCAACCGCGACTTCTACACCGGGACGCTCGGCCTGCGGCTCGTCAAGAAGACCGTCAACTTCGACGATCCCGGCACCTACCACCTCTATTTCGGCGACGAGACGGGGCGGCCCGGCACCATCCTGACCTTCTTCCCCTGGGCCCATGTGGCGCCGGGGCGGGCCGGAATCGGCCAGGCGCAGGAGACGGCGTTCCGGGTGCCGAAAGAATCGATCGGCTTCTGGACCCACCGCTTCGTCGAGAAGGGCGTGCCGCATGAGGCGCCGGAGAAGCGCTTCGGCGACACCGTGCTGCCGTTCAAGGACCCCGACGGCATGCGCCTCGCGCTCGTCGGCGTCGCCGGCGCCGAGGGCGAGAGCGCCTGGAGCGGCGGCGAGGTGCCGGCCGAGCACGCGATCCGCGGTTTTGCCGGCGTCACCCTGATGCTCGACGACGCCGAGCGCACCGGCGCGATCCTCTCCGGCGTGCTCGGCTTCCGCGAGGCGGCGCGCGAAGGCGCGCTCGTGCGCTATCGCGCCGACGCGGCGCTCGGCGGCACACTCGACATCCGCGTCGCCAAGGGCTTCCTGCCCGGGCGGCAGGGCGGCGGCTCGGTCCACCACATCGCCTTCAGGGCGAAGGGCGACGCCGAGCAGGCGGCGATGGCGGCGCGCCTCGCCGAGGATCACCGCATCCGCCCGACCGAGCAGCTCGACCGCAACTATTTCCGCTCGATCTACTTCCGCGAGCCCGGCGGCGTCCTGTTCGAGATCGCGACCGACGACCCCGGCTTTGCCGCCGACGAGCCGGTCGCCGCGCTCGGGCAAAGCCTCAAGCTGCCGCGCTTCCTCGAGCCGCGGCGCCGCGAGATCGAGGCGGCGTTGCCGGCGCTCGGGTAGCGGCCCCACAGCGTCATCCCGGAAGCCGCGCAGCGGCTATCCGGGACCTCCACCCGCCTTCGCGCCGCCTCATGGATCCCGGCTCTCCGCTTCGCTGCGGCCGGGATGACAGTGTTGGGATGCCGATGATGCTCTCCTTCATCCACCGCTACGAGCCCGCGACCGCGAACGCGCCGCCGCTGCTCCTGCTGCACGGCACCGGCGGCGACGAGAACGATCTCTTGGCCCTCGGCCGCGCCGTCTCGCCGGGCTCGGCGCTCCTGTCGCCGCGCGGCAAGGTCAGCGAGAACGGCATGCCGCGCTTCTTCCGCCGGCTCGCCGAGGGCGTGTTCGACGAGGCGGATCTGCGCCGCCGGGCGGACGAGCTCGCCGGCTTCGTCGCCGAGGCCCGCGCTGCCTATGGGCTTGCGGCGCCCATCGCGCTCGGCTTCTCGAACGGCGCCAACATCGCCGCCGCGCTGCTCCTGCTGCACCCCGACGCGCTCGCCGGCGCGATCCTGATCCGCGCCATGGTGCCGCTCGCCGAGCCGCCGAAACCCGACCTCGCGCACAAGCCGGTGCTGATCCTCTCAGGCTCGGCCGACCCGATCGTCCCGCCCGACAACGCCGCCCGCCTCTCGGCGCAGCTCGCCGACGCCGGCGCGGAGGTGACGCACCGCATCGTGCCGGTCGGCCACGGGCTGTCGCAGGCGGACGTCGCGCTCGCGAAAGAGTGGCTGGCGGCGCGCGCGCAATAGCGCTGTCATTTCGGGGGCTCACTTGACGGGTTGGCCTTTGCCGGCCCGCTGACAGGCTCCGGCGAGACCCGAAGCCCGTACACAGGCTCCGCGGCGGTGCTGCCGGAGCTGGGCGAACCGCCTCTCCCGCCTGCCTATCGGATTCTCACAAAGCCGGCGCGCACCGGTCCTCCCCCCTTGTGGGGAGGACCGACTCGGCCGAAGGCCGAGCGAGGAGGGGGGCGCCGGGCATAGGG
>DAINQO010000470.1:0-1907 GCA_036742625.1 Microvirga sp.
GCCAAACGCGGCGCCACCCTCATTGCCCCTCAACGCGATGTGTGAATCTGCTAGCTCCTCCGGGAGAGGTTGGAACCCTCGGCGCGCGCCGCCCGTTCCCGCGCTCATGACCGCGCCGCTCTTCGATGTCGCGCCGGCGCTGCCGGAGGGCATGCGCTACACGCCGGACCTCATCACGGCCGCGGCGGAGCGGGCGCTCGCCCGCCGCTTCGCCGAGCTGCCGTTCCGGGCCTTCGAATTCCAGGGCTTCCTCGGCAAGCGCCGCGTCGTCTCGTTCGGCTGGCGCTACGATTTCAACCTGATGAAGGTCGAGGCGACCGAGAACATCCCAGCGTTCCTCCTGCCCCTGCGCGAGCGCGCCGCCGCCTTCGCCGGCCTCGAGCCCGCCGCGCTGCAGCAGGTGCTGCTGACCGAATACGGCCCCGGCGCCGGCATCGGCTGGCACAAGGACCGCTCGGTCTTCGGCGAGGTGGTCGGCATCTCGCTCCTCGCGCCATGCGTCTTCCGCCTGCGCCGCAAGACCGCCGCGAAGCCTCGCGCGACCTGGGAGCGCCGCTCGCTGACCCTCGCCCCGCGCTCGGCCTACCTCCTCTCCGGCCCCGCCCGCAGCGACTGGGAGCACTCGATCCCGGAGGTGGAGGCGCTGCGGTACTCGGTGACGTTCCGGAACTTGCGCGAGCGGTGAGGGCGCCGTCGTGGCCGGGCTCGGCCCGGCCATCCATGCCTTTGCCGGGGCAACTGACGCTGCCGATCGGGCGGAGATGCGCCGGCTCGCGCCGGCGCCGGCGCGCTCCCGCGCGCATGTCGTGGAGGGCCGGCCCAAGGCCGGCCACGACGTGTGAATAGCGTGCATTTCCTGGGGTCGGACCCTAAGTTCGTGCTCCGTTCTGGCGGCCGATTCGGCTTACTCCCCCGACTCGGGCTAGCCAGAATGCGAGGCCCCCATTGCGCTACCCGTCCGAAATCCTCGACGAGATCCGCGTCCGCCTGCCGGTGTCGGCGGTGGTGGGGCGCAAGGTGCGCCTGAAGAGGGCCGGGCGCGAGTGGAAGGGGCTGTCGCCCTTCAACGCCGAGAAGACGCCGAGCTTCACCGTCAACGACCAGAAGGGCTTCTACCACTGCTTCTCGTCGGGCAAGCACGGCGACATCTTCACCTTCGTCATGGAGACCGAGGGCATCTCGTTTCCGGAGGCGGTCGAGCGGCTCGCCGCCGAGGCCGGGGTGGCGCTGCCGGCGATCTCGCGCGAGGCGAGCGAGGCCGAGAGCCGCCGCAAGTCGCTGCACGAGGTGATGGAGCTCGCCGCCGCCTATTTCGAGGCGCAGCTCGCCGGGCGCGCCGGCGCCGCGGCGCGGGATTATCTCGCCCGCCGCGGCCTTTCCGGCGACATCCAGCGCCGCTTCCGCATCGGTTACGCCTCGCCGGAGCGCTACGCGCTCCGCGACCACCTCGCGGCGAAGGGCATCGCGGCCGAGGTCATGGTCGAGCTCGGGCTCCTGGTCTCCGGCGAGGACGTGTCCGTGCCCTTCGACCGCTTCCGCGACCGGGTCATGTTCCCGATCGCCGACGGGCGCGGGCGCATCGTCGGCTTCGGCGGCCGGGCGATGAGCGCCGACGTGCCGGCGAAATACCTCAACTCCCCGGACACGCCGCTCTTCAACAAGGGCCGGCTGCTCTACAACCTGCACCAGGCGCGCGGCCCGGCGCACGAGCGCGGCACGATCGTCGCGGTCGAGGGCTATGTCGACGTCATCGCGATGACGATGGCGGGGTTCGCCAACGCCGTCGCGCCGCTCGGCACGGCGCTGACCGAGGACCAGCTCGCGCTCCTGTGGCGCTTCGCCGACGAGCCGGTCCTGTGCTTCGACGGCGACAAGGCCGGGCGCCGCGCCGCCTACCGGGCGATCGA
>DAINQO010000471.1:0-1906 GCA_036742625.1 Microvirga sp.
AGGCGGCGCGAGGTTCTCGCTGGGCTCGGCGCAGCAGCGGCATGGCCGCTTCCTGCCCGTGCGCAGCACGCCGGCAGGACCTTCCGCATCGGCGTGGTGGAACCGATCTCGGCGGAGCTGAACGCCGCCAATCTCGCGGCTTTTCGGCAGGGATTACAGGACCTTGGATACGTGGAAGGGCGCAACCTCGTCCTGGAATACCGCTCAGCCGACGGCGATGCCGGCCGCTATCCGGTCCTGATCTCCGAATTGATTGGTTTCAACGTCGACCTGATCGTCACGCGCGGCACGCCCGCGGCGCTGGCGGCCAAGAAGGCGACGAGCACGATTCCCGTGGTCATGGCTTCGCTCGGCGAGCCGCTCCTGGTGGTCGCGAGCCTCGCGCGGCCGGACGCAAACCTCACCGGGCTGAGCGGAGTGGTTTCGGACTTGGATGCCAAGCGAATCGAATTGCTCACGGAGATGGCTCCGGCGACCTCGGCAATCGCAGCGTTCCTCAACATGAGCAACCCCATCAGCGTCCCACAGCTCAAAGAGCTTGAACGGGCGGCGCAAGCGAAGGGGTTGCGTTTCCGGTTATTCGACGTGCGCAACGGCGACGACATCGAGCGCGCATTCGCTGCGTCCGACACAGGATATCATGCGCTGACCGTCGGACTGGAAGCGGTCACGCAGGCGCACCGCAAGAGGATCGCCGAGCTTGCGGCGAAACACCGGCTACCGGCGATCTATGGCGGGCGCGAGTTCGTCGAGGCCGGCGGACTGATGTTCTACGGGCCGAGCTTCACGGAGATCTACCGCCGTGCCGCTACCTATGTGGACAGGATATTCAAAGGTGCGAAGCCTGCCGATCTGCCGGTTGAGCAACCGAGCAAGTTCGAACTGGTCATCAACGGCAGGGCGGCAAGAGCGCTCGGGCTCAACGTTCCGGCCAGCCTGCGGCTCCGCGCCGACGAGGTGATCGAATAGGGACATGAACTTCGTCCGCCCGGTTTGTCGAACGCCGCGGCGGCATTGAACGCGACCATGGCAACGCTGGAAACTTTCTTCCCGACGCGAATCTACCGCGCCGAGCTCGAGGACGGCGGGCTCGTCGCCGAGCTCGACGCCGCCTGCCGCTCGATCGCCGAGGACGACCGCGCCGGGCAGCGCTGGTCGCAGAAGCACGGCTATCCGGGCTACACGTCGTACGCGTCGCTCGACGACCTGCCCTGGCGCGCGCCGGTTTTTGCCGACCTCGTGCGACGGCTCGACCGCCACGTCGCGGCGTTCGCCAAGGCGCTCGAGTTCGATCTCAAGCGCGACAAGCTGAAGCTCGATTCGATCTGGATCAACGTCCTGCCGCCGGGCGGCGTGCACGGCGCGCATATCCATCCGCATTCGGTCGTCAGCGGCACCTGCTACGTCGCGGTGCCGGCGGGCGCCGGCGCGATCAGGTTCGAGGACCCGCGCCTCGGCTTCATGATGGCGGCGCCGCCGAAAAAGCCGAAGGCCGCGCCCCAGAATCGCCAGTTCGTCTCGATCGCGCCGCGGCCCGGCACGGTGCTGTTGTGGGAAAGCTGGCTCCGCCACGAGGTGCCGCTGAACAAAGCCGAGGACGAGCGCATCAGCGTCAGCTTCAACTACCGCTGGCGGTAAGGGCCGGAACGGCGCCCGGGCCCAAGCGTTGCCGTTGGCGTCTGTTCCCCGCCTCGGACCCCCTCCGTGCC
This sequence comes from Microvirga sp., assembly GCA_036742625.1. Lineage (GTDB taxonomy): Bacteria > Pseudomonadota > Alphaproteobacteria > Rhizobiales > Beijerinckiaceae > JAJKJG01. The sequence continues at coordinate 1,710 of DAINQO010000471.1, forward strand.
CGCATCAGCCCCCGTCGCCACCGGAATCCCCCACGGCGTCGACCTTCTGCCGTCCGTCGTCGTCGACAGCTACAATGTCGAGCTGCGCGACAAGGAGGGCTTCGTCGGCGACCGGGCGAGCAACCGCGCCTTCCGGGCGATCCTCGATGATTGGCGCGAGCGCCTGCGGCAGGTCGGCGAGGACCCGCTCGGCGAGA
>DAINQO010000472.1:0-1903 GCA_036742625.1 Microvirga sp.
CTGCTCCCAAAGCAGATGCGCTACCAGACTGCGCTACGCCCCGCCTAAAGCCTCGGCGCCGGTTCGCTACCATGTGGGAAGCCCGATCGGCAAGGGAAAGCCACGCTGGCTCAGGCTGGAGCTGACGGTTGCGTTCCCGGCGGGGTTCCACGACGATGGCGGAATTGAAGACACGCGGGCATCCGTCAATGGCGAACGATTTGGCGAACGATCGTGCAAGACCCACCCGCCGGGCGGTGACGGCCGGCCTCCTCGCGGCCGCGGCGGGGCCGCCTTTCGCGGCGCTGGCGCAGAGTTCCGCGCCGATCGACTGCCACGCCCACATCTTCCGGCGCGGGCTGAAGCTTGCCGACGTGCGCCGCTATGCGCCGGATTACGACGCGACGGTCGCGGATTACCTGCGGGTCCTCGACGAGAACGGCATCACGCGCGGGGTGCTCGTGCAGCCGAGCTTCCTCGGCACCGACAACAGCTTCCTCCTCGAGGGGCTTAGCGCAGCGCCGACGCGCCTGCGCGGCATCGCGGTCGTGGAGCCGACGGCGACGAAGGAGGAGCTCGCCGAGCTCGACCGCAAGGGCGCCGTCGGCATCCGCCTCAACCTCGTCGGGCTGCCGATCCCGCGGTTCGACGAGGCGCCCTGGCCGGCGCTCCTGAAGAGCGTCGTCGACCTCGGCTGGCAGGTCGAGGTGCATCGCGAGGCGAAGGACCTCGAGCCGATCGTCGCGCCGCTGCTCCGCGCCGGGGTCACGGTCGTCGTCGACCATTTCGGCCGGCCCGATGCCAGGCTCGGCGTCGAGGATCCGGGCTTCCGCTATCTTTTGACCGCGGGCGTGCAGCGGCGCACCTTCGTCAAGGTGTCGGCGGCCTACCGCAACGGCAAGGACGGCGTCGGCGAGGCGACCGCGCTCAAGGCCTATCCGCTGCTGCGCGACGCGCTCGGCCTCGACCGGCTGGTGTGGGGCAGCGACTGGCCGCACACGCAGTTCGAGGCGGTCGAGAACTACAAGAAGACGCGCGCCTTCCTCGACGCCATGGTGCCGGACGCGGCCGAGCGCGAGGCGATCCTGTCGAAGAACCCGGCGGCGCTGTTCCGCTTCGGCTGACGATGCCAAGCTCTCGTCGATGAGCCGATACCGCCGATCCGCAGCGCTCTTCGTCGCCGGCGCGCTCGCCGCGACGCCGGCGCTCGCCCAGCAGGGCGAGCCGATCGGCTCGTGGTGGCTCCTCGACATGTCGGGCGAGGCTGCGCCGCGGCACGCCATCATGACCATGAGCACGCAAGGGTCGGGCGTCGTCGCGTTCCAGTGCGCCGGCGGCCGCTCGAGCGTGCTCTTGGGGATGAACAAGCCGGAGTTCCGCCCCGAGGCCGGCGCGACGGTCGCGCTCGAATACCAGATCGACGGCGGCAGCCGCCATCGGGCGCAGGCCGCGCTCACCTCGGCGGAGACGCTCGAGTTCGACGAGGCCGTGTCGGACGCGATCATCGCGGCGGCGGCAGAAGCCAGCTCGTTCTCGTTCCACCTGCCGCAAGCCGCGACCGAGGTGACGCTCGTCTTCCGTCCGGTCGAGACCAAGGACGCGATCGCGAGGATGCGCGCCGCCTGCGCGAAGCCGGCTCCGACGCGTTAGGCAGCTCCGGTTCAGCGCCCCGTGAACAGCGGGTGCTCGACGCGGTCGCCCGCCTTGATGCCGAGCCTTGCAGCGGTGCCGGCGACGACCTCGAGCACGGCGAGCACCGGCTCGCCGGACGGGATGGTGCGGGTCGAGAGCGGCTCGGTGTTCTGGGCGACGCGCGCGATCGTCCCGTCGGGGCGGATGAAGAGCATGTCGAGCGACACGTAGGTGTTTTGCATCCACATCGAGACCGGCTCGACGCGCTTGAAGTCGAACAGCATGCCGCGAT
>DAINQO010000473.1:0-1901 GCA_036742625.1 Microvirga sp.
GCCGTTGTTGGCGGCCTTATGAGCTATGGGGCGAGTGTGGAGGAGGGGTATCGCCAAGCCGGAATATACGCAGGCCGTATCCTCAAGGGTGAAAAGACGGTCAATCTTCCCGTACTTCTCCCGACCAGGGTCGAGCTGGTGATCAATCTGAAAGCCGCAAGAGAACTCGGCCTCACGATCCCGCCCGCCCTCCTCGCCCGCGCCGACGAAGTGATCGAATAGCGCGGGCCGCATGCCCTTCGAGCCGCGCGTGGCGGGCTGAGCCAAGAGGCCGCAGTTCAAGTCCGGCAGGAGGCCACATAGATAGGGGTCGACCGGGCCGATGGCCGCGCGTCGAGGCCAGTCGCCCCCCTCGCGGCCTCCGCCGGCTGTCGGTCCGGCGTCTGTCCGATCTCGGACGGGCGGAGGCGTCACGGCCCGACGCTGCTGATCGCCTGTCGGCGGCGCTCGTGCTGCGCATCACCATTGGCTTCTTGCCCGTCATCGCCGCACCGTTCCTTCATCATCGTCGGCCTTTTGCGCATCATCGTCGGGGCTTTCGCGCATCATCGCCGCGTCATCTGACCTTCGCCCGCACCTCCGCGGCGAGCGCGTCGATGGCCTGCGGCGTCGCCGGTCCGCCGCAGATGGTGAGCCGGTCCGGCAGGTAGAGCCGGCGCTCGGGCGGGATCGTCGCGCGGAGCGCCGGGTGCCAGAGCAGGGCCGAGCCCTGGTCGATGGCGCCGCGGTCGCTCTCGGCCATGAGCAGGTAGTCGGGCGGGTCGGCGACGAGGCGCTCGAGCGACACCGTGCCGCCCTGCGCCAGGCCAAGCCAGCGGGTCGCCGGCACGAGCCCGACATGGCGCAGAAGCTCGTCCAAAATGCTTGTGTCGCCAGGGGTATAGCCGCGGCGCTGGAGCACCAGCACGGTGCGCGGCGCCGGCGCCGCGCCGCGGCTGCGGGCGAGCGCCGCGTCGATCGCGGCGATCAGCGCCGCACCCTTCGCCTCGGCGCCAAGCCGTTGCGCCAGCACGCGGATCTGCTCGCGGCCCTCGGCGAGGCTCGTCCACAGGCCGAGCACCAGGACCTCGAAGCCCTGGCGCCGCAGCATGTCGCGCCGGGCGTGGGATTCGAACGGGCCGGTGAGCACGAGGTCGGCGTTCGTCAGGAGCACCGACTCGCCGCGTCCCGAGTTCGCCGGCAGGCCCCTCAGCGCCTTTGCCGAAAAGGAAAGCTCGTCCGAGCCGATCGGCGAAACCGAGGCGATGCGCTCGCGTTCGACGAGCGCCAGCAGGAGCTGGTCGGTGCATTTGTTGAGCGACACGATGCGCCGCGGCGGCTCGGCCGCGAGCGCCGCCTCGGCGGCCAAAAGGCCGAACAGCGGCGCGAGGAAGCGGCGGGCCATGGCGCGGTTCTAGGCTTCCGGGCCGGGCCCATCCAGCTGTGGCGGCGCCGCCACGGTCGGCCGCGATCGGCGACGGCGCCGCCGATCGCGATTGCCCGCCCCGGAGGGCGGGCCTAGCGTCGCTCTCGACGTTGGTGCCCCGTTAAAGCCGGGGTGAAACGGGAATCCGGTGCGAGCCTTAAGGGCTCAATTCCGGAGCTGCCCCCGCAACTGTAAGCGGCGAGCGGCGATCCGAAAAAGCCACTGACCTTAGGGCCCTAAGCTCTTGGTCGGGAAGGCGGATCGCAGCCCTGACCCGCAAGCCAGGAGACCGGCCAGCGTCGTGGTCAACCCAGATTCCGCCGGTGGGGCGGAAGGAGGTCTCCATGGCACGCCCGACAGGCCGCCTCGCGGCCGTTCTCCTTGTCTATGCCGCCGTTTACACGAGCGCTCGCGCGCTCGAGCCCGACATCGTGGTGACGCCAAGCCGCACCGCGGAGCCGATCCAGCGCGCCGGCAGCGCCGTCACCGTCATCAC
>DAINQO010000474.1:0-1900 GCA_036742625.1 Microvirga sp.
GTGAGGTCGTGTGAGCCCTGGAACACGACGTCGCCCTCGTCGGGCCGTGTCTTGCCGGTGATGACGTCCATCATCGTGGTCTTGCCGGCGCCGTTCGGGCCGATGATCGCCCGCATCTCGCCGGGGTCCATGACGAGCGAGAGATTGTTCAAGGCCCGGAAGCCGTCGAAGGAGACGGAGACGCCGTCGACGTAGAGCAGGGCCTGGGTGGTGCGGCCATCCATGACGGCTACTCCGCCGGCTGGGCGGCGGCGGCCGCAGGAAGCCGGGGCGCGCCGCCGTTGCGGCGCCTCGGCCAGTGCTCGGAAATCGAGCCGACGATGCCCTTCGGCAGCAAGAGCGTCGTCAGCACGAACAGGCCGCCCAAGGCGAAGAGCCAGTATTCGGGGAGCGCGCCGGTGAACCAGCTCTTCGCCGCGTTGACGATGACCGCGCCGAGCGCCGCGCCGGTGAGCGTGCCGCGCCCGCCGACCGCGACCCAGATCACCGCCTCGATCGAGTTCGCCGGCGAGAATTCGGAAGGGTTGATGATGCCGACCTGCGGCACGTAGAGCGCGCCGGCAAGGCCCGCCATCATGGCCGAGATCACGAACACGAAGAGCTTGTAGCGCTCGACGCGGTAGCCGAGGAAGCGCGTGCGGCTCTCGGCGTCGCGGATCGCGACCAGCACCTTGCCGAGCTTGGAGGTCACGATGCCCCGAGCGATCAGGAAACCTCCGGCGAGCGCCAGCGCCGAGAGCGCGAACAGCGCCGCCCGCGTCCCCGCCGCCTGGACGTTGAAGCCGAGGATGTCCTTGAAGTCGGTCAGCCCGTTGTTGCCGCCGAAGCCGAAATTGTTGCGGAAGAAGCCGAGCAGCAGGGCGTAGGTCATCGCCTGCGTGATGATCGAGAGATAAACGCCCGTCACCCGCGCCCGGAAGGCGAACCAGCCGAGCGCGAAGGCGAGGACGCCCGGCACGAGGACCACCATCAGCATCGCGTAGGGGAAATGGTCGAAGCCCCACCAGGCGACCGGCAGCTCCTTCCAGTTCAGGAACACCATGAAGTCCGGCAGCACCGGATGGGCGTAGACGCCGCGCGGGCCGATCTGGCGCATGAGGTACATGCCCATCGCGTAGCCGCCGAGCGCGAAGAAGGCGCCGTGGCCGAGCGAGAGGATGCCGCAATAGCCCCAGACGAGATCGAGCGAGACGGCAAGGAGCGCATAGGTCAGCCACTTGCCGAACAGCACCACGAAATGCGTCGGCACGTGGAACGGCGAGGTCGGCGGCACGAGGAGGTTGAGCGCCGGCACCGCGACCGCGAGCCCGAGAAGCACGGCGACGAAGGCCGCGCCCTGGCCGCCGACGAGCGTCAGGAGGAGGGGGCGGCGGGTCATGGCCGGCTCCCTCCCTCCCCCTTGCGGGGAGGGCCGACTCGGCCGAAGGCCGAGCGGGGTGGGGGGCGCCGGGCATGGAGCGCTGTGTTGACGGGATCGACGCACCGGAGCAGCCGCAGGGGCCAGGCCCGGACGGATCGCGTGGGCGTGCCCCTTCGGCTGATGCGTAGCGTACCGGCATCAACCGGGAGTCCTATGCCGGCGACCCCCACCCCGCTCGGGGCTTCGCCCCGAGTCGGCCCTCCCCGCAAGGGGGAGGGGATTGGAGCGGTGCGCGGCCCCGAGAGAATAGCTCCACTCATGCCTCGACCGCCCTGCCCTTCAACGCAAAGAGACCGCGCGGGCGCTTCTGGATAAAGAGGATGATGAAAACGAGGATCATGATCTTGCCGAGCACCGCGCCCGCGAAGGGCTCGAGCAGCTTGTTTGCGACCCCGAGCGTCAGCGCGCCGACGAGCGTGCCCCAAAGGTTGCCGACGCCGCCGAAGACCACGACCATGAAGCTGTCGATGATGTAGCCCT
>DAINQO010000475.1:0-1886 GCA_036742625.1 Microvirga sp.
GGCTTCTGCGACGTGATCGTCGGCTGGGATTCGAACGACCAGCTCTACGACAACGTCAAATACACCGGCTGGCACACGGCCTATCCGGACGCAGCCGTCCGCATCCTGCCCGACACCGGCCGGGTGCTGCCGTTCGAGAACGGCACGCCGTTCTTCCTGTGCGAGCTCGCCGAGGAGGCCGAGGCGATCTGCCCGCGCGGGCTCCTGCGGCGCGTCCTCGCCAAGGCCGCCGGGATGGGCTTCTCGGTCCTGTCGGCGCTCGAATACGAGTTCTTCCTGTTCGACGAGACGCCGGACTCGGTGCGCGAGAAGGGCTACCGCAACCTGAAGCCGATGACGCCGGGGTTCTTCGGCTACTCGGTCCTGCGCTCCTCGGTCCATGCCGAGTTCTACCGCGAGCTCCTCGACGCCTGCCGGGCGATGGACATGGCGCTCGAGGGTCTCCACACCGAGACCGGGCCGGGCGTGCTCGAGGCCGCGATCGGCGTCGACGAGGCGCTCCGCGCCGCCGACAAGGCGGTTCTGTTCAAGACCTTCACCAAGGTGCTGGCCCAGCGCTGCGGGCTCATGGCGACCTTCATGGCGAAGTGGTCGCGGGATTGGCCGGGCCAGAGCGGGCACATCCACCTGTCGCTCAAGGACGAGGCCGGCCGGCCGGTCTTCCACGATGCCTCGGCCGAGCGCGGCATCAGCGCGGCGATGCGCCACTTCATCGGCGGGCAGCAGAAGCTCATGCCCGAGCTCCTCGCCATGGTGGCCTCGACCGTGAACTCCTATTCGCGGCTCATCCCCGGCTTCTGGGCGCCGACCTCGGCCACCTGGGGGATCGAGAACCGCACCACGGCATTGCGCGCCATTCCCGGCAGCCCGTCGGCGCAGCGGGTCGAGTACCGCATCGCGGCGGCCGACGCGAACCCCTACATCGCGCTCGCCGCCGCGCTCGCGAGCGGGCTGTGGGGCATCGAGAGGGAGATCGAGCCCGAGGCGCCGATCGCCGGCAACGCCTACGAGGTCGCGCCGAACCCCGATCTCGACCTGCCGCGCACGTTGTGGGAGGCAGCGCAGCGACTGAAAGCCTCGGGCGTCGCCCGCGACCTCTTCGGCGACGCGTTCGTCGACCACTTCGCGGCGACCCGCGAATGGGAGGAACGCGAGTTCCGCAAAGCGATCACCGACTGGGAGCTCGCGCGCTATTTCGAGATCATCTGAGGTTCAGCCGGTATGACGAGCGCCGTGCGCGCTGCCGTGGGCGGCGCCGAAATCCAGCGGACGATCACGCCGGTCGACGGCTCGGTTTATGCCGAGCGCCCGCTCGCGAGGAGCGAGGAGGTCGCCGGCGCGCTCGAGCGCGCCCGCAAGGCGCAGGCCGGATGGCGCCGGCGCGCCGTCGAGGAGCGCGCCGCCCTGATGAGCGCCTTCGTCGACGCGTTCGTCGCACGAGCGGACGAGATCGCGGCCGAGATCACCTGGCAGATGGGCCGCCCGATCCGCTACACGCCGGGCGAGGTGCGCGGCTTCGAGGAGCGGGCGCGCCACATGATCGCGGCCGCGCCGCAGGCGCTCGCCGATCTTGAGCCTGAGCCGAAGGCGGGCTTCCGCCGCTTCATCCGCCGCGCGCCGGTCGGCGTCGTGCTCGTCATCGCGCCCTGGAACTATCCCTACCTCACCGCCGTCAACGCCGTCGTGCCGGCGCTGATGGCCGGCAACGCCGTCATCCTCAAGCACTCGCATCAGACGCCGCTCTGCGCCGAGCGGATGGCAGAGGCGGCGAAGGCCGCCGGGCTGCCGGACGGGCTCCTCCAGGCCGTGCACATGTCGCAGGCGACGACCGCCGAGGTGATCCGGGCGCTCGGCGTCGACCACGTCGCCTTCACCGGCTCGGTCGC
>DAINQO010000476.1:0-1884 GCA_036742625.1 Microvirga sp.
ACCGCCGGGTTGAGGCGGTGGATCTCGTCGATGAAGAGCACGTCGCGCTCTTCGAGGTTGGTGAGCTGCGCCGCCAGATCCCCGGCCTTGGCGATCACCGGCCCCGAGGTCGAGCGGAAATTGACCCCGAGCTCGCGGGCGACAATCTGAGCGAGCGTCGTCTTGCCGAGGCCGGGGGGCCCGACGAAGAGCACGTGGTCGAGCGCGTCGTTGCGGGCCTTCGACGAGCCGATGAAGACCTGAAGGTTCGCCCGCGCCTGCTTCTGGCCGATGAACTCGGCCAGCACCTGGGGCCGCAGCGACGCATCGGCGTCGTCCTCGCGGCGCTCGGGGGTGAGGAGGCGATTGGGGGTGGCGTTCATGTCACCGCGCCAGCTTCCGCAAGCCCAGCCGGATGAGCGTCTTCGCTTCCGCCGCCTCGCCTGTCTGGGCAAGCGCCGCCGCGATGGCGGCGGAGGCCTGTCCTTGCGCATAGCCGAGATTGACGAGCGCCGAGACCGCATCCGACACGGGCTGCGGCGCGCGCCTGTCGTCGACGGCGTCGGAGAGCCGGATCAGCGCCGGGTCGACGGCGCCGAAAGCGGGGGCCTTGTCCTTGAGCTCGGCGACGATGCGGGCGGCGAGCTTCGGGCCGACGCCGGGCGCGCGCGCGACGGCGGCCTTGTCGCCGGTCGCGGCCGCGGTCGCGAGCGCGCCGCTGTCGAGCGTCGAGAGGATTGCCAGCGCGACCTTGGCGCCGACGCCCTGCACCGTCTGCAGGAGGCGGAACCACTCCCGCTCCTGGTCCGAGCGGAAGCCGAAAAGCCGGATCATGTCCTCGCGGACATGGGTCTCGATCGACAGCGTCGCCGCCTCGCCGACCGAGGGCAGGTGCTGGAGCGTGCGCGACGAGCAATGCACGAGGTAGCCGACGCCCCCCACGTCGACGATGACGAAGTCCTCGCCGTAGCTGTCGATCACGCCGCGCAGCTTGCCGATCAAACCGCCACCTCGCCGTCATCCCGGCCGGAGCGCAGCGGAGAGCCGGGATCCACAGCGCCGACCGTGGCACGGTGGATCCCAGATCGGCCTGGCGGCCGCCCGGGATGACCAGGGTGTAGCAGGTTGGCTGATTCGGAGAAGAGTCGGCGGCCGCTCAGCCCACAAGCGCGCGCGCCTTGCGGTGATGGGCGTGGGTGATGGCGATCGCGAGGGCGTCGGCGGCATCGTCGCTCGCCGGGTCGGCCTTCGGCAGCAGCACGCGGATCATGGCCTGGATCTGCCGCTTCTCGGCGTGACCGGCGCCGACGACGGTCTTCTTGACGAGGTTCGCGGCATATTCCGCGACCGGCAGTCCGGCGAGCGCCGGGACCAGGAGCGCGATGCCGCGGGCATGGCCGAGCTTCAGCGTCGCCTGCGCGTCGCGGTTGACGAAGGTCTCCTCGACGGCGACCTCGTCCGGGGCGAGGTCGGCGACGACCGCGGCAAGTCCGTCATGGAGCTGGCGCAGGCGCTCGGCGAGCGCGTGCTTGTCGTTCGAGGCGATGGTCCCGCAGGCCACGAACCCGAGGCGCGAGCCCTCGATCGTGACCAGCCCCCAGCCGGTGCGGCGAAGGCCGGGGTCGATGCCGAGGATCCGGGTAGGAGGCGTGACGACAGCCCTCGATTGTCATCGCCGGGCTTGACCCGGCGATCTCGATCGTTCCGCTTGAGCCTTTCGGGCCGGGATGGCCGGGTCAAGCCTGGCCATGACAAAGGGTGGGGACGGCACCAATCGAGGGTGACGGTCACGCCCCCATCTTCGCCATCGCGGCCTCCGACACCTCGAAGTTCACGAACACGTTCTGCACGTCGTCGTGGTCCTCGAGCGACTCCACCAGACGGATGAGCTTCTCGGCCGCCTCG
>DAINQO010000477.1:0-1882 GCA_036742625.1 Microvirga sp.
GGATGTAGTCCTCGCCGAGCACCTCGAGCACGCTCGCCCGGGTCATGCGGGCGATGAGCGCAATGTAGATCACGGCGAGCGTGACCGAGGGCAGGATCAGGCGCTGGATGAAGCCGCCGAATCCGGCGGCGATCGGCTGGTAACCTTGCACCGGCACCCAGCTGAGCTTGATCGCGAAGAGATAGATCAGCGCATAGCCGATGACGAACACCGGCACCGAAAAGCCCATCACCGAGAACCCCATCACGATGCGGTCGATCCAGGTGCCCTGCTTGTAGGCGGCAAGCACGCCGAGCGGCACCGCGACCAGGACCGCAATCACAATGGTGAACAGGGCGAGCGCCGCCGTCGGCTCGAGCCGGCCGAGGATCAGCTCGGCGACGGTCTTCTTGAAAAAGAAGCTCTCGCCGAAATCGCCCTGCAGGATGTTGCCGAGCCAGATGAAGAACTGTACGAACATCGGCCGGTCGAGCCCGAGCCGCGACCGGATCAGCGCCACCTGCTCGGTGTTGGCATTGTCGCCGGCGATGATCGCGGCCGGGTCGCCCGGCGTCAGCCGCAACATCAGGAAAACCAGGACGGCGACGATCAGCATCACCGGGATCGTCGCCGCAAGCCGGCGCAGGATGTAGCTCAGCATGGCTTTCGCTCCACCTCTCCCAAAGGGAGAGGTCGAGTCGGCGCAGCCGACCGGGTGAGGGGTTGCGCTCTATCCGGAGAGGGCTCGCCCCTCACCCGGTCGCGCCCTCCGGCGCGACTCGACCTCTCCCTCCGGGAGAGGTGGGCGCGCGACGCTTTGCTCATCGCTTCTCGATGTTCCAGAAGTTGATGTTCGGCGCCACCAGCACGCCCGAGAGGCTCTTCCGGTACGCCACGGGGGCGACGTATTGGCCGAGATGGACGTGCGTCGGCGCCTCGGCGGCGCGGCGCTGCACGGCCTCGGCGATCGCTCTCTGCTTTTCCGGATCGGTTTCCTTGGCGAAGGCGTCGCGCAGCCGCTCGATCTCGGCGTCGCACGGCCACCCGAAGGTCGCCTTGTCGCAGCTCGCGTTGAGGTAGCTCGTCGAGACCGGGTCGAGGACCTCGGCCGACGACCAGGTCGTGACGAAGGCGTGCCAGCCGCCGGCCGACGGCGGGTCCTTCTTCGCCCGGCGCGAGACCAGCGTCTGCCAATCCATCGACTGCAGGTCGACCTTGAATCCGGCCTTCTCCAGGAGCTGCTTGGCGACGGGAGCGGAATCCTTCAGCACCGCGATGTCGGTCTGCTGCATGAGCACGATCGGCGTGCCGTCATAGCCCGCCTCCTGCAGGAGCTGCTTCGCCTTGGCGGCATTCCCGGAGAGCTTGTCGTCCCACCCGGCGGTCGATTCGAGCGGCGAGCCGCAGGGGAACAGCGACTTGCATTCGCGGTACCATTTCGGATCACCGATCGAGGCATCGAGGAAGTCCTTGCCGTTCAGCGCATAGGCGACTGCCTGGCGGATCTTCGGGTTGTCGAACGGCTTGTGCAGCGTATTGAACCGGAAGCCCCAGGCGAGAACCCGCGTCGCGCGCGAAGCCATGGCGCCCTCCTTACGTTGCTGCGGCGTCGCCGGAGCCTAGCACTCCGCGGTCGGCGCGCAATCGCCTGCAAGCGCTGCGCCACGCCAATCCCCGCTCCCGAACAGGCTAAAGCATGATCCCGAAAAGTGGCTACCGGTTTTCGGAAAAGATCATGCTCAAACAAAGAGGTAGAGCGGGATGACGACTCAACGAGAAGTCATCGCGCTCTACGAGGCGCGCGGAATCCACCCCGGGCGAGCGCCCGAGGCGGACCCCGGCCTTGAAAAGGCGAGGAGGGGACGCCGAAAATGGATCTTAGGGTCGGCCGGCCTGTGGCGTC
>DAINQO010000478.1:0-1882 GCA_036742625.1 Microvirga sp.
CCGGTGCGCACGCGGCTCCTCGCCGGAGGGGAGCGGCGGCAGAGGACCATGGCTGGGAATAGATGTCAAGGACTATTTTCTAGAACCCGCCCGGCCGCCTCTGCCGGAGGGAGAGGCCGAGTCGCGCCGTGAGGCGCGACCGGGTGAGGGGGTGCGCCCGTGGGACAGAGGGCGCTTTCTGCGGATAGCGCGTAACCCCTCGCCCGGACGGCTCCGCCGTCTCGACCTCTCCCCTCGGGAGAGGTGTGGCGCGGCTTTGTCCGGCCGCGCGGAACCTTCTATATGCGTCCGGCCTGCCCGCAGAAGGACATCCGCATGGCGGCGACGAGCGTCCTCGACCTCATCGGCAAGACGCCGCTCGTCGAGATCACCCGTCTCGACACCGGCGCGTGCCGGCTGTTCCTCAAGCTCGAATCGGCAAACCCGAGCGGCTCGATCAAGGACCGCCCGGCGCGCGCCATGATCGACGCCGCCGAGGCGGACGGGCGCCTGAAGGAGGGCGGCACGGTCGTCGAGGCGACGGCCGGCAACACCGGCGTAGGCCTCGCGCTCGTCGCCTCGCGCAAGGGCTACCGCACCGTCCTCGTCGTCCCCGACAAGATGTCGCGCGAGAAGATCCTGCACGCCCGCGCGCTCGGCGCCGAGGTGATCGTCACCCGCTCGGACGTCGGCAAGGGTCACCCGGACTACTACCAGGACCTCGCGCTGACGATTACCGAGCGCACGCCCGGCGCCTTCTACGCCAACCAGTTCGCCAATCCGGCGAACCCCGCCGCGCACGAGGCGACGACCGCGCCCGAGATCCTCGAGGAGATGGCCGGCGCTCTCGACGCGGTGGTGGTCGGCGTCGGCTCCGGCGGCACGCTCACCGGCGTCGGGCGCTACATGCGGAAGGCCTCGTCGAAGACCAAGATGGTGCTCGCCGATCCCGCCGGCTCGGTGCTGGCGCCGCTCGTCGAAACCGGGATCATGGGCGAGGCGGGCTCCTGGGCCGTGGAAGGCATCGGCGAGGATTTCGTGCCGCCGAACTGCGATCTTTCGCTGGTCGCGAAAGCCTACTCGATCTCCGACCCGGAGAGCTTCGGCGCTTCTCGCGACCTTCTGCGGAAGGAGGGCATCCTTGCCGGCTCGTCCTCGGGCACGCTGCTTGCCGCGGCGCTGCGCTATTGCCGCGAGCAGGAGGCGCCGAAGCGCGTCGTCAGCTTCGTCTGCGACAGCGGCGCCAAGTACCTCTCGAAAGTGTTCAACGACGCCTTCATGGCCCAGGAGGGCTGGTTCGGGCGCGCGCCCACCGGCACGGTCCGCGACGTCGTCATCAACCGCTTCGACGAAGGCTCCGAGATCTTCGTCTCCCCGAACGAGACCGTCGCCTCGGCCTTCGCCCGCATGCGCGCCGCCGACGTGTCGCAGCTGCCGGTGATCGAGGGCGACCGCGTCGTCGGCCTCGTCGAGGAGAGCGACCTGCTCGACGCGCTCGTCGCCGCCGGCGAGACCATGGCTGAGGTGTTCCGGACGCCGGTCGGCCAAGTCATGGTGTCGCGGCTCGAGACGGTCTCGGCCGACGCTCCCGTCGCCGAGCTCCTGCCGCTGTTCCGCCGCGGCCTCGTGCCGCTCGTCATGGACGGGGCAAAGTTCCTCGGGCTCGTGACCCGCATTGACCTCATCAACCATTTCCGGGTGCGCGACCGATGATCGAGAAGAACCAGCTCGCCTTCGACACCCGCTGCATCCATGCCGGCCAGGAGCCGGACCCGACCACCGGCGCCGTGATGATGCCGATCTACGCCACCTCGACCTACGCGCAGGAGAGCCCGGGCGTCCACAAGGGCTACGAATACGCGCGCTCGCAGAACCCGACCCGCATGGCCTTCGAGCGCTGCAT
>DAINQO010000479.1:0-1871 GCA_036742625.1 Microvirga sp.
TTCGGCAACCGGGTCGACGAGATCGAGTTCCACCCCGCCTGGCACGAGCTCATGGGCCTCGCCATCGGACAGGAGACGCATTCGCTCGGCTGGACCGAGAAGCGCCCGGGCGCGCAGGTCGCCCGCGCCGCCCTCGCCTATCTCTGGAACGAGGGCGAGAACGGGATCATGTGCCCGATCCTGATGACCTACGCCTCGATCCCGACGCTGAGAGGCGATCCGGATATCGCCCGGGAGTGGGAGCCCAAGGTCCTGTCCACCCGCTACGACCCGCGCCAGACCCGCGCCGCCGACAAGACCGGCGTCACGGTCGGCATGGCGATGACCGAGAAGCAGGGCGGCTCGGATCTGCGCCAGACGCAAAGCACCGCCGAGCGGGACGGCGACGGCTGGCGCATCGCCGGGCATAAATGGTTCTTCTCGGTGCCGCACTCGGACGTCTTCATCGCGCTGGCGCGCACCGAGCGCGGCGTCTCCTGCTTCCTCGTGCCGGGCTGGCTGCCGGACGGCAGCCGCAACCGGATCATGATCCAGCGCCTCAAGGACAAGGCCGGCAACAGGTCAAACGCCTCCTCCGAGGTCGAATTCCGCGGCGCCTATGCCCGGCTCATCGGCGAGGAGGGCCACGGCATTCGCGAGGCGATCTCGATGGGCCACCTGACCCGGCTCGAATGCGCACTCTCCTCGGCCGGGATCATGCGCCTCGCGGTGGCTCAAGCCGCGCATCACGGAAGCCACCGCCGGGCATTCCAGAGGACGCTCATCGACCAGCCGATGATGACGAACGTCCTCGCCGACCTCCATCTCGAGTCGACGGCGGCGGCCTGGCTCGCCTTCCGGGTCGCGGCGGCGCTCGACGGCGAAGGCAACGCCGCCGAGCGGGCGCTCAACCGCATCGGCGCGCCGATCGCGAAGTACTGGATCTGCAAGCGCGTGGTGTCGGTCGTCTACGAGGCCCTCGAATGCCACGGCGGCAACGGCTTCATCGAGGACCACCTCATGGCACGTCTCTATCGCGAGGCGCCGCTCAACGGCATCTGGGAAGGCTCCGGCAACGTCATCGCGCTCGACGTGCTGCGCTCGATGGCGCGCGAGCCCGAGAGCGTGCCGGCGCTGATCGCCGAGATCGCCGCCGCCAAAGGCCAGGACGCGCGCCTCGACGCGGCCATCCGGGACATCGAAACGGACCTGTCCGACCTCGCCCGCCACGAAGGCCAGGCCCGCCGCCTCGTCGAGCGCCTGGCGACGCTTCTGTGCGCGAGCCTCCTCCTCCGCCACGCCTCGCACGAGGTGGCGGACGCCTATATCGCAAGCCGCATCGAGGGCGCCTGGACCGGCGCCTACGGCACCCTGCCGCGGGGGATCGACACGGCGGCGATCGCGCGGATGGCTGTCCCGGTGCTCCAGTAGGGCTTCGACGCCATGATCGCGCACCTGCGGCTCACCTTTATTGCGCTCATCGGCGCGGCGGGCATGGCGCTGGCGCACCCGCTGGACGGTCCCTCCTCGCAGCCGATCGGGCCGATGGAGCTCGAGATCATCCAGTTCCGTCAGGCGATCGTCGACGCCGTGAAGGCGAAGGACGCCGCGCGCCTGCGGGAGATCTACGCCGACGGCTTCACCCACACGCACGGCTCGGGCAAGGTCGACGGCAAGGACACGCGCATCGTCGCGGTGCTCGCAGGCGACCCATCGATCGAGATGGCGCCGGCGGACGAGCTGAGCATCCGCGCCTTCGGCACCGATACCGCGATCGTCACCGGCCGCAGCCCGATCCTGAACGTCCGCGAAAACCGCGACTACGATTTCCGCTGGATCGCCGTCTACGTCCGCGTCGCCGGAGAGTGGCGGCTCGCGGCGAGCCAGGCGAC
>DAINQO010000480.1:0-1862 GCA_036742625.1 Microvirga sp.
GCCATGGCGCAGCAGGATTGCGGCCAATGCGGCTACAACTGCGCCGACTACGCGAACGCGCTTTTCCTCAAGAAGGAGGAGCGGCTGAACCTCTGCGCGCCGGGCGGCAAGGAGACGCTGCGGGCGCTGAGGAAGCTCGCCGAAGAGTTCGACGCCGCGCTGCCAGAGGCGAAGCCCGCCGCGCCGGCGGTCCTGTCCGACGCCCCGGCGGTCGCCGGCGCAACCGCTGCCGGGCACTCCCGCGAAGATCCGTCGGAAGGCACCTTCCTGTCGCGCCGCCGGCTCAATGCGCCGCACGCCGAGAAAGAGACCTGGCACGTCGAAATCGACCTTGCCGCGAGTGGGCTCGGCTATGAGGTCGGCGACAGCCTCGGCGTGTTTGCGGCCAATCATCCGGTCCTCGTCGATTCGGTGATCGCCCAGCTCGGCGCGCGGCCGGAGCGGATGATCGGAGAGCGGACGCTGCGCGAGCATCTCTTGCACAAGGCCGATCTCGGACCGGCGCCCGACGCGTTGTTCCAGCTCCTCTCCTACGTGACCGGCGGCGAGCAACGCCGGAAATCCCAGGCGCTTGCGGCGGGAGACGATCCCGACGGCGACGCGGGAACGCTCGACGTGCTTGGGGCGCTGCAGAAATTCGCGCCGGCCCGGCCCGACGCGGAAGCGTTCGTCGAGGCGCTCGGCGAGCTTCAGCCGCGGCTCTACTCGATCGCCTCCTCGCCCAAGGCCGACGCCGGCCGGGTGGCGCTCACCGTTGACGCCGTTCGCTACGCGATCAACAAGCGGCGCCGCCTCGGCGTTGCCTCGACTTTCTTCGCCGAGCGCATCGCGCCCGGCGCCCCGCTCAAGCTCTATGTCCAGACGGCGCACGGTTTCGCGCTGCCGCCGGACCCGGCGACCGCGATCATCATGGTCGGTCCGGGAACCGGCGTCGCCCCTTTCCGCGCCTTCCTGCGCGAGCGGCAGGCCATCAGGGCGCCGGGAAGGAACTGGCTCTTCTTCGGCCACCAGCGCGAAGACACCGACTTCTTCTACAAGGACGAACTCACCGCCATGAAGGAGACGGGGTTCCTGAACCGTCTCACCCTCGCCTGGTCGCGTCAGGGCAACGAAAAGATCTACGTCCAGGACCGCATGCGCGAAGTCGGGGCGGAGCTCTGGCGCTGGCTCGCCGAAGGCGCGCATTTCTACGTCTGTGGCGACGCCAAGCGGATGGCGAAGGACGTCGAGCGCGCGCTCGTCGATGTGGTGGCGGCGCATGGCGCCCGTTCGACCGACGAGGCCATCGCCTACCTCAAAGGATTGCGGAAGGCCGGCCGCTATCAGGCGGACGTTTACTGAGCGATGAACGCCCACGTCGCCGAACCGCTCGCCGCCGCGATCCGCACCACATGCCCGTATTGCGGCGTCGGCTGCGGGGTGATCGCCCGCCCCGACGGGCTCGCCGGCGCCGCGATCGAGGGCGACCCCGAGCATCCGTCGAACTTCGGCCGGCTGTGCTCGAAGGGGTCCGCGCTCGGCGAGACGCTCGGGCTCGACGGCCGGCTCCTGCACCCGATGATCGACGGCAGGCGTGCGAGTTGGGACGCGGCCCTTGCCGTGGCCGCGGAGGGCTTCACGCGCATCGCCGCCGAGCACGGGCCCGACGCCGTCGCCTTCTACCTTTCGGGCCAGCTCCTCACCGAGGATTACTACGTCGCCAACAAGCTGATGAAGGGCTTCATCGGCTCAAGCAACGTCGACACCAATTCGCGGCTGTGCATGGCGTCGTCGGTCGCCGGCCGCCGGCGCGCTTTCGGATCGGACTCGGTGCCCGGCTGCTACGAGGACCTCGACGAGGCCGACCTCGTCGTCCTCGTCGG
>DAINQO010000481.1:0-1861 GCA_036742625.1 Microvirga sp.
TCGTCTCCTCGCGGCTCGAGGGCTGGGTGCCGAACCTGCGCGGCGCCAACGCGACGCGGTTCCTGTCGCTGAAGCCGTGAGCGCAGCGGCTGTCATCCCGGGGCGCGCCGAAGGCGCGAACCCGGGACCCATAACCACAGGCCGGTGTTCATTCTGCTCCGGCGGAGTTCATGGGTTCCGGGTTCTCGCTTCGCGAGCCCCGGAATGACAATGCGCAGGCCATGCTCCTCTTCATCCTCCGCCGCCTCCTCTCCGCGATCCCGACGCTCTTCCTGATCGTCACGATCGCCTTCTTCCTCATCCGCGTCGCGCCCGGCGGTCCCTTCGACCTCGAGCAGCCGCTCGAGGCGAAGGTCATGGAGAATCTGCGCCGCATCTACCGCCTCGACCTGCCGCTTGCCGAGCAGTACTGGCTCTACCTCGCGGCGCTCATGCGCGGGGATTTCGGGCCGTCGTTCTATTTCCGCGACTTCACCATCGCCGAGCTGTTCGCGCGCGGGCTGCCGGTCTCGGTGACGCTCGGCGCGCTGGCGCTGACGCTCGCCGTCGCGATCGGCGGCGCGCTCGGCACCATCGCCGCCTTCCGGCAGAACAGCGCCGTCGACCACGCCGTCGTCGGCCTCGGCGCGGTCGGGCTCACGATCCCGAACTTCGTCGTCGCGCCGGTGCTGCAGATCCTCTTCGGCTTGACGCTCGCCTGGCTGCCGGTCGGCGGCTGGGGCTCGCCTTCGAGCCTTGTGCTGCCCGTCGTCACCCTGGCGCTGCCGCAGGTCGCGGTGATCGCGCGCATGACGCGGGCCGCGATGATCGAGACCCTGCGGGCGAACCATATCCGCACGCTGCGCTCGCTCGGGCTGCCGACGCGCGTGATCGTCCGCCATGCACTGCGCGGCGCGGCGCTGCCGGTCGTGTCCTATCTCGGCCCGGCCGCAGCCGCGCTCCTCACCGGCTCGGTCGTGGTCGAGACCATCTTCGGCCTGCCGGGCGTCGGCCGCTACTTCGTCGAGGGAGCGCTGAACCGCGACTACACCCTCGTCATGGGCACGGTCGTGCTCGTCGCCGTCTTCGTCCTCGCCTTCAATCTCCTCGTCGACGTGGTCTACGCGCTCATCGATCCGCGGGTGCGCTATGAGTGAGGCGGCCGTCCTGCCGATCGTGGAGCAGGTCGCCGGCCGCTCGCTCTGGGCCGACGCGCGGACGCGCCTGACGCGCAACCGCGCCGCCGTCGCGAGCATGGCCGTGCTGGCCCTGATCGCGCTCGCCTGCCTTTTCGGCCCGCTCGCGACGGGGCACCCCTACGATCGCGTCTACCAGGACTATGTCCGCGTCCCGGCGAGCGTGTCGCCGCACCCGCAGCCCGAGCAGATCGTGCCGGCGGCGGAGCGCATTGCGGCGCGCATCCGCGCCCGCGCCGAAGATGCCCGGCTCGAAGGCGACGCCCTGCGCCTGACCCTCGTTGCGCCGCGCCCGATCGACGAGCGGCTGCTCGCCTTCTTCGATCGCTCCGACCTGTTCGGCCCGGCGCAAATCCTCGATCGCGCCGATGAGGGCAGGCGGCTCTCGATCGAGGCGCCGATCGAGCGCCGGCGCTTCCTGTTCGGCACCGACGCCAACGGGCGCGATCTTCTGACCCGCACCCTCGTCGCCGGCCGCGTCTCGCTCGCGATCGGGCTCCTCGCCACCGCGGTCGCGATCGCGATCGGCGTGATCTACGGCGCGCTCGCCGGCTATCTCGGCGGCCGTGTCGACCTCGTGATGATGCGGTTCGTCGACATCCTGTACTCGCTGCCCTTCATCTTCTTCGTGATCATGCTGGTCGTGTTCTTCGGCCGGAACTTCGTCTTGATGTTCATCGCCGTCG
>DAINQO010000482.1:0-1857 GCA_036742625.1 Microvirga sp.
GAGCGCACGACGCTCGTGCGCAACCTCAAGCTCCTCGAGGACAAGGGCTGGATCGAGCCGGTCGCCGGCGACGGCCGCGGCGTGCGCCACCGCCTGACCGAGGCCGGGCGCGAGAAGTTCGAAAGCGCGATCCCGCTCTGGGAGGCGGCGCAGCGCCGGATCGAGGACAAGCTCGGCGAGGTCGCGCCCGACGAAGCCCGCCTTGCCCTGCGGGCGCTGCGCAAGGCGAGCCGCTGAGCCGATGGCGACGCCGGCCTTGACGCTGCAGCTCCTGGCCTGGATCGCGGCCCGGCCTCGGACCTATGGCGAGACGATGGAGGCTTGGCGCACCACCTGCCCGCGGCTGACGATCTGGGAGGACGCCGTGAGCGACGGCCTCGTCTCCGTCGACGGCGCCGATTCCATGCAGGGCGGCCGCGTCCTCGTGACGGACAGCGGGCGGGCGCTGCTCGCCGCAAACCTCGAGCGTGCTTCGTGAGCGCGCCGCATTGACGGCCACGGCGCCGCGGCGTAGATGTGCATCTACACACAAAGGAGGGCGGCGATGCTTGCCGAGACGTTGGAACCGACGCCCGCGCCGGGACCGGAGCGCGCCTACGGTGTCGTGCCGCGCGCGGTTCTCACCGCCGGCTCCGGCCTTGCCTTCCTCCAAGGGCTGATTGACGGCGTCCACCCGCCGCCGCCGTTCTCGCGTGCGACGCTGATCTACCTGACGAGCGTCGCCGAGGGCCGGGCGGTGTTCACGGGCGTGCCCACGGAAGCGTTCCTGAACCCGATCGGCACGGTTCATGGCGGCTGGAGCGCGGCGCTCCTCGACAGCGCCATGGCCTGCGCGGTCCACTCGACGCTGAAGGCCGGCCAGGGCTACACCACGGTCGAGATGAAGATCAATTTCGTGCGCCCGGTGCTGCCCTCGTCGGGCGAGCTGACGTGCGAGGGCCGCGTGATCCATCGCGGCGGCACGCTCGCGACCTCGGAAGGCAAGCTCCTCGACGCCGCCGGGAAGCTGCTGGCTCACGGCACCGAGACCTGCATGATCATCGAGGCGAAGGGCTGAAAGCGCCGCCGACGCGCGCGCGGGCGTTATTTCGCCGATATAGCCGAGCTGGAACCGCCCCTTGGAAGGGGCGTTGAGCCATTGATCCCAAGGACAAGAGCTACCGCCCCCGAACGTCGCAATCCGTGGGGGCGGAGGAGCGGGAGGCCCGGCTCTCCGGAGCTGGGCCTTCTCGCGGTCGAGGCTCCTGTAACGGAATAGGCGGGCTTTGTTGTTCCGGCGCAAGGATAAATCACCGCCGGGAACAAAGCATCCGGAGGGCGAGGCCTGCCGAAAGAACTTGCTGACACCGAATACTTTGCAAGAGATTGCCATTAGGCCGGCGTTAAGCTTTCGCTGCTAGTCACGCCATATGAGCTTTTCGCTGTGTCTCGCGAGGCCTGGCATCGACCGCCGCCCCGGCGCGCCGACGGCTGAAGCCGCGCCGGCCGAGATCACGACCTTCGTCGCGTTCTCGCGCGGGCTCATCCTCGGCTTCGTGAGCGCCTTCCTGCTCTTCGGTCTCGCGCTGCTGCAGGGCGCAACCGTCGGCGCCGTGCTCCGCAGCCTGCACCACCTGGTGCGCTGACCCCCGGCGTCCCGGCTCAGCCCTTCGTCGCGCCCGCGGTCAGGCCGGCGATGTAATAGTCCATCAGGAAGGCGTAGATGATGAGCGGCGGCGCCGCGCCGAGCAGCGCCCCGGCCATGATCTGCCCCCAGTTGAACACGTCGGCGCGGATCAGCGTCGTGGCGATGCCGACGCTGAGCACGAGCTGGTCCTCCGAGGTCGTGAAGGCGAGCGGATAGAGGAACTGCGCCCA
>DAINQO010000483.1:0-1844 GCA_036742625.1 Microvirga sp.
CGAACCGCCCGGCCGTTAGGGCTGCCGTGGCGGTTCGTTTTGCTCGCACAGCAAGCATCCGAGCCGCATCGGGCGAGAGCCCGGGCGCAAGGCTCGTTCAGGAGAGCCAAATGCCCAAGCTGAAGACGAAGTCAGGCGCGAAGAAGCGCTTCAAGATCACCGGCACCGGCAAGGTGCTCTATGCCCAGCGCGGCAAGCAGCACGGCATGATCAAGCGGACGAAGAAGCAGATCCGCAACCTGCGCGGCACGGCGACCCTGTTCAAGACCGACGGCGACAACGTCAAGAAGTACTTCCTGCCGAACGGCTGAGAAGGCTTCCCCGCCACACAGGTTCCGCCAAGTTCTGAAGGAGATCATCCATGGCCCGCGTGAAACGGGGCGTCACGAGCCACGCCAAGCACAAGAAGACGCTCAAAGCCGCCAAGGGCTTCATCGGCCGGCGCAAGAACACGATCCGGACCGCGAAGGCCGCGGTCGACCGGTCGATGCAGTACGCCTACCGCGACCGCAAGAACAAGAAGCGCACCTTCCGGGCGCTCTGGATCCAGCGCCTCAACGCGGCGGTGCGCGAGCACGGCCTGACCTATTCGCGATTTATCGACGGCCTCGGCAGGGCGGGGATCGAGGTCGATCGCAAGGTGTTGTCCGAGATGGCGATCCACGAGCCGGCGGCATTCGCCGCCTATGTCGAGCGCGCAAAGAGCGCGCTGCCGGCGCTCGCGGCCGCGGCCTAAGCGGACAGCCGGCGGCGCGAACGAAGCGCCGTCATCCCACCCTTTCGAGGCCTTCCCGCCGGCGGCTCGCCCGAGCCGCCGCATTCGCTTGCGGGCCGAAGCGCTTGACGGCCGGGCCCGCGACGGAAACAACCCTCGCGAAAGCCGAACCCTGATGACCGATCTCGCCGCACTCGAACGGGACCTGCTCGGGCAGGTCGAGGGCGCACCCGACGAGGCCGCGCTCGAGACGCTGCGCGTGTCGGCGCTGGGCAAGAAGGGCGCCGTCTCCGACCTCCTGAAGACGCTCGGCGCCATGACGCCAGACGAGCGCAAGGAGAAGGGTCCGCTCATCAACGGGCTGCGCGACAAGGTCCAGGCCGCGATCGCGACACGCAGGGATGCGCTCGCCGAGGCGGCGCTCGAGCAGCGCCTCGCGGCCGAGCGCATCGACGTCAGCCTGCCGGTGCGCGAAGGGCCGGAGACGCGCGGGCGCATCCATCCGATCAGCCAGGTGATGGACGAGCTCACCGCGATCTTCGCCGACATGGGCTTCTCGGTCGCGGAAGGGCCGGACATCGAAACCGACTTCTACAACTTTACGGCGCTGAACTTCCCGCCCGGCCACCCGGCGCGGGAGATGCACGACACGTTCTTCCTCCAGCCCGACCACAAGGGTGAGCGCAAGGTGCTGCGCACCCACACCTCGCCGGTGCAGATCCGGACCATGCTCACGAGCGAGCCGCCGATCCGGGTCATCTGCCCGGGCCGCACCTACCGGCACGACTCGGACCAGACCCACACGCCGATGTTCCACCAGGTCGAGGGGCTCGTCATCGACAAGCACGCCACCATCGCACACATGAAATGGGTGCTGGAGGAGTTCTGCAAGGCGTTCTTCGAGGTCGAGAGCGTGAAGATGCGCTTCCGGCCGTCGTTCTTCCCGTTCACCGAGCCGTCGGCCGAAGTCGACATCCAGTGCTCGCGCCGCGGCGGCGAGATCCGCTTCGGCGAGGGCGACGACTGGCTCGAGATCCTCGGCTGCGGCATGGTGCATGCGAACGTGCTGCGGAACTGCAAGCTCGATCCCGATGTCTATCAAGGCTTCGCCTGGGGCATGGGCATCGAC
>DAINQO010000484.1:0-1823 GCA_036742625.1 Microvirga sp.
GGCACGACCACGGCGCCGCCGAGGCCGGTGGCACGCGCGCCCGGACGAACGTCGCCGCTCGCGTCGGTCTGGATGTTGCAGGCGTCGACGGGCCGCCCGCGCTCGACCGCAAGCCCCGCCATGCCCTTGCCGACCGGAATCGTCGCAATGGTCGCGAGCACGCCGGCCGGAAGACCAGCCGTTGCAGCCGCGAGATGGAGCAGCCCATCCTGCTGCAGAAAGTGGACCGTGCCGGAGTCGGCGCGAAAGCGCCGCACGATCGCGGCCAGGGCCTCATCCAGGCCCGCCGACTTCGGCTCGTCGGCTCGTACGTTCATCGCCGTCATGCTCCAGGGCTAGCAATCCTCGGACCGGGACATGGCATAGCGCACGCCCTTGTCGAGGTGGGCGAGAAAGACCGGATCGGCAAACAGCTCCGGGCGATGCCCGAGGCCGGTATACCAGGACCGGCCGCCGTGAACCTTCCGGCACCACGCAATCGGATGGTCCGCGCCCATTTGGCCGCCCTCGTAGGTGCTCTCGTCGAGACGCGCGATCACCGTCGCCTCGCCGCTCGGGCGGCTCGCGTAATCGTAGAACTCATCGGTGACCCGCCAGGCGACCGGGGCGGGGGCGCCGAGCGGACGCGCGAAGCGCACGACGCCGGTCTGCAGGCCGGGCGGATGGCTCTTGAACTGCGCCCCGAGGAGCTGCCCGTACCAGGGCCAGTCGTATCCGGTGTCGGCCGCCGAATGGATGCCGAGGTAACCGCCGCCCGCTTCGACGAAAGCCTCGAAGGCCCGCTGCTGCGCGCGGTCGAGGACATTGCCGGTCGTGTTGACGAAGCCCACCGCCTTGAAGCGCGCGAGAGTGTCGGGCCGGAAGAAGCCGGCGTCCTCGGTGTGGTCGACCGCGATGCCGTGACGCGCCGCGAGGTCGCGGATTGCGGCGACCGCGGCCGGGATCGAATCGTGGCGGTAGCCGGCGGTCCTGGTGAAGACCAGCATGCGGTCGTCGGCGGCCGAGGAGGGCTGCCCCTGAAGCGCGCCTGCGAGGGCGAACAGAAGCAGTACCATCAACCTGCCCATGAGCCCTCCGCCCGCGGATCGTCGCATGCACCGACGCGCACGCGCTTATCTATTTCCGAGGGCCGGCATGTGGAAGGCCCGGAGTGGGCACCGATCCGCGATCGAATGCGCGTCCGGCTTGTGGATTTGGATTGCCGATGCGAGTATCAAAAGCGCACCTGATCCAAGAGCCGTTGGGGCTCGTCAGGTCAATGACGATAGGGGAGGAAATGATGCGTTTCGCCCTTTATGCGTTCTCTGCAGCCGCCGCCGCGATGCTGGTCGCCGCCCCGGCGAATGCCGAGGTGAAAATCAAATTGGAGGAAGTCGCCGGCGGTCTCACCCATCCCTTGGCGATGGTCTCGATCCCCGACGGCAGCGGCCGCAAAGCGGTGATCGAGCAGCACGGTGTGGTGCGGATCATCGATGCGCGCGGGCGGCTCTTGCCCGAGCCGTTCCTGAACATCCAGGCCAAGATCCCTCAGCTTCACCCCTTCTTCGACGAGCGGGGGCTGCTCGGGATCGCCTTCCACCCCAACTACCGCGAGAACGGCAAGTTCTACATCGCCTACTCGGCGCCGCTGCGCGGCGACGCCATCCTCGACAAGAAGCTGTGGTGGTCGCACACCAACACGGTCTCGGAGATGACCGTCGCGAAGGACAATCCCAACAAAGCCAACCCGAGCGTCGAGAAGATCGTCTCGCAGATCGATTGGCCGCAGTTCAACCACAACGGCCACTGGATCGGCTTCGGCCCCGACGGCAAGCTCTACGTCT
>DAINQO010000485.1:0-1823 GCA_036742625.1 Microvirga sp.
GTCCCTCACCCGGTCGGCGCCTGCGCGCCGTCTCGACCTCTCCCTCCGGGAGAGGTGGCGCTGCGCGCACGAGCCGGCATGCAGTCAAGGATTAGGTTCAGGAGGCCTCAGCTGGAGAGCCTTCGCAGCCGCGACCGGTTCGGCGGCGATCACGCGCAGATAGGCTTTCGCCGGCTGGTCGGGCTCGGTGCGCTGCTGCTCCCAGTCGCGGAGCGTGCCGAGCGGGATGCGGTAGCGGGCCGCGAACTCCTCCTGCGTCAGCCCGAGCGCGCGTCGGATGACCTTCACCTGCGGCGTGCGCGTCATCCTCTTGAGGTCCGAGGCGGTGAGCGGGCGATCCGTCGGATCGCCGGTGGTCTGATTATCGCTGTGCTTCGAAATAGGCATCCTGTTCCGCCTCGCTCTGGGCAGCATGACCTGAGTGTAAGGCGTATCCCGCCACCGCGCGATTTCCCCCCCGCCGTTAACGCTTCACTAACCACGTTCCGCGCCAAATCGGGTCTTCCAGGAATCATCCAGACCCGTGCCAAACGCCGCCCGCAAGCCCCGCTCGATCCGGTTCAGAGGCCGCTCCTTCATGGCGCTCGTGCTCGCGCCCGAGGAGCCGGTCGCGGAGTGGCTCGAGGACCTCGACGCGCTGATGGCGCGCTCGCCGGGCTTCTTTGCCGGGCGCGCGATCGTCCTCGACGTTTCGGCGCTGCCGCAGCTCAAGGGCGAGCTCAGCCATCTCATCGCGCAGCTGCACGGGCGCGGCATCCGCATCATGGGCATCGAGGGCGCCGAGCCGTCGCTCCTCGGCCTCGGCCTGCCGCCGCCGATGGTCGGCGGCCGCAACGCCGGCGAGGTCGAGGAGGCGGCGCCGACAGGCGACAGGAAATCCGTGCCGCCGGCGGCGCCCGCCGGCCCGCCGGCGAAGCCGACGCCGGCCTCGCTGCTGCTCGACTGCCCGGTCCGCTCCGGCCAGTCGATCATCTTCCCCGAGGGCGACGTGACCGTCGTCGGCTCGGTCTCGTCCGGCGCCGAGATCATCGCCGGCGGCTCGATCCACGTCTACGGGACGCTGCGCGGCCGCGCCATCGCCGGCTCGATGGGCGACAACCGCGCCCGCATCTACTGCCGCAAGCTCGAGGCCGAGCTGCTGGCGATCGACGGCCTCTACCAGACCGCCGAGGACATGGACTCACAGTTCCGCGGCCGCGCCGTCCAGGTGCGGCTCAAGGGCGACGCGATCACGATGGAATCCCTCGGCTAACGATCGGGGAAGGGGACCGCAATGGCGAAGGTGATGGTGGTGACGTCGGGCAAGGGCGGGGTCGGCAAGACCACGTCGACGGCAGCGCTCGGGGCGGCGCTCGCGCAAGGGGGGCAGAACGTCGTCGTCGTCGATTTCGACGTCGGCCTGCGTAACCTCGACCTCGTGATGGGGGCCGAGCGCCGCGTCGTCTACGACCTCATCAACGTCGTGCAGGGCGACGCCAAGCTCGCCCAGGCGCTGATCCGCGACAAGCGCCTCGACACGCTGTCGATCCTGCCGGCCTCGCAGACCCGCGACAAGGACGCGCTCACCGAGGAGGGCGTCGCCCGGGTGATGGCCGAGCTCCGGGAGAAGTTCGACTGGGTGATCTGCGACAGCCCGGCCGGCATCGAGCGCGGCGCGACGCTCGCCATGCGTCACGCCGAGATCGCCGTCGTCGTCACGAACCCCGAGGTCTCCTCGGTGCGCGACTCGGACCGCATCATCGGGCTCCTCGATTCGAAGACCATCAAGGCCGAGAAGGGCGAGCGCGTCGACAAGCACCTGCTCCTCACCCGCTACGACCCGG
>DAINQO010000486.1:0-1812 GCA_036742625.1 Microvirga sp.
GCCTGTCCGGCGGCGAGCGCCAGCGCATCGCGCTCGCCCGCGCCTTTCTCAAGGATGCGCCGATCCTGCTCCTCGATGAGGCGACGAGCGCGCTCGATTCGGAATCCGAGCGCCTCGTCCAGGCGGCGATCGCGCGGCTGATGCGCGGCCGCACGACGCTCGTCATCGCGCACCGGCTCTCGACCGTGCGCGACGCCGATCTCATTGTGGTGATGGAAGCGGGCCGCATCATCGAAGCCGGAACGCACGATGCGCTGATCGCCCGCGGCGGCGCCTACGCCCGCATGCAGCGCCTGCAGGTGCTCGACGACATCCCGCCGGCGGCGTGAGGCGCCCTACTCCCGGCGCAGGATGCGGTCGAGCACGACGTCGGACCAGAAGCTCGGGCGGAAGTCGCGCATCAGGGCGTCGGGATCGTAGCTCCGCTCGACCCATTCGAGGAACGGGATGCCCTTCGCCTCGCCTTCTTGGCGGTAGCGCGCGAAGAAGGCATCGAGGATGCCGGTCCGGGCGAAGCGGAGATGGCCGAAGCGGAAGGAGAGCTGGCGCAACGCCTGCGTCACCGTGCGGCCCTCATGGAGCACGAGGTACAGCGCCGCGACGAAGCCGGCCCGATCGGCGCCCGACTTGCAATGGATCACCGCCGGGTATTGGAGCCCGGCGAAGAACTCCTTGGCGCCGAGGATCGTGTCACGGTCCGGCGCCTCCCGCGAGCGCACCACGAATTCGACGAGGTCGAGGCCGAGCCGGTCGCAGGCGTCCTTCTGCAGCTGCCAGGAGCCGTGCTCCCGCCCGCCGCGCAGGTTGATGACGGTGCGCACCCCGCGCTCGGCGAACCAGGCGAGCTGATGCGGCGCCGGCTGCGCCGAGCGCCACAGGTTCGGCGAGACCTGGTGCCGGTTGAGATACAGCAGCCGGAAGGCGCCGTGGTCGACGAGCACCATATGGGCCCAGGCCCGGAAGCGCCCGGCGCCGCCGCCGACCGGCCGGTCCCAGCGCGCGATGCGGGCCATCCGCCGCGCGTAGCGGAGCTCCGGCTTTAAGAAACGGTTAAGCACTCTTCATCAATCCTAAACGACAGCCGGAGTCGAGCACGGAATCGGTCAGGCCGGATGAGCGGAGAGCGCGCCCTTAGCAGCGATGCGCCTCGGGAGCAACGAGGCCGCCCCGGGCGCCATTGTGGCCTTTTCACAACACTCCACAGGCGGGTGCGGACCGGCACCGCGGACGCGCTTTCCCATCGCGTAACCTTGGCGCAGATTTCGCGTCGGCAGCGACGCTTCCCGACAATGCGGGCGGTCTTGCACCGCAGGCCTCGACAGGTCCGATCGCCATGAAAGAACTGACCATCAGCATCCGCCGGGCGCGCACCGAGGACGCCGCCGCGCTGTCGGGCGTTTTCGACAGCGCCTGGCGGGAGGCCTATCAGGGCATCATTCCGGGCATTGCCCTCGAGCGCATGATGGCGCGGCGCGGGCCGCGCTGGTGGCTCTCGACGGTCGGACGCGGCCGCCCGCTCGTGGTGCTCGACGTCGGCGAGACGGTCGCCGGCTACGTCTCCTACGGCCGCTGCCGCGACCGTTCGCTGCCGGCCGACGGCGAGATCGACGAGCTCTATCTCGCGCCCGAATACCAGGGCGTCGGCTTCGGCACGCGCCTGTTCAAATGCGTCCGCAACGACATGATCGACCGCGGCATCAAGCGCATTGCGGTGTGGTCGCTGTCCGAGAACGAGCGCGCCCGCGGCTTCTACGAGCGCCTCGGCGGCAAGGTCGTCGCCGAGACGACCGACCGCGTCGCCGGATCGTGCCT
>DAINQO010000487.1:0-1801 GCA_036742625.1 Microvirga sp.
CGTCATTTTTAGGGAATGCAGCGCTCGCTTCTAGGGTAAACCCCAATTCAATGTGACAGCCCGTCCTGGCAGCATCCGGGCAGACAGCACAGCGTGCGGCAACATCGTCGCCGGACGCGCTGATCCTGGGAGGCCAGAATGAACCGAGCGGAGGCACAAATGACATCCGATGTCATCGAGCCTTCCGTCCGGCCCGGCACAGGGCCGGCCCCTGCGGACATGATCCGGGTCGAAGGCGGCATGTTCCGCATGGGCTCGGACCGGCATTATCCGGAGGAGGCCCCGGTCCATCGCGTCGCCGTCGATGGCTTTTGGATCGATCGGACGCCGGTGACGAATCGGCAGTTCAAGGACTTCGTGCGCGCGACTGGGCACGTCATGATCGCCGAGATCGTGCCGAAGGCGGAAGACTATCCCGGCGCGCTGCCGCACATGCTGAAGGCAGGCTCTCTCGTCTTCAGCCCGCCGACGCACCCCGTCGATCTGGCCGACTGGTCGCAGTGGTGGAGTTTCATCTTCGGCGCGAGCTGGAGGAAGCCCTACGGACCGGGCTCGTCGATCAAGGGCCTCGACGACCATCCGGTCGTGCACGTCGCCTATCGCGATGCCGAGGCTTACGCGGCCTGGGCCGGCAAGGCGCTTCCGACCGAAGCCGAGTGGGAGTTCGCGGCCCGCGGCGGGCTCGAGGACGCCGAGTTCGCCTGGGGCGACGAGCTCGCGCCCGGCGGGCGGCAGATGGCGAACACCTGGCAGGGCGAGTTCCCACACGAAAACGTCGCACAGCGCGCCTACAAGCGCACCACGCCAGTCGGCGCCTTTCCGCCGAACGGCTTCGGCCTTCACGACATGATCGGCAATGTCTGGGAATGGACCACCGACTGGTTCGCGCAAAGGCATGAGGCCGACGCCTTAAAGACGTGCTGCATCCCGGAGAACCCGCGCGGCGGGCGCGAAGAGGAGAGCTTCGACCCGCGCCAGCCGCAGATCCGGATTCCGCGCAAGGTGATCAAGGGCGGCTCGCACCTGTGCGCGCCGAGCTATTGCCGCCGCTACCGGCCTGCGGCGCGCCACGCGCAGCCGGTCGACACTTCCACGAGCCACGTCGGCTTCAGGTGCATCGTCAGGAGCCGCGGTTGTAGGCGCTGACGTAGCCCTGCGGCTTCAACAGCTCGGCGAGCGTCGGGTCCTTGTCGGACAGCCCTTCCTTGGCGCCGGGAGGCCGACCTTCAGAAGCCCGGTGCGGAGGAGGAGCCGGAGAACCCCGACTACCCGAAGAACCCCGAGTTCCGCGCCAGGTTCGGCCCGCGCGGCGTGATGAAATGCAAGGCGAGCGACCGCGACGATCCCACCGAGGATCCGCGCTTCGGCCGCGTCGGCAAGCAGACCATCGAGGACACCGGCCCGCTCACGCGCAAGCGCATGGAGACGGTGGACGAGGAGTTCCTCGGCGCGACGCTCGATTTCATCGACCGGCAGCACAGGGCGAATACGCCCTTCTTCTGCTGGTCGTCGGCGTGACGATGCGATGGTGAGAATCCGCCGGCGTCCGCGCCGGCGCTTATAGTGCGACCCGCAGGGCTGTTCTCGAACTTCGGCCACTGTTTCCTGAAGCGCGGAGGAATCCGATGTCTCGTCTTACCCTTGCCGTCACGATTCTCGGGCTCGCGACCGGCGGCGCCCCGACCGCCGAATTTCCGGTGATCTCGATCGAGCGCACATGCGGGGCGGCAAAGCCGCTCGACGCGCAGGATACGAGCCCGGTCGAGACCTGCCTGCGGGACGAGCGCGAGGCGCGCGCGCA
>DAINQO010000488.1:0-1787 GCA_036742625.1 Microvirga sp.
CCGGGCGCCCCCCTCCTCGCTCGGCCTTCGGCCGAGTCGGTCCTCCCCCACAAGGAGGGAGGGGAATTGCGCCGGGGGGACGCGTCGCCGCTTTGAGGCGCTGCTTCAGTCCGAGCGGATCATGCTTTAGAGAGAGCCGGCGAAGGGGGGACGGGAATGAAGCTCGACAGCTCGATCGCCGCGGTCGTGACCGGCGGCGCCTCCGGCCTCGGCGAGGCGACCGCCCGCATGCTGCGCGGCGCCGGCGCCAAGGTCGCGATCCTCGACATGCAGGCCGAGCGCGGGCAGGCGGTCGCGGGCGAGATCGGCGCCGTGTTCTGCGAGGCGAACGTCGCCGACGAGGCCTCCGTCGACGCGGCGCTCGAGCGGGCGCGCGCCGAGAACGGCGTCGAGCGCATCCTCGTCAACTGCGCCGGCATCGCGCCCGGCAAGCGCACGGTCTCAAAGAAGCGCGAGACCGGCGAGCTCGTCGCGCACGACCTCGCCACCTTCCGCCGCGCCGTCGAGGTGAACCTCATTGGCACCTACCACATGATCGCGAAATCCGCGGTCGCCATGGCGGCGCTCGAGCCCGTGACGCCGGACGGGGGCCGCGGCGTCGTCGTCTGCACCGCCTCGGTCGCGGCCGAGGACGGGCAGATCGGGCAGGCGGCCTACGCGGCCTCGAAGGGCGGCGTCCTCGGCCTGACGCTGCCGGTCGCCCGCGACCTTTCGGGCTACGGCATCCGGGTGATGACGATCATGCCCGGGCTCTTCTACACGCCGATGTTCGAGAGCGTGCCCGAGGATTTCCGCAAGAGCCTCGCGGCGAGCGTGCCGTTTCCGTCGCGCCTCGGCCGCGCCGACGAGTACGCCGCGCTCGTGCGCGCGATCGTCGAGAACGACATGCTCAACGGCTGCTCGATCCGCCTCGACGGGGCGCTGCGGATGGCGCCGAAGTGAGGCAGCACGCCGGATGAGGCTTATCGGCCGGGTCTTCCTCCTCGCTCTCGGCCTCGTGCTGGCGATCCCGTTCGGCGTCGTCACCCTCGCGATCGGCGTCGGGCTCGAGCCGGCGGCGCGCGAGCTCGTCGGCGCGCTCGGGCTCGCGACGCTGTGGTCGATCCTTGCCGACCTCGTCGCGGGGGAGCCGCCGGACGCGCGGGCGGTCGCGCTCTTCACCGCCTTCGCGACCGGCGTCGCCGCAATCCTGATCGCCCCGCCGGCGCTGGTCGCGGTGATCGGCGAGGTGCTCGGATGGCGCGCGCTGTTGTGGTACGCCGGCGGCTCGGGCGCGCTGACGGCGCTCCTGCCCTGGCTCGGCCGCGCCCGCGCCGGCATGGCGCGCGCCACGGAGGCGGCGTTGCCGGCCGAGGGCCGGATCACGCTGATCCTGTTTCTGACCGGAGCGGCGTCGGGCCTCGTCTATTGGGCGGTCGCCGGGCGGAGCGCCGGCGTGCGGCCGGCGGTGTCGTGACCTCGGGCGGAGCGGGCTCGCCCCTCTCAGGCGTTTCTAGGAGCATGATCCGCTCGGACTGAAGCAGCGCCTCAAAGCGGCGACGCGTCCCGGCGCAATTCCCCTCCCTCCTTGTGGGGGAGGACCGACTCGGGAAGGCCGAGCGAGGAGGGGGGTCGCCGGGCATCGGGCTCCCGGTCGGAGCCGGCCCGCCGTGCATCAGCCGCAGGGGCAAGGCCGACGCGATCCGTCAGGCCCGGCCCCTGCGGCTGACAGACTTTGAGTCCCTCGTCGGTCAGGTGCTCGATGCCCGGCGACCCCCTTCTCGCTCGGCCTTCGGCCGAGTCGGTCC
>DAINQO010000489.1:0-1786 GCA_036742625.1 Microvirga sp.
CCTTCGACACGGTGCCGGCGGCGCTCGCCGTCGGGATGGGGCCGGCGGCGTTCCCGCGGCTGCTCCTTGCCGTGATGGCGCTGCTCGCCATCATCCTCGCCGTGACGGCTCGCGGGCGCGCCGAGGAGGTCCGCGAGCCGGTGCCGCCGATGGTCTACTGGACCGCCGCGGCGATGATCGCCTTCATGGGCTTGCTCGCGCTCGTCGGCATGGTTGCGGCGATGATCGTCGCCATCGTCGGCATGGGGGCGATGTGGGGCGAGCGGCGCTGGGCGCTGCTCGTCGCGAGCGGCGTCGGCCTGTCGCTTTCGATCTACGGCTTCTTCACCAAGGTGTTCGGCATCCCGCTGCCGCGCGGCCTTATCGGCGATTGGCTTTTCTAGGGGTCGTGCGATGAGCGGTTTTGCCGGCGGGATGGCGATCCTCCTCGATCCCTACATGCTGTGGGTCATCCTTTCCGGGACAGTCCTCGGGGTCATCGTCGGGGCGCTGCCCGGGCTGTCGGGCTCGACGACGACGGCGCTCCTCCTGCCGCTCACCATCGGCATGGGGCCGGTCCCGAGCGTCGCCTTCCTCGGATCGATCTACTGTGCCGCGAATTTCGGCGGCTCGATCACGGCGATCCTGATCAACACGCCCGGCGACCCCTCGGCCTCGGCGACCGCCTATGACGGCTACCCGATGGCGAAGAAGGGCGAGGCCGGGCGGGCGCTCGGCATGTCGACGGTCGCGAGCGCCATCGGCGGCATCTTCTCCGTCGTGGTGATGATCGTCGCGGCGCCGCTCCTCGCGCGGGCGGCCTACAATTTCGGCCCGCCGGAATATTTCGCGCTCGCGCTCTTCGGCCTGTCGATGCTCGGCGCCATCGGCGGGGAGGGCGGCATCCGCAACCTCATCGCCGGCGCCTTCGGGGTGCTGCTCGCGACCATCGGCCTCGACCTCACGACCGGCGTCGAGCGCTTCACCTTCGGCTTGCCCGAGCTGTCGGAGGGGATCGGCATCGTGCCGGTGCTGACGGGTCTCTTCGCGATCAGCGAAATGCTGGTGCAGGCGTCGCAGCTCCACGTCGTGCCGGAGCGCCTGGCGCTCGACGCCGTGCGCCTGCCGAGCCTCGCCGATTTCCGCAAATGCGCCAAGGCGATCTCGATGTCGAGCGTGCTCGGCACCTTCATCGGCATCCTGCCGGCGCTCGGCGCGACGACGGCGGCGCTGATCTCCTACAGCGAGACCAAGCGCTGGTCGCGGCACAAGGAGGAGTTCGGCAAAGGCGCGATCGAGGGCGTCGCCGGGCCGGAGGCCGCGAACAACGCCGCCGTCGGCGGCTCGATGGTGCCGACGCTGGCGCTCGGCATCCCGGGCTCGACGACGACCGCCATCATCCTCGCCGCGCTCCTGGTCCAGGGCGTGCGCCCCGGGCCGCACCTCTTCACCGAGCAGCCAGCGCTGTTGTGGGCCGTGTTCTCCTCGATGCTCGCCTCGAACCTGATCTATCTCGTGCTCGGCCTCTTCGCGGCGAAGCTCTTCGCCCGCATCACGCTCATCCCCGACGCGCTTTTGTGGCCGGCCGTGTTCGTCTTCGCGATCGTCGGCGCCTATGGGCCGGACCAGTCGCTGATGGACGTCTGGGTGATGCTGGTGTTCGGCGTCGTCGGCTTCGTCTTTCGCCGCTTCGGCTTCTCGCCGGCGCCGCTCGTGATGGGGCTCGTCCTCGGCAAGATGACCGAGGAGACGCTGAAGCAGTCGCTCCTCATCTTCGATCAGAACTGGCTGATGTTCTTCACCCGCC
>DAINQO010000490.1:0-1785 GCA_036742625.1 Microvirga sp.
CATGCTCAAGCTCTTGCCAGCGCCCGGGCCATGTCGGCGGCGAGCGCCGACCAGCCGCGCATGTCGTTTGCGGCCGCCGTGTAGCTGTCGACGATGCGGCGGGCGAGGGGAGAGGTCTCGGCGATGTCGGCGATCAGCTCCGCCGACGCCTTGCGGGCGGCGTCGAGGATGGCGCGCGGGAAGGCTTCGAGCGAGACCTGGTTGCGGCCGAGGATCTCGACGAGCGCCGCGGCGTTGCGCTCGTGCGCGTCGGCGAGCCCGAGCGTGTGCTCGGCCCGCGCCGCCTCGCGCACCATCGTGCGCAGATCCTCGGGCAGCCGGCCCCAGGCGGCGAGCGAGATCATCAGCTCGCTCGCGCCGTTCGGCTTGTTGAAGCCGGGCGCGTAGTAGAACGGCGCGTTCTTGTGCAGGCCGGTCTCGAGGTCGGTCGCCGGCGCCAGGAACTCGGCGGCGTCGATCGAGCCGCGCTCGAGCGCCGGCAGGAGGTCGCCGGCCGCGACCGTCATCGGCACGGCGCCGAGCCGGCGGAAGACCTCGGCGCCGAGCCCCTGCACGCGGATGCGCATGCCCTTGAGGTCGTCCGGCCCGGCAAGCTTCTGGCGGAACCAGCCGCCCATCGACGGCCCGGTGTTGCCGGCGAGGAAGGCGCGCACGCCGTACGGCCGGTAGAGCTCGTCCCACAACGCCTGGCCGTCGCGGAGCTCGATCCAGGCCTCGTGCTCGACCGGCCCGAGGCCAAAGGGAACCGTGGTGAAGAACCCGGCCGCCGGGATCTTGCCCTGCCAGTACAGCGCCGCCGTGTGGCCGATCTCGACGGTGCCGTTCGAGACCGCGTCGAGCACCGCGAGCGGCGGCACGATCTCGCCGGCGGCGAAGAGGTCGATCTGCAGCCGCCCGCCCGCCATGGCGTTGATGCGATCGGCGATGCGCTTCGCCGAGACGCCGGGGCCGGCGCGGCCCTTCGGCCACGAGGTGACCATGCGCCAGCGCAGCCGCTCCTCGGCGCGGGCTACCGCCGGCGCTGCCACCGCCGGCGCCGCGACCGCGCCCGCCGCGAGGCCGAGCGCGGCGCGGCGGGATAGTTCAAGCCGTCCAGAGGCCATGGAAGTGATGCACGGGACCGTGCCCATGCCCGATGCGGAGCGTGTCCGACGCCGCGATGGCGGCGCTGACGTAGCGCTTTGCCGAAGCGATCGCCTCGCGCAGCGAGAGACCCTTGGCGAGCCCCGCGGCGACGGCGGAAGACAGGGTGCAGCCGGTGCCATGCGTGTTGCGGGTCGCAACGCGCGGCGAGGCGAAGCGCGCGAAGCCCTCGCCGTCGAGGAGCACGTCGACGCTCTCCGCGCCGTCGGCGTGGCCGCCCTTGATCAGCACGGCGCGCGGGCCGAGCGCGCGGATTCTTTCGGCCTGGCCCAACACGGCGGGATCGGTCTGCGCCACGTCCTCGCCAAGGAGCGCCGCCGCCTCGGGCAGGTTCGGCGTGACGAGGAGCGCCTTGGGTACGAGCACCCGGCGCAGCGTTTCGACGGCTTCCGGCACGAGGAGCGCGGCGCCGCTCGCGGCGATCATCACCGGGTCGAGGACGACATTGCGGGCGCCGTGCCGGTCGAGCCCGGCCGCCACGGCCGCGACGATGGCGGGCTGCGACAGCATGCCGATCTTCACGGCGTTCACGGCGAGATCGGAAAAGACGCTGTCGATCTGACGCGCCACGAATTCCGGCGGCACGTCGTGGATGCCGTCGACGCCGCGCGTGTTCTGGGCGGTGAGCGCCGTGATCACGCT
>DAINQO010000491.1:0-1780 GCA_036742625.1 Microvirga sp.
GCGAGATTCGGCAGGTTCGCCGCCCCGACCTTGGCGCGGATCGCAGCCCGCAAGCTCAGGAACAGCGGCAGCGCGGCAAGCCCAGAGAGGTTCGCTTCGTCGCTTTCCCAGAGATAGCAGTTGAAGATCCGGCTCGCCTCGGCCTTGAGGCCTCGTTCCCAGAGGTCCATCAGCAGGAAGGCGAGATCGTAGAGCACGTCGCCGGTCGCGATCGCATCGTCGAACTCGATCGCGTCGAACAGCGTCGGCCCGGTCTCGAGCAGGACGATGTTGCGCAGGTGGAGATCGCCGTGGCAGCGGCGGACATACCCGGCCTCGCCGCGATGCAAGAGGAGCGGTTGGACGGCGTCGAGCGCCCGCGCCGCATGCGCCGTCAGCCGCGCGACCCGCTCCACGGGAAAGACCTCGGGGCTCTCCAGAAAGGCCACCCGGTTCTCGGCGATGTAGCCCGCGAGCGAAGCGACTGCCGCCGCGCCGTCGCGGCGCGGTGCCTTCGCATGGGCGGCGAGGACGGCGCGGGCGAGCTGAGCGACGACTTCCGACGACAGCCCGCCTTTCGCGACCCGGTCGAGCGTGCGGCTCTCGTCAAAGCGGCGCATGTGCACCGCCCACTCCACGGCCGGGCCGTCGCCGCCGAGGGCGAAGCCCGCCTCCGATCGGGTGATCGGCACGATGCGAAGGTAAAGCCCCGGCGCGTTCGGCGCATTCACGGCAAGCTCGGCCTCGCAGGCTGCGCGCCGCGCTTCGAGGGTCGAAAAATCCATGAAGGGAAAGTGAACGGCACGCTTCACCTTGTACGCGTTCTCGCCCGCGAGGAAGACGACGGCACCATGCGTGTCGATGCGCGTCACCGGCCGCGCGCAACCATAGTTCTCGCCGCGAGTCAGGAACGCAAAGACCGAGCTCTGATCGGCAACGACATGTGAGGGCCCCACGCTCAATGAGCCATCAGGATGGGCACCGTCATCGATCGCAGGATGCCGCTCGTCGCGCCGCCGAATACTAGGTGCCGCAGGCGCGAATGGGCGTAGCCGCCCATGACGATGACTTCCGAGCCATTGTCGGCGGCGTGCGACAGCATCGCCTCGGCTAGCCCGATCTCTGTCGCGTCCGTGGTCCGCGCCGTCACCGTCAGCCGGTGACGGGCGAGATGCGCGGCGAGATCGGCGCCGGGAATGAGGTTCTCGGGACGGTGGCGCTCGGTATGAAGGGTTAGCACCTCCACGTCCTTCGCGTGTCGAAGGATCGGCAGAGCATCGTGGACTGCTCGCGCCGCCTCCTTGCTGCCATCCCATGCGACGAGGACCCGCTCGAAGCGAGGCGCGCCTTGCTGAACGTATGGGACGATCAGGACTGGGCGGCCGGTCCCGAACAGAACCGCTTCGACGAGGCTTCCTCCCCAGCCGGCGTCGTCCTCAGTGGGCTGCGGGACGACGGAGAGGTCGCGCGTCCTCGCCCTCGCGGCAAAGCGCTCGGCGAACTCGACTGGACCGGCGCGGACCGTGTCGGCGTCGCTCAGCACCCCCAGGGCACGCGACCGCGCGTCGAAGGACTCGAGCACTGCTCGTGCCGCCTCATCCGAGCGCTGCTGCAGCTCCTCCCGTATCTCGGCCGGGAGCCGCGCGCCGTTTGGGCCGGAGAGGACATAGGAGAAGCTCGGCGCAAGCGCGGTGAGGTGCGCTTCCATCCTGGCGGCGAGCGCGAGGGCAAAGTCTTCGGCGGCCCGAGCGCCGGCCGTGGCGTCGGGGTGGAGTGGCATAATGATGTCGCGGATGGTCAT
>DAINQO010000492.1:0-1767 GCA_036742625.1 Microvirga sp.
TGCGGGTCGGGAACAGCTCGACCAGCATCGCCGCGATCGGCCCGTAGACCATCGTCACGTAGATGACGAGGATCGTCAGGATCAGGATCAGCATCGGCTTGTTGGCCTTCGCCGGATCGAACGCCGCCGGATAGCCCGCCTCTCGGATGGCGGCGGTCATATCCTTCGTCAGCGCGTCGGTCTTGGCCTTCGCCTCGGCCGGGGGCAGCCCGGTGACGTCGAAGCCCTGGATGACCTTGTCGCCGATCTTCACCGACGCGACCGTTCCGGCCGGTGCCGTCTCGTTGCGGTAGTTCACCGAGTTGCGGGCGAGGAACGACTTGACCACGTCGCAGGAGGTGGTGAACGAGGCCGTGCCGACCGGGTTGAACTGGAACGAGCACCGGGCGGGATCGGCCGTCACCGACACGGGAGCGCGCTCCTGGGCGGCGACGAGGTCGGGGTTTGCGTACTTGGCGAGCGCCCCGAACAGCGGGAAGTAGGTGATCGCCGCGATCAGGCAGCCGGCGAGGATGATCGGCTTGCGGCCGATCTTGTCCGACAGCCAGCCGAAGAAGATGAAGAACGGCGTGCCGATCGCGAGCGAGGCGGCGATGAGGATGTTCGCCGTGGTGCCGTCCATCTTCAGCGACTGGGTGAGGAAGAACAGCGCGTAGAACTGGCCGCAGTACCACACCACCGCCTGGCCGGCGGTGCCGCCGAGGAGCGCGAGCAGCGCGACCTTGGCGTTCTCCCAGCGGCCGAAGGCCTCCTTGAGCGGCGCCTTGGAGCCGGTGCCCTCGGCCTTCATCTTGGTGAAGGCCGGCGATTCGGCGAGCTGCAGCCGGATCCAGATCGACACCGCGAGGAGCAGGATCGAGACGAGGAACGGCACCCGCCAGCCCCAATCCGCGAACGCTTCCGGCGTCATGGCAAGGCGCAGGCCGAGGATGACGAGGAGCGACAGGAACAGGCCGACGGTCGCCGTCGTCTGGATCCACGAGGTGTAGAAGCCGCGCCGTCCCTGCGGGGCGTGCTCGGCGACGTAGGTCGCGGCGCCGCCATACTCGCCGCCGAGCGCCAGGCCCTGCAGCAGCCGGCAGGCGATGAACAGGACCGGGGCCGCGATGCCGATCGTGGCATAGCCCGGCAGGAGGCCGACGACGAACGTCGCGATGCCCATGACCGTCATCGTCACGAGGAACGTGTATTTGCGGCCGATGAGGTCGCCGAGGCGGCCGAAGAACAGCGCCCCGAAGGGCCGCACGGCGAAGCCCGCGGCGAAGCCGAGGAGCGTGAAGATGAAGCCCGCGGTCGGGTTCACGCCGGAGAAGAAGTTCGCCGAGATGTTCGCCGCGAGCGAGCCCGCGAGGTAGAAGTCGTACCATTCGAACACGGTGCCGGCCGAGGAGGCGATGATCACCTTCCTCTCTTCGGCGGTCATCGCGCGGGGCGCTGAGCCCGACCGTGCCAATGCGGTTGCGGTTGCCATGAGAATTCCCTCCAGAAGTTCGTCGGTGCTCTGCTTTCGAGCGCCCGCCGGGCGGCCGAACAGGCCGGGGCCGGCGCACTCTCCCCACTTGGGCGACGTAGCCGTAGCCGACCTCTCGGGGGCGGAAAATGCTCAATTGGTCGTGAGACTTAGGTCGTTTGACGAAGGTCGTTGGACTTTCGTCGCAGGCGGCGCGGGTGAACGGCGAGGTGACTTTGGCCCGGCTCTCGGCTATCCTTGGCGGCGAGGAGGCGGATCATGGAGTGTCGTACATGCGACGCCTTTCGCCCTTTCTC
>DAINQO010000493.1:0-1765 GCA_036742625.1 Microvirga sp.
GGCATGATGGTCATGACCCTGCCCTGGCACTATCTCGGCCTGCAGGGCCAGTGGCGTCGGGTCGCGACCTTCAACTACGCCGACCCGATCATCGCCGCTTGGGGGCCGTGGGTGATCGTCTCGTTCTTCGGCGGTCTCATCCTGCTCGCGAGTGCCGTCCTCTTCGTCTGGAACCTGCTCGAATTCCACCGCGCACGGACGGTCGTCGCCGCCGGGCTCGAGCCGCTGTACGCGGTCGCGGTGCACCCGCCGCTGCGCGTTCCCGCGAGCCTCAACGGGTTTTCGCTCTGGAACGTGCTGGTGCTCGTGCTGATGCTTGCGGCCTACGGCTATCCGATCGCGCAGTTCTTCATCCTGAAGCCGCCGCAGGCGATCGTGCATCGCGTCGACGGAACGGGGTGAGCCAATGACGCCCGCCGAGCCGGACGCTCTCGACAAACCCTGGCGCCTCTGGGCGAGCGTCGCGATCATCTCGGTGCTCGCCTTCTCGGTCGTGTTCGGCTTCCTGATCCTTCCGGTCGTGCAGGGCCGGGCGGCAGGGATCGACGCCTTCACGGCGATCTGCCGGGCGGTCGGGATCGCGGCGGGCTCGCCCGCTGCGCTGCAGCCGACGAGCAGCGCCCGGGCGGAGCCCGCCACCAAGGTCGCCTGGAGCACGCGCCTGTTGGGCAACCTGTCGCGCCGGACCGAGCTCGGCGCCGCCGTCGCCCAGGCTTGCGTCGGCTGCCACGGCGAACGCGGCATCGCCGCCGATCCGCAGAACCCGAACCTCGCCGGCCAGTCCGCCGCGGCAATCTACAAGCAGCTCCACGACTACAAGAGCGGCAAGCGTGCCCACGAGGTCATGGCCCCGATCGCGCAAGCCCTCGAGGACCAGCAGATCGTCGACGTCGCCGCGCATTTCGCGGCCGCGAACCGGCTCTCCCTCGACCCGACCACGGCGGAAGTTCCCGACCCGGACATCAACCGCCTCGTCGAGCGCGGCGACCCGGCGCGGAAGCTGCCGGCCTGCAACTCGTGCCACGGCTTCAACGCCGGCGGTCCGATCGAGACGCCGACCCTGTCGCACCAAAACAAGGAGTATCTCGCCCGGCAGCTGCGCGCGTTCAGGGACGGCAGCCGGCGGAACGACATTTATACGCGGATGCGGAGCGTGGCCGAAAAGCTGAGCGACCGCGAGGTCGAGAGGCTGGCGACCTTCTACGCCACCACATTGAGCTATTAGGCTAAGACCATCCCTGTTACGGCCCAAAACAGCGAAAATTCCCTGTTCTTGGAGGTGGCGACCGGTTCGCAGCTGGCTGCTCGCTCCACCAACGCCCTTGCAGCGCGGCTCGGCTTTCCGGCGTCACGGTCCAAATCGCTGCCGCCGCATGATCTCGCCGATCAGGCAATTCATGCGCTCCCGCTCCTGCGCCGGCTTGATCAGCGGCTCGGGCTCAAGAACGCCGGCGATCTCCCGGACGAGCTTGGTCCGGACGGCTTCGGCGAAGTGACGAGCCTCGCGCACCGGCACGATGAAGGCGCCCGGCCCGCCGATCACGCAGTCCTGGTAGTAGAGATCGAGGTTCTCGATGTCGCCGTAGCCGGTCGGGCGCTTCAGCATGAACGGAAGGCCGTTGATCGTCACGCCCTGCCGGACCGCCTCGTCGCGGGCGAGCGTGACCATGCGGCCGGTGTTGTTCGGGCCGTCTCCGGAAACGTCGATGACGCGCCGAAGCGGGTCGACGCCGCTCTCGCCGAGGAGCCGCAGGCCGTAATCGAT
>DAINQO010000494.1:0-1763 GCA_036742625.1 Microvirga sp.
CGCCGGCTTCAGGCCGGCGGCGAGGAGCGCGAGGTACTGCGTCGCGAGGTTCTCGACCTCGGCGGCGATCGCGTGCGCGCCTTCGAGCGTCGCCCCAACCGCGATGACGCCGTGGTTTGCGAGCAGCACGGCCTTGCGGTCGCGAAGCGCCGCAACGGCGTTGTCGGCGAGCGCCTGCGTGCCGAAGGTCGCGTACTCGGCGCAGCGCACGTCGGGGCCGCCGCAGAGCGCGATCATGTAGTGGAAGGCCGGGATGCCGCGCCGCGCGCAGGACAGCGCCGTCGCCATCGGGCTGTGGGTGTGGACGATCGCTTGCGCGTCCGGGCGCGCCTTGTAGATCGCCGTGTGGAAGGGCCATTCCGAGGACGGCCGGCGCGCGCCGGCGCGGAGCTTGCCGCGCAGATCGATCTCGACGACGTCGCCGGGCTGCATCGCCGCGTAGGGCAGGCCGGACGGCGTGATCAGGCAGCCGTCGCCGGACCGCGCCGACACGTTGCCGGATTTCGAGGGACAGAAACCCGCGCGATCGAGCGCCTGCGCGACGCCGACGATCTTCTCGCGCAGCGCCGCCTCGTCCATCAGGCGGCGGCCCGTTCCGGGTAGAGGGCGAGAAGCCCCTCGCGGCTCGCCCTGGCGACGCCGCGTTCGGTGATGAGGCCGGTGACGAGCCGCGCCGGCGTCACGTCGAAGGCGGGATTCAGGGCCGGGCTGCCGGGCGCGACGACCGCGACCGTCTTGATCGCGCCGCCGTCGGTCCGCCCGGTCATATGCGTGACCTCGCGGGCGGAACGCTCCTCGATCGGGATTTCGCGCACGCCGTCGCGGAGCGACCAGTCGATGGTCGAGAACGGCAGCGCGGCGTAGAACGGCACGCCGTTGTCGTGCGCCGCGAGCGCCTTGAGGTAGGTGCCGATCTTGTTCGCGACGTCGCCGGTCGCGGTGGTCCGGTCCGAGCCGACGATGCACAGATCGACCCGGCCATGCTGCATCAGGTGTCCGCCGGCATTGTCGGCGACGACAGTGTGCGGCACGCCATGGGCGCCGAGCTCGTAGGCGGTGAGCGCCGCGCCCTGGTTGCGCGGCCGCGTCTCGTCGACCCAGACATGGAGCTTCACGCCCTCGTCATGGGCGACGTAGATCGGCGCCAGCGCCGTGCCCCAGTCGACCGTCGCGAGCCAGCCGGCGTTGCAGTGGGTGAGGATGTCGACCGGCTCGCCGCGCTTTCGCGCCGCAACCTCGCCGATCAGCGCGGCGCCGTGCTCGCCGATCGACCGGCAGCAGGCGACGTCCTCGTCGCAGATCGCGGCCGCCGCGGCAAAGGCGCGCGCCGCGCGCTCGCCGGCACGAAGCGGCCGCAGCGTGCGGGCCATGCGCTCGAGCGCCCAATGCAGGTTCACGGCGGTCGGGCGCGTCGCGCCGAGCACGCGCACGGCCTCGTCGAGGAGGGCGTCGGAGGCGCCGGCGCGCATCGCCAGCGCGACGCCGTAGGCGGCGGTCGCGCCGATCAGCGGCGCGCCGCGCACGATCATAGTCGAGATCGCCTCCGCCGCATCTTCCATGGTCGCGAGGCGGCGCACCTCGAAGGCGAAGGGCAGCCGCGTCTGGTCGATGACGCAGACGGCCTCGCCGTCCGGCCAGATGGTGCGGTAGTGCCGGCCGTCGATGTTCATGCGCTCTCCATCCCTCTCTCCCGCACGCCGTCAATGCCCTCGGGTCGGCCGGCGCTCAGCCGGGCTGCATGCCCATGGCCTTGATCGTCGCGG
>DAINQO010000495.1:0-1755 GCA_036742625.1 Microvirga sp.
GCCGCACTCGCCGTCGCCGAGCGGCAGGGCTACGCGCTCGGCTCGTTCGCGCCGCGCTACACGGCGATGATCCGGCCGATCCTGCGCGCCGCCGAGCGCGCGCGCTCGCCCGCGATCGTGCAGATCTCGCAGCGCGAGATGGAGCGCTACGGAGTCACCCCGGCCGCGTTCGGGGATGCCTTTTTCCGCGCCCTCGAGGCGGAAGGCTCGACCGTCCCGGTGGTGCTCCATCTCGACCACACCTTCGAGATGCCGGTGATCGAGGCGGCGATCGCCGCCGGCTTCACCTCGGTGATGATCGACCAGTCGGCGGCGCCGTTTACCGACAACGTGCGCGTCACGCGCGCCGTCGTCGCCTACGCCCACGCCCGCGGCGTGTCCGTCGAGGCCGAGCTCGGCCGGATCGGCACCACCGATTTCGTCGAGACCGAGGAAGACGAGGAGCAGTTCACCGATCCCGACGAGGCCGGCCGCTTCGTCGCCGAGACCGGCGTCGACGCGCTCGCCGTCGCGGTCGGCACGGCGCATGGCCATTACACGACGCGCAAGCCGCGCGTCGATCTCGCGCGGCTCGAGGCGATCCGGGCCCGCACCCCGGTCCATCTCGTCCTGCATGGCGGCTCGGGCGTGCCGGCTAACATGATCCAAGCCGCCGTCCGCCTGCCGGGCGGCGGCATCAGCAAGGTCAACATCGCGACCGACCTCGAGCACGCCATGCTGACGGCGCTCGGGCGCACGGAGCGCATGACCGACGCCGCCTGCCGGGCGCTGCCCGAGCGCGAGCTGCGCCTCGCGCAGGACGCCGTCGAGCGCGTCGTCGCCGAGAAGATCGAAGCCTTTCTCGGCAGCCGGGACCGCGCCGCGGCCTTCGCGGCCGACGCCGCTTAAGACCACGCCGCGATCGCCGTCAGGCGGCGCGGTCGGTCGCCTCGGCGAGGTGCCGGAACATGTTGCGGCGGGCCTCGTCGTCCATCTCGGCCTTGAAGGCGTGCTTCTCGCGCAGCGCGGCGACGCGGGCGGCGGCGGGCCGGCCGGCGATCTCGTCGTGCAGGCGCTTGAGGTTCGGGAAGCGCCCCCAGGCGTCGTCGCCCATGATGAACGGCACCATCCGGGCCCAGCCCCAGGCTGCCATGTCGACGATGGTGTAGCTCGGACCGAGGATGTAGCGGCGCTCGGCGAGACGCCGGTCGAGGATGCCGTAGTGGCGCTCGGCCTCGAACATGTAGCGGGTGAGCGCGTAGGGCACCTTCTCGGGCGCGAAATGCCTGAAGTGCACCGCTTGGCCGGAGAACGGGCCGATGCCGGTGGCGATAAACATCAGCCAGGACAGCATCTCGCCGCGCGCCGCCGGCGTGCTCTCGGGCAGGAACTTGCCGGTCTTCTCGGCGAGGTAGAGGAGGATGGCGTTGCTGTCGAACACCGTGGCGTCGCCGTCGACGATCGCCGGCACCTTGGCGTTCGGGTTGACGGCGAGGTAGTCCGGCCGGAACTGCTCGCCGCGCCGCGTGTCGACCGGCACCGGCTCGTAGGCGAGGCCGGCTTCCTCGAGGAAAAGCGCAACCTTCATCGGGTTGGGCGAGAGATTGTAGAAGAACTTGATCATCGGCGCTCCTTCGTCGGTTGCGGGATTAAAGGACGC
This sequence comes from Microvirga sp., assembly GCA_036742625.1. Lineage (GTDB taxonomy): Bacteria > Pseudomonadota > Alphaproteobacteria > Rhizobiales > Beijerinckiaceae > JAJKJG01. Next base: position 1,640 of record DAINQO010000495.1, read on the forward strand.
TCGCCGGCCGCAACGCAAGCCGCGCCTGCCGGCCGAGACCGCCGACGGCCTTTAAGTCGAGGGCGCGCGCCATCCCCTCGGGCCTTTGGCCGAGGCGAAGGTTTGGCACTGTCAAA
>DAINQO010000496.1:0-1744 GCA_036742625.1 Microvirga sp.
ATAACGGCGAGATCAACACGCTGCGCGGCAACGTCAACTGGATGGCGGCGCGCCAGGCCTCGGTCGACTCGGACCTCTTCGGCAACGACATCTCGAAGCTGTGGCCGATCTCCTATGAGGGGCAGTCCGACACCGCCTGCTTCGACAACGCGCTCGAGTTCCTGGTCCGCGGCGGCTACCCGCTCGCGCACGCCATGATGATGCTGATCCCGGAGGCCTGGGCCGGCAATCCGCTCATGGACGAGGATCGGCGCGCCTTCTACGAGTACCACGCGGCGCTGATGGAGCCATGGGACGGGCCGGCGGCGATCGCCTTCTCGGACGGACGCCAGATCGGCGCGACGCTCGACCGCAACGGGCTGAGGCCGGCGCGCTATCTCGTCACCCGGGACGGGCTCGTGGTCATGGCCTCCGAGATGGGCGTGCTGCCGATCCCGGAGGAGACGATCGTCGAGAAGTGGCGCCTGCAGCCGGGCAAGATGCTGCTGATCGATCTCGAGCAGGGGCGCATCGTCTCGGACGACGAGATCAAGAAGGAGCTCGCCGCCCGCCATCCCTACAAGGACTGGCTCCGCCGCACGCAGATCGTGCTCGAGGCGCTGAAGCCGGTGCAGGCGCGGGAATCGCGCACCGACGTGTCGCTCCTCGATCGCCAGCAGGCCTTCGGCTACACGCAGGAGGATCTCAAGCTGCTGATGCAGCCGATGGCGATCACCGGCCAGGAGGCGGTCGGCTCGATGGGCACCGACACGCCGATCTCGGCCCTCTCGGATCGGCCGAAGCTGCTCTACACCTACTTCAAGCAGAACTTCGCCCAGGTGACGAACCCGCCGATCGACCCGATCCGCGAGGAGCTCGTCATGAGCCTCGTGTCGTTCATCGGGCCGCGGCCGAACATCCTCGACCTCGAGGGCACCTCGCGCCGCAAGCGCCTCGAGGTGCGCCAGCCGATCCTGACCAACAAGGACCTCGAGAAGATTCGCTGCATCGGCCATGTCGAGGATTCATTCGACACGAAGACGCTCGACGTCACCTATCCGGCCGAGCAGGGCGCGGCGGCGCTCGACGGCGCCCTCGACCGCCTTTGCGATCGCGCCGAAGCCGCCGTGCACGGCGGCTACAACATCATCATCCTGTCGGACCGGCTCGTCGGGCCCGACCGCATCCCGATCCCGGCGCTGCTCGCGACGGCGGCGGTGCACAACTACCTGATCCGAAAGGGCTTGCGCACCTCGGTCGGGCTCGTCGTCGAGTCCGGCGAGCCGCGGGAGGTGCACCACTTCGCCTGCCTTGCCGGCTACGGCGCCGAGGCGATCAACCCCTATCTCGCCTTCGAGACCATGCTCGACATGCACGAGCGCGGCGAGCTGCCTGTCGAGGTCGAGGCCAAGGAGGTGGTCAAGCGCTACATCAAGTCGATCGGCAAGGGCCTGCTCAAGGTGATGTCCAAGATGGGCATCTCGACCTACCAGTCCTATTGCGGCGCGCAGATCTTCGACGCCGTCGGCCTGTCCTCGAAGTTCGTCGACCGCGACTTCTTCGGCACCGCGACGACGATCGAGGGCGCCGGCATGGCCGAGATCGCCGAGGAGACGGTGCGGCGGCATCGCGACGCCTTCGGCGATGCGCCGGTCTACCGCACCGCGCTCGACGTCGGCGGCGAGTATGCCTTCCGCTTCCGCGGCGAGAACCACGTCTGGAACGCCGATACGGTGCGCGACCTGCAGCACGCCGTGCGCGGCAA
>DAINQO010000497.1:0-1735 GCA_036742625.1 Microvirga sp.
CGTAAACCGGGCGTTACGGCGCGCCGCCGGCGCGCCTTCGCCGTAAACCATGTCGCGAGAAAAGCGCCCGCCGCCGGCGACTCAGGCGAGCACGAGGTCGAAGGCGCCGGCGAGCGCGCCCGGCTCGATGCCGTTCGCGGGCTCGAGAGCGACCGTCACGGCGGCGCGCTGGCGCGGGTCGCGGATCGCCCGATACAGGTCGTCGCGCGCGTTACCGGGCTCGCCGGCGACATACATCTGCGTCACGAGCTCGCGCCGCTCCGGCGCCTGGACGGCGAAATGGATGTGCGGCGTGCGCCCCGGATAGGGCACCGGCCGGATGGTGCGGAAGCGGTAGCGGCCGTCGGCGTCGGAGACCGCGCGGCCGTAGCCCTGGAAGGCCTTGTCGCGCGGCCGCCCGCCGGTGTCGCCCGGATGCAGGTAGCGGCCGCGGGCGTCGCACTGCCAGATCTCGACCGTGGCATTCGAGATCGGCCGGCCGTCGAGCCCGAGCACGCGGCCCGTCACATGGGTGACGGTGCCCTCGGCCCGCGCCGCCCTGCCGCGCAGCACGACGAGGTCGCTGTCGACGTCGGCCGGGAACTGCACCGGATAGAACGGCCCCGCGGTGGTGCGCGGCGTCGCGACGAGCCCGGCCTCGGCGGCAAGGCCGGCCGGAAGGATCAGCGTGCCGGCGGCGGCAATCCCGCCGGCGACGAAGCGGCGACGGCCGATAGTCGGGGTGGCGATCAAGCCCATGGCTTTCGTCCCAGCATTGCGCGCCCCGTGCCGAGGATGGCAGAAAGCGATCGGCGGCTGGGCTCACGTTGTCGCGACAGCCGACCTTGACAGAATACCGCCCGTGGTGTTGCTCAACCGGCCTGCGGAACCCATCTTCCGCAGGCCTCGAAGGATCCGGCCCGTGACGACGCTGCCGAAAACCGAAGCGAAACGCGTCACGCCGGCGACGACCACGCGTCGCTAGAGCGGTCCTTCTCGTCCCCGGTCCTCTCCCCGAGCCGCGGCGGGAGGCAAAGCCCGCCGCGGGCTGCTATAGTCGGGGCACGAGCGCAGGAGAATTCGAAATGGGCTTCAAGGTCGCCGTCGTCGGAGCGACGGGCAATGTCGGGCGGGTCATGCTCGACATCCTCGAGGAGCGCGCCTTCCCGGCCGACGAGGTCGTGGCGCTGGCGTCCCGCCGCAGCCAGGGCTCGGAGGTGTCGTATGGCGACCGCCGCCTCAAGGCGAAGGCGCTCGACACCTACGATTTCTCCGACGTCGACATCTGCCTGATGTCGGCCGGCGGCGACGTCTCGCGCGAATGGTCGCCGAAGATCGCCGCGCAGGGCGCGGTCGTGATCGATAACTCGTCGGCCTGGCGCTACGATTCCGACGTGCCGCTCGTCGTGCCCGAGGTCAACGCCGAGGCGGTGCGCGGCTTCACCAAGAAGAACATCATCGCCAACCCGAACTGCTCGACGGCGCAGCTCGTCGTGGCGCTGAAGCCGCTGCACGACGCGGCGACGATCCGGCGCGTCGTCGTCGCGACCTACCAGTCGGTCTCCGGCGCCGGCAAGGAGGGCGAGGACGAGCTCGACCGCCAGACCCGCGCCCTCTACTCGCTGAAGGAGGTCGAGGCGAAGAAGTTCCCGAAGCGCATCGCCTTCAACCTGATCCCGCACATCGACACCTTCATGGAGGACGGCTTCACCAAGGAAGAGTGGAAGATGGTGGTCGAGACGAAGAAGATCCTCGA
>DAINQO010000498.1:0-1734 GCA_036742625.1 Microvirga sp.
CGTTTCGAGGGCCGCATCAGCTTCTCCGGAAGGGAGGTGCGCTGATAGAGGGCGGCGCTGGCGGGAGCAAGACGCTGTGCCGCTTGCGGGCGCGGGCGAGCGGGTCAATAATAGCTATTGAACCTGCGGAGACCGAAATGGCGAGCAGCGTGGACCTCGGCCCTAAGCTAGAGGCTTATGTGGAAAGCCTGGTGCAAGGCGGCCGTTATAATTCGAAGAGCGAAGTCCTCCGCGAGGGCGTCAGGCTGGTCCAGGAGCGTGAAGCCCGATTGGCCGAATTGGATGCTGCGATTGCGCGCGGCATCGCTGACGTTGAGGCCGGGCGGGTGCATACGGTTGACGAGGTGCGCGCTCATCTGAGGGAGCGTTTCACCTCGCCGGCCCAGCGCAAGCGTGCATGAGGGTCTTCATCACGGCCGCAGCACGCGCGGACCTGACTGAAATCGGCGATTTCATCCAGCACGACAACCCGGCTCGGGCCGCGAGCTTCGTCCATGAGTTGGTCGATCGCTGCGAGGAGTTGGCGGATGCGCCACACCGCCATCCCCCGATGCCGCGCCGCCCCGGCATCCGCCGGCGAGCCTACCGGGGCTACATCATCATCTATCGCGTCTGCGCCGACACGATTGAGGTGCTTCACGTCTTCCACGGCGCCCGCGATTACGAGCGGCTCCTCGGCCGAGACGACGATCCCCCCCTCTGACGCCTTCCGCCCGCCGGCTTGCACCGCCGCGCCTTCCGCCCCCATGATGCCTTCGACCGGAGCCCTGCCGCGCCGCCGATGACCGTCGCCCCGAACCCCCTGCCCTCGCCGGCCCAGGCCCGCGCCATCGCCGAGCTGAACGAGCGCTCGCGCGAGATCTTCCGGCAGATCGTCGACAGCTATCTTGCGACCGGCGAGCCGGTCGGCTCGCGCAACATCTCGCGCATCATCCCGATGACGCTGTCGCCGGCCTCGGTGCGCAACGTCATGGCCGATCTCGAGCATGCCGGATTGATCTACGCGCCGCACACGAGCGCCGGGCGCCTGCCGACCGAGATCGGCCTGCGCTTCTTCGTCGACGCCATGCTCGAGATCGGCGACCTTACCGCCGAGGAGCGCGAGCGCGTCGAGGCGCAGATGCGCGCCGCCGCGACCGGCCACACCTTCGAGAGCGCGCTCGCCGAGGCCTCGAGCCTGCTCTCCGGCGTCTCGCGCGGCGCCGGCGTCGTCGTCACGACGAAGCAGAACCCGCGGCTGAAGCACGTCGAGTTCGTCCGCCTCGAGCCGACCCGCGCGCTCGTCGTGCTCGTCTCCGAGGACGGCTCGATCGAGAACCGGCTCGTCGACCTGCCGCCCGGCCTGCCGCCCTCCGGGCTGACCGAGGCCGCGAACTTCCTCAACGCCCGCATCCGCGGCCGCACGCTCGCCGAGATCAAGAGCGAGATCGAGGTCCGCCGGACCGAGATGGAGCGCGAGCTCGACGCCATCACGGCGCGGCTCGTCGAGGCCGGCGTCGCGACGAGCTCGGGGCCGGCCGAAGCCCGCCACCTCATCGTCCGCGGGCAGGCGAACCTGCTCGAGGATCTGCGCGCCGTCGAGGACCTCGAGCGCATCCGCCTCTTGTTCGCCGACCTCGAGACGCAGACCGACGTCATCGAGCTCCTGACGCGGGCCGAGGGCGGCGAGGGCGTGCGCATCTTCATCGGCTCGGAGAACAAGCTGTTCTCGATGTCCGGCTCGTCGATGATCGC
>DAINQO010000499.1:0-1727 GCA_036742625.1 Microvirga sp.
CGCTCTACCTCTTTGTTTGAGCATGATCTTTTCCGAAAACCGGTAGCCACTTTTCAGGATCATGCTTTCGTGAACGGATCCTGCGACGTCGACTTCCGCCGCGACGGCGGCTTCACGGCCGAGGGCAAATCCGCCGACGGCGCGTCGGTCACTCTCTCGGCCTTCGCGGAGGGCCGTGGCCGCGCCTCCGGGCTCCTGAACATCGAGACCGGCAAGCGCCATTCCTATGACGACACCGGCCCGCTCGATCGCCGCGGCCGCTGCTGGCAGAACGCCGGCGTCAGGGCCTGCGCCTGGAAGCCAGGCACGCGGCCGAGGCAGCGCTAAGCCGCGGGCTTCTCCAGGCACGCCGCCGCGAGCTTCACGAACGCCCGCGCGCGATGCGAGAGCGCGGCGCCGCCGCGGCTCCAGTCGATGCCGTGCTTCTCCTCGGCCGACATCTCGCCGAAGGTCCTGTCGAAACCGTCGGGTCGGAACATCGGGTCGTAGCCGAAGCCCTGCGCGCCGCGCGGCGGCCACACCAGCGTGCCGTGGACGCGGCCCTCGAACAGCTCGTCGTGCCCGTCCGGCCAGGCGATGACGAGCGCCGACACAAAATGGCCGCGGCGCGCCTGCGGCGCGGTGGCGCCGCGGCGGGAGAGCTCGCGCCAGACCCGCGCCATCGCCGGGCCGAAATCCTTGCCGACGGCCCAGTCGGCCGAGAACAGGCCAGGCGCGCCGTCGAGCGCGTCGACGCAGAGGCCCGAATCGTCGGCGAAGGCCGCAATCCCGGTCGCGCGCGCCGCGGCATGCGCCTTGATGGCGGCGTTCTCGGCGAACATGTGCCCGGTCTCGGCCGGCACCGGCAGCCCGAGCTCGCCGGCCGACACCGCCTCGACGCCGTAGGGCGCGAGAAGCGCGCGCATCTCGGCGAGCTTGCCGGGATTGTGGGTCGCGACGACGAGTTTTCCGGTGAGCCGGCGGGGCATTCCGTTACGACGCCACCGCCGCCTTCTGCAGCGCCACGAGCTCGGCGACGCCCACCCGCGCGAGCCGCATCAGGCTCATGAACTCCTCCTCGGAGAACGGCTTGCCCTCGGCCGTGCCCTGCACCTCGACGAGGCCGCCGGAGCCGGTGATGACGAAATTGGCATCGGTCTCGGCGGCCGAGTCCTCGGCGTAGTCGAGGTCGAGCACCGGCGTGCCCTGATGGATGCCGCAGGACACGGCGGCGACGTGCTCGCGCAGCGGGTTCACCGAGATGATCGAGCGCGACTGCATCCAGGCGAAGCAGTCGGAGAGCGCCACCCAGGCGCCGGTGATCGCGGCGGTGCGCGTGCCGCCGTCGGCCTGGATGACGTCGCAATCGACGACGACCTGCTTCTCGCCGATGGCCGGCAGGTTGCACACGGCGCGCAGCGAGCGCCCGATCAGGCGCTGGATCTCCTGCGTGCGGCCGGAGGGCTTGCCCGACGTCACCTCGCGCCGCGTGCGCTCGTGCGTGGCGCGCGGCAGCATCGCGTATTCGGCCGTGACCCAGCCCTTGCCGGAGCCGCGCAGCCAGGGCGGCCCGCGCTCCTCGAGCGAGGCCGTGCACAACACCTTGGTGTCGCCGAACGCGACGAGGCAGGAGCCCTCGGCGTAGCGCGCGACGCCGCGCTCGAGCGTGACCTTGCGCAACTCGTCGGGGGCGCGTTTCGAGGGCCGCATCAGCTTCTCCGGAAGGGAGGTGCGCTGATAGAGGGCGG
>DAINQO010000500.1:0-1709 GCA_036742625.1 Microvirga sp.
CCGGATAACCCTCGGCCGCGCCGTAAGCCTCGGCATTCGGCCCGTCGCTTCTGAAGGTCGGGCTGGCGGCGGCGGGCGAGGCGCCGGCGGCGAGCGCGAGGGCGCCGAACAAGGCGAAGAGCTTCATCGTTCAAGGCTACCCTTGCGCGGGTGGACGCGCAAATGAAGGGGCGCCGGCGCAACGGCACACTTTTACGTCGGCTCCGTCGTCGCCTCGACCATCCAGTCGCGCGGGACGATCTGGCGGCCGTTCCAGGCCGCGGCAGATGCCGCCGCCGACGCGGTCCAGCGCCCGATGCCGTCTTTCGCGCCGAGCTGATCGGATTCGGCCGCGATATCCGGTGCGAGCGAATCCGCCCGGACGCAAGGCCGGGCTCGCCCGGGTGTTGTTTATGGCGTACCATGGCGTCACCGTCGGCCAGATCCTCGGGCGCTCCCGCCGCAAGGAGAGCGTCATGCTGCGCCGAAGCCGCTTCGAGACAGGCACCGCAACCACACTCTGGCTCACCACGCCACGGGTTGTCGCCGGCGGCCAGGGGATCGCACGGTGATCGAATGAGGCGGCGGGAGTTCATTGGATTTCTGAGCGCCTCCGGTTTCGCGTGCCTCGAAGCCGAGGCGCAGCAGCAGGGCAAGGTTTACCGCATCGGAATCCTCACCCCAGCCCAAAGCGATCAGACGCGGATCTTTCGCGCCTTTCGTCAGGCGCTCGCCGAACTCGGCTATGTCGAGGGGCGCAACATCGTGATCGAGTTTCGCTCAGCCCACGGCGTTTCATCCGAGCTCTCGAATCTCGCTGCCGAACTCGTCGCGCTGCCCGTCGACGTCGTCGTGACGGACGGCCCCGCCGCGGCGGGCGCCGCTCAGCATAGGACCAAGCGTATTCCCATCGTGATGGCCACGAGCGGCATCGATCCGGTCGCCCTTGGGCTGGTCAAGAGCCTGCGGCGGCCGGGCGGCAATCTGACCGGCTTCACCCTGCTGCACCGTGAGCTCAGCGAGAAGCGCGTCGACCTCCTGCGAACGCTTCTTCCCCACGCCACGGCGGTGACCGTGCTCGTGAACCCGGTCCCCGGTTCCGACCTCGCGCTCGAGACCATACGAGATGCTGCGCGGGCGCTTGGGTTGACGGTAAGTCGGATCGACGCAGCGACCCCGGAAGCGCTGCGCGCGCTTCGGCCTGCGGATCTCCAGGCCGGAGCTCCGGTCATCGTGGTCGCTGACGCGATGTTCTGGAACAACCGCCAGACGGTCGTCTCGCTGGTCGGCGCGGCCGGCGTGCCGGCCCTTTATCCCGAGCGGGAGTATTGCGAGAGCGGCGGCCTGATCTCTTACGGCGCGTACGTCCCGGACAACTTCCGTGCTGCCGCCGGATACGTCCACCGGATCCTGAAGGGCGAGAAACCTGCCGATCTGCCGATCCAGGAGCCGGTAAAAATCGAGCTCATCATCAACCTCAAGGCTGCGAAAGCCCTCGGCATCGAGATCCCCCTGACGCTCCTTGGTCGCGCCGACGCTGTGATCGAATGAGGCGGCGCGCCTGGATGGCGCCAGGGAAGCGCCCGCGAACCGCTATGAGCCCGCGTAGGCCTTCGCCAGCTCCGGGTCCCTTGCCGCGATCAGCTCCGCGAGGTCGACGATAACCTTGGCCTGCTTCCAGGTGGCGTCGTCCTGCATCTTGCCGTCGATCATGACGGCGCCGGTGCCGT
>DAINQO010000501.1:0-1708 GCA_036742625.1 Microvirga sp.
CCGTGCCATGCATACCGCCGTGCAGGAGCAGAGTGAATGCCCAGCGGCGGCCACAGGTGAGCGGCAAATCTGACAGCCGGATGGGCATGTGGCGGTTGCGTCCCGCCGCTTGCCGCCCCACCTTGGCCTTATGGCTGATTCCGCCGCCCGGCCGTCTTACGACCGGCCGTCGCTGATCTCCCCCGCCGGCCCGAACCCGCCCCCGACCATGGAGGAGCTGCGGGACGTGCTCGTGCGCGACCCGGCCCGGCTCGCGGCCGCAAGCCGGGTGCGGGGCTGGCTCGTGCAGGAGGCGCGCACGAAGCGCGACACCGGCTTTCTCGTCGCCGGGCTGTGCGAGCGCCTCAACGAGGCCGGCGTTCCGATCGACCGCGGCTCGCTCGCCCTCGAGACCCTGCATTCCGAGCACGCCGCCATCGGCCGCTTCTGGGTCAAGGGCGAGGGCAGCCATAGCGAGAAATTCCGCTACGACCGCCGGGATCAGGGCGCCTATGAGCGCAGCCCCTTCCACTACGTTCACCAGACCCGCGAGCCGCTGGTCCTCGATCTCGCCGCGACTCCCGACGACGCCTTCGGGGTCGTGCCGGAGCTGAAAGCCGCGGGCTACACCGCCTATCTGTGCCTTCCGATCATGTTCGCGAACGGCGACGAGAACGGCATCGCCTTCGCGACCAAGCACCCCGACGGGTTCTCGGAGATGGACCTGGCGTTCATCGGCTATGTGATGCCGATCGGCGCCGCAGTGCTCGAGATCCTCGCCGGCTACCGTAGCCTCGACCAGCTCCTGCGCATCTATGTCGGCGACGAGCCGCACCGGGCGATCCTGTCGGGACGGGTGCGGCGCGGCGACGTCACGACGATTCGCTCCGCGATCCTCGTCGCCGACATGCGCAACTACACCCGCATCACCGCCAAGATGCGGCCTGAGGAGTCGGTCGAGCTCCTCAACGCCTATTTCGACTGCCTCGTGCCGCCGGTCGAGGCAGAGGGCGGCGAGATCCTGAAATACATGGGCGACGGGCTGCTCGCGATCTTCCGCGAGAGCGGCGACGACCTCGGCGGGGCGGCGCAGTCGGCGCTCTCGGCCGCCGCCGCGGCGCTCGTCCGCATCGAGGCCGCGAACCTCGAAGGGCGCTTCCCGGTGCCGATCGACGTCGGCATCGCCCTCCATCACGGCGAGGCCGCCTACGGCAATGTCGGCTCCGGCGAGCGGCTCGATTTCACCATCATCGGCCGCGACGTGAACCTCGCGAGCCGGATCGCCCAACTCAACAAGGTGCTGGGCGAGCCGCTTTTGATGTCGCAAAGCTTCGTCGAGTTCCTGTGGGGCGATCCCGAGCCGCTCGGCTCGCACGACGTCAACGGCTTCGACGAGGCCGTCGCGGTGTACCGCCCGCGGAGCGAGGACGCGGCGCTCCGGCGCGCCGGATGAGCGCTCGCCTGCCGTAAGGTTAGCGGCAGGTTACTAACGGGTTTGGCTTACCGTCGCGGGTTTGCTTAACGGAAAGGAAAGAAGAGCGGCTTGGTTCCGGGATGAGAGCCGTTACAATTTTTAGGGAAATTCCCGCAAGATTGCGCATCGAACGGTCAAACCAAAGTTAGGGCACCCCGATGCGCATTCTCAGCCGCTCGTTTCTCCGCGACGAGGACGGTGCCGTCGTGGCGCTCGCCGCGCTGTCGATCCCGATCATGATGCTGGCGATCGGCG
>DAINQO010000502.1:0-1707 GCA_036742625.1 Microvirga sp.
TGCATCCACATCGAGACCGGCTCGACGCGCTTGAAGTCGAACAGCATGCCGCGATCGGGGCTAAGGCTGCGCCGGTACATCAGCCCCTGCGCGCGGGTCGCGTCGTCGCGGGCGACCTCGACCATGAAGGCATGCCGGGCGCTCGCCGTGACGATCGCGAGCGGCTCGAACTGCTGGGCGTCGACGGCCGAGGAGACGAGCAGCAGCGCCAATGCCGGCAGGGCCAGCAGGGCGCGCAGGACGGCTCGCATCAAAGAGGTCAGTGCGAGGCGGGCAAGGTGCCGTCGGCGAGCCGCACCTCGGCGGCCATCAGGCCCTTGCCGCCGTCGCCGAAGCGCACCAGCACGCGTTCGCCGGGCTTGAGCTCGGCGATGCCGTAGCGGCGCAGCGTCTCCATGTGGACGAAGATGTCCGGCGTGCCCTCGCCGCGGGTCAGGAAGCCGAAGCCGCGCAGGCGGTTGAACCATTTGACGATCGCCGGCTCGAGCCCGCTCGTCGGCACGACCGCGACGTGGGTGCGCGGCATCGGCAGCTCGGAGGGGTGGATGGCGCTCGACTCGTCGAGCGAGACGATGCGGAACGCCTGCAGGCCGCGCGGGCGCTGCGTCGCCTCGACGACGATGCGCGCGCCTTCATGGGCGACCTGGTAGCCGTCGCGGCGCAGGCAGGTGATGTGCAGGAGCACGTCCGGCATGCCGCTGTCCGGCACGATGAAGCCGAAGCCCTTCGAGACGTCGAACCATTTGATGCGACCGGCGACTTCGATGAGGTCCAGCGGCCGTTCCGGCGCGGCCTCCTCGTGGCGAGAGGTGTCGACGGAAGCGCGCGGCGTGCCCGCGCCTAACGGACCGGACTCGTAATCCTCAGACATATACCAAACCCGCAATCGAATCGCGCCGCTGCGACTCTTAAAGCGAAGGATAACACCGTCGCGAATCTGGGGAAGCCCGAAAGGTGACGATCCCCCACTTTGTGTCAAGCGCGTGACTCTGCGGTCACGCTCGCGCCGAGCGGTCTCGCGATGAAGCGCTCGAGCACGTCGCCGATCTCGGCGTTGATGACGAGATCGGCGAACGCGTCGAGCTCCGTCGGCTCGCGGTTGACGATGACGAGCGCGGCGCCGTTGTTCTTGGCAGCTGAGGGAAATCCCGCCGCCGGATAGACGACGAGCGACGAGCCGATGACGAGAAAGAGATCGCAGGCGAGCGTCAGCTCCCGGGCACGCCGCATCGGCTCGTCCGGCATCGCCTGGCCGAACGAGGTCGTCGCCGACTTCACGACGCCGCCGCAGAGCCGGCAGTCCGGCGCATCGCCGGTGGCCTCGAAGTGCCGGCGGATCCAGTCGAGCTCGTGGCGCTCGCCGCAGTCGAGGCAGGTCGCGTAGGTGCCGTTGCCGTGCAGCTCGATGACCTTGTCGGCCGCGACGCCGGCCTCCTGCTGCAGGCCGTCGATGTTCTGCGTGATCACTGCCGGCATCTTGCCGGCATCGATAAGGGCGGCGAGCGCGCGATGGCCGCGGCTCGGCCTTGCGCCGCGATAGAGATCGTCCATCGTGAACTTGCGCCGCCAGGCCTCGCGTCGCGCCTCCCGGCTTTCGACGTAGGCCGAAAACGGGATCGGCTGGTTCTTCAGCCACGGGCTTCCGGGCGAGCGGAAATCCGGCACGCCGCTCTCGGTCGAGATGCCGGCGCCGGTGAAGCCGGCGAT
>DAINQO010000503.1:0-1704 GCA_036742625.1 Microvirga sp.
GCGCTCGCCTGCGCCTGCGCCGGCATCATCATCGGCATGGTGGCGCTGACCGGCGCCGGCATCGTGTTCACGCAGGCCGTGCTCGGGCTCGCGCAGAACAGCCTGCTGCTGGCGCTCATGCTGACCGCGATCGCCGGCATCGTGCTCGGCATGGGCATGCCGACGACGCCGGCCTACATCGTGATGACGGCGCTCCTCGTCCCGGCGGTGATCAAGCTCGGCGTCGCGATGCCGGCCGCGCACATGTTCGCCTTCTATTTCGCCATCCTCTCGGCGATCACGCCGCCGGTCGCGCTTGCCGTCTATGCCGCGGCGGGCCTGGCGAAATCGGATTTGTGGGCGACCGGCTGGGCGGCGATGAAGATCGGCGCCGCTGGCTTCATCGTGCCGTTCATGTTCGTCTACGAGCCGGCGCTCCTGATGATCGGCGACTGGCCGACCATCATCTGGCGCTTCCTCGCCTCCTGCTTCGGCATCATGCTCCTCGCCGCCGGCCTGCACGGCTATTTCCTGCGCCGGGCCTCGCTCTGGGAGCGCGCCGTCCTCGTCGCGGCGGCGTTCTGCCTCGTGAAGCCGGGCTGGGAGACCGATCTCGCCGGCGTCGCGCTGTGCGCGGTCGTCGTCGCGGCGCAATGGAGCGGGCGCGACAAGCGTGGGTCACGCGCTATTCCAAAGCCTGCCGCCGGCGCGCCGACCGGGTAAGACAGGCCGCCGAGACCCGTCGCGAGCCGGAACCCCTCCTCTTCTTCGCGGTTGAGCTTGCAGCCAACCACAGTGGAGGTCTCCATGAAGGCGCGTTACATCGTGGCCGCCGCGCTGACGGCGGCAGTGGCCCTTCCGCTCGCCGCTGAGGCGCAAGGGATCGTGCGCGGGGCGCAGCAGGGCGCGGCCGTCGGCAACCGCGCCGCGGGGCCGGTCGGCGGAGCCGTCGGTGGTGTCGTCGGCGGCGTCACCGGCGGGGTGGTCGGCGGCGTCAAGGGCGTCGTCGGCGTGCCGCAATCGACCGGGTCGACCCGCAGGGCCTACCGCAAGCGCCACCACCGCGCCCACCGCTGAGGCGCGGAACGGCAACTGCATCGGCCAAGGAGAGAGCCGATGAGCGATCTCGACGTCGCAGCCGATCGCCCGTGGACCGCCGAAGCCGTGCAGCAGCTGAGGGAACTCGCGCTCGAGAAGGTGCCGGCCGAGATCATCAGCCTGAAGCTCAAGCGCTCGCTCGCCGCCGTGCAGGAGAAGCTCGCCGAGCTTGGGCTTACGGTCCCGCAGGTGTGACGCGGACCGGCGCCACCGCACCGGCGCTCTACCGCTCCGGTGCTTTCTTCGCCGCCGCACGCATCTTGTCCGGCCGCTTCTCGGCGCCGGCCTTGAGCACCTCGGCCGCCGCCTTCTGCTTGCGCTCGGGCGCCGCCGGTTTCGGCGCCGTGTCGCCGCGCGCCTCGTATCCCTGCCTGCCGGGCTTTCGGCTGCCCGAACGGGCGGCGCTCTTCAGCGAGCGCAGCGCCTCCGGCTGCTGGCCCTTGGGGCCGCTGTCCTTGGCCATTGTCCCCTCCGTTCCGACGCTGTCGGACGGCAGCTTAGCATAAAATAAAAGGGCCGGCTTTCGCCGGCCCTTCCGTTGTTTGCTGACGCAAGGTCGCGTGGATCAGAAATCCATCCCGCCCATGCCGCCGCCACCGCCGCCCGGCATCGCCGGGGCGCTCTCGC
>DAINQO010000504.1:0-1690 GCA_036742625.1 Microvirga sp.
TGTTCAACGAGACCTTCACGGCGCTCGGCGCCAACCCGACCCAGATGAGCTGGGCCGACGCCCAGCCGGCGCTCTCGACCGGCGCCGTCGACGGCCAGGAGAACCCGCTCACCATCTTCACGGTCGCGAAGCTGCACACCGTCGGCCAGAAGTTCGTGACGCTGTGGGGCTACGTCGCCGATCCGCTGATCTACTCGGTCAACAAGCCGGTCTGGGACGCTTTTTCGCCCGAGGACCAGAAGATCTTGCGCGAGGCCGCGGTCGAGGCCGCTGCCTACAACAAGGAGCTGGCGCGCAAAGGCATCACCCAGGCCGATCCTTCGACGCTGAAGGAGATCGAGGGCCTCGGCGTGACGATCAGCAGGCTGTCCGACGCCGAGATCAAGGCGTTCCGCGACACGACACGCCCGGTCTACGACAAGTGGAAGGCGCGCATCGGCAACGACCTCGTGGCAAGCGCGGAGAAGGCCGTCTCGGCGCGCAGCAGCTGAGGCGGCGAGGCGGGCCTAAAAGGCCCGCCTTCCGTTTCGGCCAACCTCCCAACCCCTCATCCTGAGGTGCGAGCGCAGCGAGCCTCGAAGGACGCACCCTGCCGATGCAGCCCCTGCAGCGTGCGTGCTTCGAGGCTCCCCCGGGTCAAGCCCCGGGGTCGCACCTCAGCATGAGGAGGTCTGTAAGCCACCGTGAAAGCCATGGCCGCAGAACCCGATCCCACCCTCGCGCCGAAGGAGCCCGAGACGCGCGTGCCGCTCTCGATCGAGAAGGGCATCGCGGCGCTCGCGATGGCGGCGCTGTGCCTGATCACGCTCGGCAACGTCATCGCGCGCTACCTCACGAACTACTCCTTCGCCTTCACCGAGGAGTACTCGATCGCCCTCATGGTCGTGGTGACGATGCTCGGCGCGAGCTACGCGACGGCGGCCGACCGCCAGATCCGCATCACGTGGTTTGCCGACCTCTTGCCGCCGCAGGGCCGGCGCATCGCCGAGATGCTCGCGACCATCGCGACGATGGCGATGTTCGGCCTCCTGATCGTGCTCGGCGGCAAGGTGGTCTGGGACGAGTACCGCTTCGAGGTGACCTCCCCCGGCCTTGGCGAGCCGCAGTGGATCTACACGCTGGCGCTGCCGCTGCTCTCGGCCGCCGTGGTCGGGCGCGCCGTCGGGCACGGCATCCGCGTCTGGCGCAGCCGGCAGCCGCCCGAGCACCACGCCATCGAGCCGTTGTGAGAAGGCGCGATGCTCGCTCTCGCGCTCTTTGCCTCGTTTCTCGTCCTCTTCGTGCTCGGCACGCCGGTCGCGGTCGCCCTCGGGCTTGCCGGCACGCTCGCCATTTATCTCGCCGATCTCAACGTGCTCGCGACGCCGACGAGCGCCTACACCGGCATCGCCAAGTACCCGCTGCTCGCCGTGCCGATGTTCGTGCTCGTCGGCGCGATCTTCGACCGCTCCGGCGTGGCGCTGCGCCTCGTCAATTTCACCCAGGCGCTCATCGGCCGCAAAGCCGGCTCGCTCGCCGCCGTCACGGTGATCGTCTCGATGTTCCTCGGCGGCATCTCGGGCTCCGGACCGGCGAACGCCGCCGCGGTCGGCGGCGCCATGATGGGGGCGCTGTCGCGGGCCGGCTATCCGCGAGCCTTCTCGGCGAGCGTCATCGGCGCCGCGGCCGCGACCGACATCCTGATCCCGCC
>DAINQO010000505.1:0-1677 GCA_036742625.1 Microvirga sp.
CTCCACACCTTCGTCGATCCGCGCCACGGCGGCGGCCGCCAGAGCCGGCGCGCGACCGAGGACCTCGTCGAGCTCGTGACGTTCCGGGGCGAGGAGCTCCTGTTCTACAAGCCGTTCCCGATCGCCGCCTGCTTCCTGCGCGGCACGACTGCGGACGAGGACGGCAACGTCACCATGGAGCAGGAGCCGATCTTCGGCGAGATGCTGTCGATGGCGCAAGCCGCGAAGCGCTGCGGCGGCCTTGTCGTCGTGCAGGTGAAGCGCATGGCGGAGCGGCGCGCGCTGCCGGCGAAAGCGGTCAAGATTCCGGGCATCCTCGTCGACCTCCTCGTGGTCGAGCCCGGTCAGCGCCAGACCTACGAGACCGAATACAGCCCGTCCTACGCCGGCGAGCTCCGCGTGCCGCTGTCGGACATCCCGGCGCTGCCGCTCGATGCCCGCAAGGTGATCGCCCGGCGCGCCGCGCTCGAGCTTTTCCCGGGCGCGATCTGCAACCTCGGCTCCGGCATCTCGACCGGCATCGCCAATGTGGCGGCCGAGGAGGGCGTGCTCGACGCGGTGTGCCTGACGAACGAGCAGGGCCTGATCGGCGGCGCGCCGGCGTCCGGTGGCGAGGCCGGAGCGTCGCGGAATTACGCGGCGATGATCGACCAGCCCTACCAGTTCGATTTCTACGACGGCGGCGGGCTCGACCTCGCTTTCCTGTCCTTCGCCGAGATCGACCGCGAGGGCAACGTCAACGTCAGCCGCTTCGGCGGCCGCATCATCGGCCCGGGCGGCTTCATCAACATCAGCCAGAACGCCAAGACCGTGGTGTTCAGCGGCACCTTCGCGGCCGGCCGCGACGGCGAGCGGCCGAAGCTCGTCGAGGCGGTCGAGCAGATCACCTTCAGCGGCCGCTACGCGCAGGAGCGCGGGCAGCGCGTGCTCTACGTGACCGAACGCGCCGTGTTCCGGCTGAGCGAGCGCGGCGTCGAGCTCGTCGAGATCGCGCCGGGCCTCGACCTCGAGCGCGACGTTCTCGCCCGGATGCGGTTCCGCCCGGCGATCGCGACGAAGCTCACAACCATGGACCCGCGCCTGTTCCGGCCCGAGCCGATGACTCTTTCCCGCGATCTCGCGGCGCGGCCGGCGCGGGCGGGCTCGCCGCGGCTCGCGCTCCTCGATGCCTTCTCGGCCGCGGCCGAATAACAGATCGCAAAGGACCGTCATGGACATCCCGGAGAACCGCTTCAAGCGCGCCCTCAAGGCCGGCCGGCGCCAGATCGGCCTGTGGTCGACGCTGTCGTCGAACTACACCGTCGAGGTGATCGCCGGCGCCGGCTTCGACTGGATCATGATCGACACCGAGCATTCGCCGACCGACCTCGAATCGGTGCTCGGCCAGCTCCAGGCGGCGGCGCCCTACGACAGCGCCGCGGTCGTTCGCATCCCGTGGAACGACATGGTGACGGTGAAGCGATACCTCGACATCGGCGTGCAGACGCTGCTCGTCCCGCAGGTCGCGAGCGCCGACGAGGCGCGCAACGCCGTCGCCTACACGCGCTATCCGCCGGCGGGCCTGCGCGGCGTCGCCGGCGCGACCCGCGCGACCCGCTTCGGCCGGGTGAAGGACTACTTCAAGAAGGCGGCGGACGAGATCTGCGTCGTGGTGCAGATCGAATCCGGCGAGGGCCT
>DAINQO010000506.1:0-1661 GCA_036742625.1 Microvirga sp.
CTTCTTCATGCGGCCGATCTGGAACACCTCGCAGCCGAGGCCGACCATGACGACGCCGGCGAAGTTCGGGTGGCTGGCGTAGCCCCATTGCGTGCGGCGCAGGACCTCGAAGCCCTCGCCATAGGCGGCATGGCCGCAGCCGGTGCCGTGCACGATCGCGACGATGCCGTCGACTTGCGGGTAATCGGCGAGCGCGCCCGAGCGCTCGACCGCCGCCGCGGCAAAGCGCGCCACCGAAGCCGAGCAGTTCACGCTCGTCAGGATGCCGATGTAGTTGCGCGTGCCGGCGCGGCCGTTCGGGCGCCGGTAGCCCTCGAAGGTGGCGCGCCGGTCCTCGGGCAGGAGGCCGTCGTCATGCGCGTCCTCGGCGAAGCGGTAGTCGCGCGCGAAGTCGTGGAGACCCACGTTGTGCTCGTGCACCCATTCGCCGGGCGCGATGTGGCTCTTCGCGAAGCCGATGATCTGGTTGAACTTGCGGACGGGCTCGCCCTCGCGGATCGGCTCGATCGCCATCTTGTGGCCCTTGTGGATGCGCTGGCGCGCCGTCAGGCCATGGGCCGGATCGCCCTGGTTCACGAGGTCGATCGCGATGACGACGTTGTCCTCGCCGTTGAGGCGGATCACGCGGGGGGTGTTCATGGTCTGGTTTTCCCATCCGGCTTGGGCCATCGCATTCCCTCCCCTCAGGGGAGGGTACGGGTGGGGTATCGCGCGAAGCGCGATCCGTCACAAGGAAATCTGTTGCCGCATGGACGGCGCTCCGCGCCATACCCCGCCCCGCTCGCCTTCGGCGAGTCGGCCCTTCCCTGAGGGGAGGGAGGATCGCCGCTACTTCACGAACCCGAGCGTGCGCGGCAGCCACAGCGTCAGCTCTGGGATGAGCGTGATCGCGATGAGGGAGGCAAGAAGCGGCAGGAGCCAGGGCAGGATCGCCATGGTGGTGCGCTCGACCGACATCTTCGAGATCCGCGCCAGCACGAACAGCACCATGCCGAGCGGCGGGTGAAGCAGGCCGATCATCAGGTTCAGGGTCATGACGACGCCGAAATGGACCGGGTCGATGCCGACCTTCACCAGGATCGGCATGAGCACCGGTACGAGGATCGAGATCGAGGCGATGGTCTCGAGGAAGCAGCCGACGACGAGCAGCAGCACGTTGATCAAGAGCAGGATGACGTATTTGTTGGCGGTCACCGACAGAAGCGCGTCGGCGGCGGCCTCGGTGAGCCGCGTCGTCGTCAAGACCCAGCCGAACAGTGAGGCGGCGGCGACGACGAGGAGCACGCCGGCGGTCGTCTCGACCGTGTCGAGGGTTACCTTGTAGAAGTGCTTCCACGACAGCGAGCGGTAGAGGAAGACGCCGAGGATCAGCGCCCAGGTGCAGGCGGCGATCGCCGCCTCGGTCGGCGTGAACCAGCCGAAGGTCATGCCGCCGAGGATGATCGCCGGCGTCATCAGCGCCGGCAGCGCGCCGAGGAAGGTGAGGCCGAGCGCGCGCCAGCGGAACATCGCGTCGCGCGGGATGCCGTCGCGGCGGGCGCAGTAGACGACGTAGCCCATCATGAACAGCGTCATGACGATGCCGGGGATGATGCCGCCGAGGAACAGCGCGCCGATCGAGACGTTCGCCATCATGCCGTAGATGACGAAGGGCAGCGACG
>DAINQO010000507.1:0-1657 GCA_036742625.1 Microvirga sp.
CCGGCGACGACGAGCCCGAACAGGCGGATCGTGAGGCCGAAGGCGACGATGCCGAGCGCCACGAACACCGGGCCGCGAAAGGTCCATTTTTCGAGGCCGTCGCCGTCGCGGACGAGGCCGATCACGAGGAGCAGCGCGCCGCAAAGGCCGACCCCGATGGCGAGCCAGCGCGGCAGCATCGCCGGCCCCATCGCGCGCAGCGTCCCCTGCGGCAGGTCGCTGACGAGATAGACCGCGAACAGCGCAAGCGCGATGAGCGCAACCCCCGAGACGAAGTTCTGCGGGCCGCGGATCGGGCCCCGCTTCGGCGCGGGCGCGCCAGCGTCAACATCCGTCGGCATCGGCGCTCCTCCGAGAGCGGCACTGGCTTGTGCTGCGGCTTTACTGAGTTGAGCACGTCTCTCCAAGGCGGATCAAGCGCTTAAGGGGAGATCAGTTCGCCGTCACGCCCGCCTTCTTGATCACCGGGACCCACTTCTCGATCTCGGAGCGTACGAGCTCGCCCAGCGCCGCCGGCGTCTGGCCGGCCTCGTCGGGAAGCTCCGCGCCGAGCTCGAGAAGGCGCTTGCGGACGGTCTCGTCCCTCAGCGCCGCCTTCGCCGCCGCATTGAGCTTCTCGACGATATCGGCGGGGGTCCCCTTCGGCGCGAAGAGCGCGTTCCAGCCTGCGGCCTGGAACTGCGGCAGGCCCTGCTCCTCCGAGGTCGGCACGTCGGGGATCACCGGGATCCGGGTCTTCACCGCAGCGACGAGGCCCTTGACCTGCCTCCCCTGGATCTGCGGCACGATGCCGACGGTCTGGTCGCAGACGTAGTCGATCTGCCCGGCGATGAGCGCGTTGAGCGCCGGCCCCGAGCCGCGGAACGGCACGTGCTGGACCTTCACGTCGAGGAGCGTGTCGAGGAAGAGGCAGGTCAGGTGCGAGGTCGCGCCGACGCCGCCGGTGCCGTAGTTCAGCTTGCCGGCGTTCGCCTTCACGTAGGCGACGAACTCGCGGAAATCCTTCACCGGCAGGTCGTTCTTCGCCGCGACCAGCATCGGCGTCGCGGCGGCGTTCATGATCGGCGCGAAGTCCGTGCGCGGGTCATAGGCAAGGTTCGGGTAGAGCCCGACGCTTGCCGCCTGGGTGCCGAGATTGCCCATCAGCAGCGTGTAGCCGTCGGGGCTCGCGCGGGCGACGCGGGTCGCCGCGATCGTGCCGCCGGCGCCGGTCACGTTCTCGATGACGAGCTGCTGGCCGAGCGTGCGGCTCATATGGTCGGCGTAGATGCGGGCGATGACGTCGGTCGCGCCGCCGGCCGCGAATGGGACGACGACGGTGACCGGGCGCTCGGGATAGGCCGCAAGCGCCGGCCCGGCGAGCGTCGCGAGCACGGCCGCAAGCGCGGCGGCAAGTGCGGCGGTAAGCCACCTCATACGCTTTCTCCTCCCACCCACGAACGGGGTCCGCCCCCTCATTAGATGGACAGCCACCGGCTTGGCTACGGGCAAATCATCATTCGGCCAGCTCGCGCATGACCTTGATCAGGTCCGATTTGCCTTCGAAGCCGATGCCGGGAAGCTCAGGCATGACGATATGGCTGTTCTCGACCTTCACGCCGTCGGGGAAGCCGCCATAGGGCTGGAACAGGTCGGGATAGCTCTCGTTGCCGCCGAG
>DAINQO010000508.1:0-1648 GCA_036742625.1 Microvirga sp.
GGCATCCGCTTCGCTTTTCCGACCGTGCAGGTCGGGGGCGGGGACGCCGCGGCGGCAGCCGCCGCGGTGCCGGTGCTCGGGGCCGGAAAAGCCTCGACCGCCGTGGCAAAGGCCTGACGGTGGACAGCCTCAAAGCCGTTGTCGGTGCAGCCCTCGGCCTGGAGCTCGAGGCGAAGGAGCTCGGCGCCGCCCACATGGTGCTGCGCGCCGTCGTCGTATTTGCCGTGATGGTCGTGTTCGTGCGCCTCGCCAAGAAGCGCTTCATGAGCCACGCGACCGCCTTCGACGTGATCCTCGGCATCATGCTCGGCGCAGTCGTGAGCCGCGCCATCACCGGCAACGCGCCGTTCTGGCCGGCGCTCGCGGCCGGCGCGGCGCTGATCGCGATGCACTGGGTGTTCTCGTTCGGCGCCTCGCGCTCGCATGGTTTCGGCAATCTCGTGAAGGGCCGGCCGCGCGTCCTCGTCCGCGACGGCAAGCCCGACCGTGACGCCATGCGCCGCGCCCACATCACCGAGCACGACCTCGACGAGGATCTGCGCACCGAAGGGCTCGACGGGGCCGAGACCGTGAAGGAGGCCCGCCTCGAGCGCAGCGGCAAGGTCAGCGTCGTCAAGCGCGGCGAGGCGAGGGTGGTCGAGGTTAGGGTCGAGGACGGGGTCCAGGTGGTGCGGGTCGAGGTGGTGTGAGGAAACCGGCCCCGGGCCGATGCGCCCTTCTTCTCCGCCGCGCGTTGATGGGCTAGGTCCGTCCCCGAGCACGACGAGGTGACCGGATGCGCTGGCTGCAAGCGATCCTGCCGAAGGAGGAGCGGTTCTTCGCCCTCTTCGCCGAACACGCGCGCGCCGTCGTCGCCGGCGCCGAAGCCTTGAGAAGCGCGCTTGCCGGCGGTGCGGCGCTCGCGCCGAACCTCAAGACCGTGATGGAATGCGAGCACGAGGGCGACCGCGTCACTCGCGAGGTGCTGCTCGCCGTGCGGCGCTCCTTCATCACCCCGTTCGACCGCGGCGACATCACCCGTCTGATCCAGTCGATGGACGACGCCATCGACCAGATGCAGAAGACGGCGAAGACCATCCTGCTCTTCGGGGTGACCCGGTTCGAGCCCGAGATGATGCAGATGGCGGAATGCATCGTCCGCGCCTCCGGTCTGATGCAGGAGGCGGTGCCGCTGCTGTCGATGATCAGCAAGAACATCGGGCCGCTGAACAGCCTGACCGAGAAGATCGTGCGGGTCGAGAGCGAGGCCGACGACATCTACGACGCCGCCCGCAAGCGGCTCTTCGAGGAGAGGGCGAGGACCGAGCCGGTCGATTTCTGGGTCGCGATGGAGATCATGGATCACTTGGAGAAGGTCGCCGACAGCCTCGACGACGTCGCGAACGAGATCCACAGCATCGTCACCGAGCACGTCTGAGGCCGGGCGTGGACGCCGTCGTCGTCAGCTTCCCCCTGCTCGTCGGGCTGATCTTCATCGCCCTGCTGTTCGATTTTCTGAACGGGTTGCACGATGCCGCGAACTCGATTGCGAGCATCGTCTCGACGCGCGTGCTGAGCCCGCGCTACGCGGTGCTGTGGGCGGCGTTCTTCAACTTCATCGCCTTCCTGTTCTTCGGCCTCCACGTCGCCGAGACCATCGGCAAGGGCA
>DAINQO010000509.1:0-1647 GCA_036742625.1 Microvirga sp.
AAGGAGGCGGCCGAGCGCACGGTCTCGATCCGCCGCCTTGGATCACAGGAGCAAAGGTCGCAAGGATTGGCGCCGGCGCTCGCCGCTCTCGCGGCCGAGGCGCTGCCGCCCGACCGGCGCCGCCCTCTGCCCGAGGACGAGGGCCGCCCCGAGGAGCATCTCGCCCTCGACGGGCATCACGTCATCGCGCGGACGATCGCCTGACGCACGGCTCCCCGGCGACGCGGCGCCGTCCCAAGGCCAGCGCTGGCATTCCCGGTGGACGTCGGCGGCGGTGAGGCCGATGTCCCTGAGCTCGTCCTCGCTCAGAAGGCCGAGGTCGCGCCGCTGCCGGCTGCGGGCGAGGCAAGCCTTCAGCTTCGGTTGAAGGCCGGGAGCGTCCCTGCGTTCGGGAAGCGGGCCGGCATCGCATCGAGACGCGTGAAGATGGTGTCCATCGAACCCTCCGTCATGAGGATCACAGGATCGGAGGATCGGGCCCAAAAGTCGCGGGCGAACGCTTTGCCCACGGCCGAAGCGATGGCGCGTGCGGTCGCGATCAGGTTCGACTAAGCTTCCGGCATGGGCTCGGAACTCGACCTCGCCTGGATTGCCTCGGTAGTCGGCGATCCCGCCCGCTCGCGCATCCTTCTCGCGCTCATGGACGGACGGGCCCGGACCGCGAAGGAGCTCGCTTTCCTCGCCGGCATCGCCGCGCCGACCGCGAGCGGGCATCTGGCGAAGCTCCTCGACGGCCGTCTCGTCGCCGTCGAGCCGCAGGGCCGCCACCGCTACTACCGCCTCGCGTCGGCGCTCGTCGCGCAGATGCTCGAGACGATGGCGGTCGTCGGCGGCGAAGCCTACGCGCCCGATCCGCGGCTGCGCCGCGTCGACCCGGCGCTCGCGGCGGCCCGCACCTGCTACGACCATCTCGCCGGGCGGCTCGGCGTCGCGATCGCCGACGCGCTGCAGGGTCTGGGCCATGTCGCCTTCAGCGACGGCGCCGGCGAGATCACGCCGAGCGGACGGGATTTCTTCGCCCGCCTCGGGCTTCCGCTCGACGAGCGGCGGGCCGGGCGGCGCTTGCTGTGCCGGCCCTGCCTCGACTGGACCGAGCGCCGCCACCACCTTGCCGGCGTCGTCGGCACCGCCTTCTGCAGCCACTGCCTGGCGTCCGGCTGGGTCCAGCGTCACCGCGATGGCCGCGCCGTCGCGGTCTCGCCTGAAGGCCGCGCCGCCTTCGCGGAGCTTCTCGGCATCGACGGGCGGACGCTCACCTTCGGGCCGCAGCCGCAGGAAGCCGCCGCGGCTTGAAGGACGCCGAAAGCTCCGTCCTCATCGCGGCTCGGCCGATGGTGCCCGCGGCGGCCCATGTTTCCACGCGACGTGATAGGGTCTTGGGATGAATCAAGCCGATACCCCGTTCCAGGCGTTACGGCAGTCCGCCGACGAGGCGGCGGTGGCGGCGATCGAGCAGCTGGTCCGGGAGGCGCCCGACCATGCGCTCTACCGGACGAACGCGCTGGCGTTCGCAGCCAGGAACGGTCTCGACGAGGAGCCCGTCATCGCGGCCTTTCTGCACGCAGCGCGGCTCGGCCTTTTCGAGCTGTCCTGGAACGTGCTCTGCCCCGGCTGCGGCGGCGTCCTCGACGCCGGCACGACGCTCAA
>DAINQO010000510.1:0-1639 GCA_036742625.1 Microvirga sp.
AGGAGGTGATGATGAACGACGCGCGCTTCATGCGCGCCGACACCATCATGAAGGCCCTCCACGATGCCGGCGCCAGGGTCGCGGTCGTGACCGCGAAGGACAAGCTGCGCACGCTCCTCGGCTACGGGCTCGACATGGCAAGCGGGCGCGCCATCGCGTTCTCCTCGGAAAAGGCCGACAAGGCGACGAAAGCCGAGAACGGCACCGACGACGTGCTCGCCTTCGTCGGCATGAAGCTGCCCGACGTGTACTCGGCCGAGCTGTCCGAATTCGTCTTCGCCGCCGGCGTGAAGCTGCTGACCAGCTTCCGTCCGGACGTGATGTATCTGTCGACGACGGATTACGTGCAGCACAAGGCGGCGCCGGGGTCCGACATCGCGAACCGCTTCTACGCCATGCTCGACGCTTACGTCGGCGCGTTCGACGCCGCCGGCTGCATGCTGGTGCTGACCGCCGATCACGGCATGAACGACAAGCACCTCCCGAACGGCGAGCCCGACGTGATCTACCTCCAGGAGCTGTTCGACGGCTGGCTCGGCAAGGGCGAGACGCGGGTGATCCTGCCGATCACCGACCCCTATGTCGTCCATCACGGCGCGCTCGGCTCCTTCGCCACGGTCTACCTGCCGCAGTGGTCGGACCGGCAGGTCGTGATTGCGCGCTTGCAGGCGCTCGAGGGCGTCGAGGTGGCGATCGGACGCGACGAGGCCTGCCGCCGCTTCGAGCTGCCGGGGGATCGCATCGGCGATCTCGTCGTGGTCTCCGGGCGGCACAAGGTTCTCGGCACCGCGCGCGAGAAGCACGACCTCTCGGGACTGACCGAGCCGCTGCGCTCGCATGGCGGGCTCACCGAGCAGACCGTGCCGATGATCGCGAACCGCAAGGTCGACGTGCCGTCCGGGCGGACCTTGCGCAACTTCGACGTCTTCGACGTCGCCCTGAATTTGGTGCGCTGAAGCTACTGTGCGTGCTTCGAGGCTCGCTGCGCTCGCACCTCAGCATGAGGACGCCTATATGGCGCAACCACTTTCCTCATGCTGAGGTGCGAGGCCGAAGGCCGAGCCTCGAAGCACGCACCTGAGCTATTGCGAGTCAGCCGAGGACTATGATGAACGTTCCCGTCAAGCCCCCTCCCCGCCGCGAGGCGATGCGCATAGCCGGCAAGCGCGTCGAGACCGACGGCGCGGTCGAGGTCTTCAACCCATACACGAACGAGGTCGTCGGCACGGTCCCGGCGGCGCGGCCCGAGCACGTCCGCGACGCCTTCGCCAAGGCCAAGGCCTTCCGGCCGACGCTCACCCGTTACGAGCGCCAGCAGATCCTGCAGCGGACCGCCGAGACGCTGCGCGACCGCCGCGAGGAGTTCGCCCGCCTCATCACGGCGGAATCCGGCCTGTGCTGGAAGGACTCGCTCTACGAGGCGAGCCGCGCCTACGACGTGTGGTCCTTCGCGGCGCAGCTGACGATCAAGGACGACGGCGAGATCTACGCGTGCGACATCAGCCCGAACGGCAAGAGCCGCAAGATCTACACCACGCGCCTGCCGCTGCTCGGCGTCATCTCGGCGATCACGCCCTTCAACCACCCGCTCAACATGGTGAGCCACAAGCTCGCGCCGGCGATCGCCACCAACAACCGC
>DAINQO010000511.1:0-1635 GCA_036742625.1 Microvirga sp.
CTCAAGCACGTGCCCTATACGGGCTCGGCCGGCGCCGTGAAGGACCTCGTCGGCGGCCACGTCAAGGCGATGTTCATACCGGTTCATACCGTGCTGCCGCTCGCCCAGGACGGGCAGCTGCGGGTGCTGGCGATCGGCAGCGAGCAGCGCTCCGGGCTCGCGCCCGCCGTGCCGACGCTCGCCGAGGAGGGCATGACCGGCTTCGACGTCGACCTCTGGTACGGGCTCCTCGCGCCGGCGGCCACGCCGCCGGAGATCGTCGCGCGCTACAACACGGCCGTGAACGAGATCCTGGCGACGCCGCGCGTCAAGGAGGCGCTCGAGAAGCAGGGGCTCGCGGCCGTCGGCGGCGCGCCGGAGCGCTTGCGCGACCTCCTCGCGGCGGACCTCGCCCGCTGGGCCAAGGTCGTGAAGGACGCCGGCATCACGGCCGAATGAGCCCGATGGACGACGTCGCCGTCATCGGCGCCGGCATCGGCGGGCTGACGCTCGCGCTGACGCTGCACCGCGCCGGCATCGCGGCCTCAGTCTACGAGGCGGCGCCGGAGATCCGGCCGGTCGGCGTCGGCATCAACCTCCTGCCGCACGCGACGGCGGAGCTCGCTCGGCTCGGGCTCGAGGCGGCGCTCGCGAAAGTCGCCGTGACGACGAAGGAGGCGACGTTCTTCAACCGCTTCGGCCAGCTGATCTATGCCGAGCCGCTCGGCCGCCATGCCGGCTACGCGCATCCGCAATTCTCGATCCACCGCGGCGATCTGCAGACGGTGCTGCTCGACGCGGCGCGGGAGCGCATCGGCGACGAGCGCATCCTGACCGGCTGGACCTGCGCCGGCGTCGAGCAGGACGCCGAGGGCGTGACCGTCCATTTCCGCGACCCGACAGGGAAGCCGTTGCCGCCGCGGCGGGCGGCCGTCGCAATCGCCTGCGACGGCATCCATTCGGCGGTGCGCCGGCAGTTCTTCCCGGACGAGGGCCCGCCGCGCTATTCGGGCGTCAACATGTGGCGCGGCACGACGCGGTGGCAGCCGTTCCTTTCCGGCGCCAACATGGTCCGGGCCGGGTGGCTTGCGACCGGCAAGATGGTCATCTACCCGATCCGCGACGGCATCGACGCCGAGGGCCGCCAGCTCGTGAACTGGGTCGCCGAGATCGAGACCCCGCACCATCGCCGGCGCGACTGGAACCGCCCCGGCAATCTCGACGACTTCCTGCCGGCCTTCGCCGACTGGCATTTCGACTGGCTCGACGTGCCGGCGTTCCTTCGCGCCGCCGACATGGTGCTCGAGTTTCCGATGGTCGATCAGGACCCGCTGCCGCGCTGGAGCCACGGCCGCGTCACGCTGCTCGGCGACGCCGCCCACCCGATGGTGCCGCGCGGCTCGAACGGCGCCGGCCAGGCGATCCTCGATGCCGCCGCGCTCGCCGAGTGCCTCGCCGCGGCGGACGACCCGGCGGCGGCGCTCAAGGCCTACGAGGACCGCCGCCGCGAGGCGACGGCGCGGATCGTGCTCGCGAACCGGACGAAGCCGCCGGACGCGATCCTCGGCGAGGTCTTCCGCCGCACCGGCGACCGCCCGTTCCGCCACATCGACGACGTCATCAGCCGCGACGAGCTCGCGGCGATGTCGGAGGGCT
>DAINQO010000512.1:0-1631 GCA_036742625.1 Microvirga sp.
ACGTCGTTCGGCGCCATCTCGCCGGTGTGCGGGCGAAGCTGGACGCCCTCCCAGCGCGGCAGGATGTGGAAATGCAGGTGGAACACGACCTGCCCGCCGGCGCGCTCGTTGAACTGCTGCAGCGTGATGCCGTCGGCCTTCATGCCCGCCTTTACGGCGCGGGCGACCTTCTGCACGGTCGCGATGGCGCGCGCGAGGTCCTCGGGCGCCGCGTCGAGGAGATTGCGGGCCGGGCTCTTCGGGATCACGAGCACGTGGCCGTCGGCGCGCGGCATCACGTCCATGAAGGCGAGCGTGTGCTCGTCCTCGTAGACACGCTCGCTCGGCAGCTCGCCGCGCAGGATCCGGGCGAAGACGTTCGCGGGGTCGTAGGGCATGAGCGTTCCGATACCTCCGCCGGGGCGCGCAGGCAAGAAATCCGGTCTATGGCCCGCATTCCGCGATGCCTCTGTCGAGGCAGCATTTCCATCATGACGGCTCTTCGGTCCCAGGGGCGATGCCGGTCATGACGAGGCCGCACGCCGCACTGTCATCATGATCGTCACGAAATCCCGGCGCCGGGCTCAACCCTCGGCGCGATGCCGGAAGGGCAGGGCCTCGGACAGCTCCGCGGCGGCCTCGGCCACGTAGGTTCGCTCCCGCGTCAGATACTCGGCGACGGCGCGCCGGAGCGCCGGGTCGGCGATGTCGTGGGCCGAGTAGGTCGCGACCGGGCGATAGCCGCGGGCGAGCTTGTGCTCGCCCTGCGCCCCGGCCTCGACGCGCGCGAGCCCATGCGCGATCGCGTAGTCGATCGCCTGATAAAAGCAGAGCTCGAAGTGCAGGAACGGGTGGTCTTCGATGCAGCCCCAGTTGCGGCCGTAGAGGGTGGTGTCGCCGACGAAGTTGATCGCCCCGGCGATGTAGCGCCCGGCGCGCTTCGCAAGGAACAGCACCAGCCGCTCGGGCATGCGCTCGCCGACGAGCGAGAAGAAGCGGCGGTTGAGGTACGGGCGTCCCCATTTGCGCGAGCCGGTGTCCATGTAGAAGGCAAAGAAGGCGTCCCAATGCGCCTCGGTGAGCTCGCGCCCGGCGAGGATCTCGACGGTGATCCCGGCGCCGAGCGCGTCGCGCCGCTCGCGCCGGATCGTCTTGCGCTTGCGCGACGACAGCGCCGCCAGGAAATCGTCGAACCCGGCATAGCCGTCGTTCAACCAATGGAACTGCTGGTCGACGCGCTGCAGCAGCCCGTCCTCGCCGAGCGCATCCCAATCGGCCTTGGGCAGGAAGGTGAGATGGATCGACGAGGCGCCGATCTTCTCGCGCAGCGCCCGCAAGCCGGCGACGAGCGCCGCCCGCGCGGTGTCGCGGTCGGCCTGTGGCGAGACCAGCAGCCGCGGACCGGTGACGGGCGTGAACGGCACCGAGACCTGGAGCTTCGGATAATAGCGCCCGCCGGCGCGCATGTAGGCGTCGGCCCAGCCGTGGTCGAAGACGTACTCGCCCTGGCTATGGGATTTCACGTAGCAGGGCGCGGCGGCGACGACCTCGCCGGCGCCGGCCTCGACCAGGATATGCACCGGCTGCCAGCCCGAGCGCCCGCCGACGCAACCCGAATCCTCGAGCGCCGACAGGAAGGCGTGCGAGACGAA
>DAINQO010000513.1:0-1626 GCA_036742625.1 Microvirga sp.
TTCTCGCTCCTCCCTCCCCCCGCTCGGCGAAGCCGAGTGGCGGGGAGGGGTAGGGTGGGGGGCGGGGGTGGCTGGGCGAGGCGAGAGGCCGACGAGGATGATGCGGCGGTTGGGCCGGAGCACCCATCGACACCTGCGCCTGATCGTCGACGACGCGCCTCGGGGAAGCACCCCCCGCCCCCGCTCGGGCTTCGCCCGAGTCGGCCCTCCCCGCCACTCGCTTCGCGAGCGGGGGGAGGGAGGAGGTGCGCGCCGCCGACCTTGAATATGTGAATACCGTAGGTCGCGAAGATCCCGCCCCCTCACCCCCGCGGCGGGCGCCGGCGCATCACGGTGTCCGCCGCCCGGTCGGCGATGGCGTGGCCGAGCTCGAGGCCGTGCTCGTTGGCGCTGCGGAAGTGGATGCCGGCCCACAGCCGCGCGCCAACGTCCGTCTTGCCTCCGATCACTCCGCCGCGGCCGGGAGCGCGACCGTCTCGATCTTCGAGAGGTCGAGCTTGCCTGAGCCTGGTCGCGAGAACCGCAGCTCACGCGGTTGTTCGTTGGCTGACCTACCACATTCCGCCATTGCCTATGGCAGCGAGGGTGCCGGGCGGCCGCGGGCTGTCAAGGCCGCGCGCGGAGCGCGCGCCGGCTCCGCCGGGCGAAGCGCCTTGACAGCCCGCGGACCGTCCCGGCGAGAATCCTGCCATGAGCAATGGCGAGGTCTGCACTGGTGCTCGCCCGAGCTCGCACCCATCCATCGCTCACCGCGCTCCGGGAGGAAGGCTCCTGGAGAACCGGACCTCTGCGAGGTATATGCGCGGAGCGCGAGCGGCGCATAATGGCGTTGCAAAGGCGTTGAGATGAAGTTCACACGCATTACCGTCGCGCCCGACAAGATGGGCGGCGTGCCCTGCATTCGCGGCTTGCGCATTCCGGTCGCGACCGTCGTCGGGATGGTGGCAGACGGCATGAGCGAGCCGGCGATTCTGAGCGCCTACCCGGACCTCGAAGCGAAGGACATTCGCGAGGCGCTGCGCTACGCGGCGGAGGCCGTGCGCGAAGGTGAGCTGCCGCTCGCCATCCCGTGAGGTTCCTGATCGACAACGCGCGGTCGCCGCTCGTCGCCGATGGCTTGCGTCGCGCCGGACACGATGCGGCGCATGTGCGCGACTACGGCATGCGCGCTGCGCCCGATCCGGCGGTCTTCGCGCTCGCGGCCGAGGAGGACCGCGTGCTCGTCTCGGCGGACGCCGACTTCGCGGCGATGCTGGCGCTCAGGGTTGAGCGCAAGCCGTCGCTCGTGCTGTTCAGACGAGGAACGGATCGCGATCCGCAGCGTCAGATTGCGCTGCTCCTCGCCAATCTGCCGAGCATTGAAAGTGCCCTGAGCGCCGGGGCCGTGGTCGTGATCGAAGAAGCCCGCATCCGCGTACGCCTGCTGCCGTTCGGCGGCGAGACATAGGTGAACCCCAACCCCCTCTGAAGCGCTCTCCGCCATTGCGACGGCAGCGAGGGTGCCGGGCGGCCTCTGCCGCGCGTGCCGCCCCCTCACCCCCGCGGCGGGCGCGGGCGCATCACGGTGTCCGCCGCCCGGTCGGCGATGGCGTGGCCGAGCTCGAGGCCGTGCTCGTTTGCGCTGCG
>DAINQO010000514.1:0-1610 GCA_036742625.1 Microvirga sp.
CAAACAAAGAGGTAGAGCGGGATGACGACTCGACGAGAAGTCATCGCGCTCTAGTCACCCGGCCATGGTCTCGGTTTGGGGAAAGCTCGGCGGGGCGGGGCTCGGCTATGCCGTCGGCGGGCCGCTCGGCGCCCTCCTTGGCGCCTTTGCCGGGCACGTCCTCGTCGACCGCGACGGCGCCTGGTTCGGCCCGGCGCCGAAGGACGTGATCTTTACCACCGGCCTCATCGCCCTCTCCGCCAAGATGGCGAAGGCCGACGGCGTCGTGCTGCGCTCGGAGGTCGACGCCTTCGAGCGGCTCGTCGAGGTCCCGCCCGCGGAGCACCGCAACGTCGTGCGCCTGTTCGACCTCGCGAAGGCGACGACCGACGGCTTCGAGGCCTATGCCGGCCAGATCGCCGATGCCTTCCGCGACGAGCCGGCGCTGCTCGAGGATCTCGTCGACGGCCTGTTCGACATCGCGGTCGCGGACGGCTTCGTGCACGAGGCCGAACTCGCCTATGTGCGCCGCGTCGCCGCGATCCTCGGGTTCGAGGACCGCGACTTCGACCGCATCGCCGCCCGCCACGTCAAGCGTCCGGACGACCCCTACCTCGTGCTCGGCGCCGACCGGAGCCTCTCGGATGTGGCGCTGCGGCAGCATTATCTGCGGCTCGTCCAGGATATCCATCCGGACCGCGAGATCGCCCGCGGGCTGCCGCCGGAAGCGGTCAAGATCGCAACCCAGCGCCTTGCCGCCGTCAACGCCGCCTGGGATCGCATCGTCGACGAGCGTGGGCTCAAGCCATGAGCGCGCTCGCCCGCCCCGAGAGCCCGGTCGCGACGGCGGTCGTGCCGTCGCCGAACCAGGACGAGCGCCGCGACGGCCGGCCTCCGGACATCATCCTCCTGCACTACACCGGCATGCCCGACGCGAACGAGGCCCTTCAGCGCCTGTGCAGCCCGGCCGCGAAGGTCTCGTGCCACTACCTCGTGTTCGAGGACGGGCGCACGGTGCAACTCGTGCCGGAGGCGCTTCGCGCCTGGCATGCCGGGATTTCGTCCTGGGAGGGCCTCACCGACGTGAACTCGCGCTCGATCGGGATCGAGATCGCCAATCCCGGTCACGATGGCGGGCTTCCGCCCTATCCGCGGGTGCAGATCGACAAGGTGATCGCGCTCTGCCTCGATCTTGCCCGGCGCTGGTCGGTCCGCGCCGACCGGGTCATCGGCCATTCCGACGTCGCTCCCGACCGCAAGGACGATCCCGGCGAGCTCTTCCCCTGGGACGAGCTCTATCGCGCCGGTGTCGGCCACTGGGTCGAGCCGGTCCCGATCAAGGAGGGCCGCTCCTACGGCATCGGGGATGAAGGCGCGCCGGTGCGGGCGCTCCAGGCGCAGCTCGCCGACTACGGCTACGGGCAGGCGGTCACCGGCGTGTTCGACACGGCGACCGCGACGGTGGTGCGGGCCTTCCAGCGCCACTTCCGGCCGGCGCGCATCGACGGCGCCGCCGACCCCTCGACGATGGAGACGCTGAGCAACCTCATCGCGGCCCGCCCGGTCTCCGCCTTGCGTGACGAAGAGTTAACTCGCCCGCGCGGCGAAAATCAGCGAAAATAAAGCTTCGG
>DAINQO010000515.1:0-1609 GCA_036742625.1 Microvirga sp.
CGCGGGACCGCCTCCCCTCCGCCGACGCATCCGGTGTACACGGCGGCTCCCTCGGTGGAGGGGAGTTCCGCGAAGCTAGGATGTTATTCTAAGGTGTCAAGGACTGTTTTCAGAAAATGTGCGTCGACAAAGCCCGCCCTCACGGTTGGTCGAGCAAAACCCCCGCTCGGGGCCGGGCGATTAGCGTATGTTAATGTGACACTGGCGCAAGCTGCTAAGCTTGGCTGTGAGAGCGGGGATGGGGAGCCACCCCTCCCTGGGACCGCCAAAGTCCGTTTCTCAGGCCCTGCTGTACGTTGGTCCGTCCGGCGGGGCTTTTCGTGCCTAAGCCGCTCCCGTCACAGCCGGGAAGCGTTCACTCAAGGGCGGCTCAGGCCGCCCTTTTTCTTCGGCGCGGCTCGCGGCGGGCTAACCGTCTCTTCCTCGCACTCCTTCCGGGACAGGTTGGTCACCCGCCGATATTGAATCCCGCCAGCGCCGCCATGTTGACGATGTCGGCGTCGGTCGAGCCGAGCGAGACGATCTGAACCGGCTTGTCGAGGCCGACGATCAGCGGCCCGATGACGGTCGCGCCGCCGAGCGCTTCCAGCATCTTGGTCGAGATCGAGGCCGAGTGGAACGCCGGCATGACGAGCACGTTCGCCGGCCCCGTGAGGCGGCAGAACGGGTATTGCGCCATGAGCTCGCGGTTCAGCGCGACGTCGGCCGCGATGTCGCCGTCGTACTCGAAGTCGAGCCGCATGCCGTCGAGGATGCGCACCGCCGCCTGGACCTTCTCGGCGCGCTCGCCCGGCGGCTGGCCGAAGGTCGAGAAGGCAAGCAGCGCGACCCGCGGCTCGTAGCCGAGCCGGCGCGCGACGCCCGCCGCCTCGATCGCGATCTCGGCGATGTCCTGCCCGCCTGGCATCTCGGTGATGGCGGTATCGGCGACGATGACGGTGCGCCCGCGCGCGAGGCAGATCGAGATGCCGATGACGCGGTGGCCGGGCTTCGCGTCGATGACGTGGCGGATGTCGTTCAGCGCGATCGAGTAGTTGCGGGTGACCCCGGTCACCATGGCGTCGGCGTCGCCGAGCGCCACCATCGAGGCGGCGAAATGGTTGCGGTCCTGGTTGATCATGCGCTGGCAGTCGCGGAACAGGAAGCCGCGCCGCTGCAGCCGCTCGTACAGGAACTGGGCGTAGACGCTGTTGCGGCGCGAAAGCCGGGCGTTGTGGATCTCGAGCCCGTCGCGGCCTTCGAGATCGATGCCGGCGGCCTCGGCGGTCTGCTGTACCCGGTCCTCGCGGCCAACGAGGATCGCGGTGCCGAGGCCCTGGTTGACGAACGAGATCGCGGCGCGGATGACCTGCTCCTCCTCGCCCTCGGCGAAGACGACGCGCTTCGGGAACTTGCGCACGCGCTCGAAGATCGAGTTCAGCGTGCCGGCGACGGGGTCGCGGCGGGCCGAGAGATGGGCCTTGTAGGCGCGGAAATCCTCGATCGGCTTGCGCGCCACGCCGGTGTCCATCGCGGCCTTGGCGACCGCCGGCGGCACGGTGTGGATGAGGCGCGGATCGAACGGCACCGGGATGATGTAGTCGCGCCCGAAGCGCGGCCGCGAGCCCTG
>DAINQO010000516.1:0-1607 GCA_036742625.1 Microvirga sp.
CCTCACGCCCGCAGATGCGCCACGAGCTCGCGCGCGTAGGGCGGGAGGTCCTTGAGGGCGCCGACGCAGATGGTGAGGTCGCGCGCCGCCCAGGGCTCGTCGAGCGCGACGATCGCAAGCGCCATGGTCTTCGCCGCCCGGCGCGCCGTCGTCTCGGGTACGATGCCGAGGCCGACGCCGCATTCGACCATGCGGCACACGCCCTCGAAGCCGCGCAGCTGCACCCGCAGGCGCAGCGGCCGGCCGATGCGGCTCGCCTTGTCGGCGAGGAAGCGCTGCAGCGCGCTCGTGCGGTCGAGGCCGACGAAGTCGTGCGCCAGCACCTCGGAAAAGCTCAGGGACGGGCGCGCCGCGAGCGGGTTGCCGCGCGCGACGACGACGACGAAGCGGTCGGAGCGGAACGGGTAGGTCTCGAGCGCGCCGGTATCGACCGTGCCGGCGACGATGCCGACATCCGCGACGCCTTCGGCGATCAGCCCGACGATCTCGTCGGAGAGCCGCTCCTCGAGATCGACGCTGACCTGCGGATGCCCGGCGAGGAAGGCGCTCAGCGCCTCGGGCAGGAATTCGAGCAGCGCGTTGGTGTTCGACAGCACCCTGACCTGGCCGGCGCGCCCGCCCGAATAGGCGGCGAGCTCGTCGCGCAGCCGCTCGATCTCGGCCAAGATCGTGCGCGCGTGCTGGAGAAGCGTGCGTCCGGCCGCGGTCGGTGTCACGCCCTGGCGGCCGCGGGTCAGGAGCGGCGCGCCGAGCGACTCCTCCATGTGGCGGACGCGGGTCGAGGCGGCGGCGAGCGCGAGATGCGCCCGCTCGGCGCCGCGGGTGATCGAGCCCGCCTCGACGATCTGGCGGAAGAGACGGAGATCGGTGAGGTCGAAGTGCATGGCTGAAGAGTGAGCTTCGCCGGCAACGAAGGCAAGATACACGAAACGCCAATTGCCCCGGGTAAAAGGAGGAGCGATCATTCGCCTTGGACGAACCCTGGCCGTGCACGGCCGCGGCGAGCGATGGGCGACTCGGTTCGCCCGTTGTCGCATTGCAGCATAGCCAGGCTTCCAGTAGGAACGCTCGCGTCGACGCAAAAAGAGGCTTCGTCGCGAACCGGGAGCGCCCGCATGGCCCAGGTGAAGGTGCCGGACCGGCCCTTGTCGCCGCATCTCCAGATCTACCGCCTCTCCTGGACCATGGCGATGTCGATCGTCCATCGCATCACCGGCGCGGCGAACTATTTCGGCGCCGCGCTCGTCGCGATCTGGCTCGTCGCCATGGCCTCGGGGCCCCTCGCCTACGACCGCGTGCAGTGGTTCTTCGGCTCCTGGATCGGGCGCCTCGTCCTGTTCGGCTACACCTGGTCGCTCATCCACCACATGCTCGGCGGCGTGCGCCACCTCGTCTGGGATTTCGGCCACGGCATGGAGCCCGGCACGCGCTTTGCCATGGCGCGCTACACGCTCTTCGCCTCGATCCCGCTGACGATCCTGTTCTGGATCGTCGGCCTCATGATGCGCTGAGGGCCGCCGAGATGGTCGACAACCGCGCCGACACCCGCCTCGACCTGCGCACGCCGCTCGCCCGCGTGAAGGGGCTCGGCGCCGCCGGCCACGGCG
>DAINQO010000517.1:0-1605 GCA_036742625.1 Microvirga sp.
TTCGCCTTGAACTCTCGGCGATCGCGGTCAAGCCGACCGCCGACAAAATCGCTCGTATGTCGGCCGAATCGGCGAAGTTCGAAGCGGGGCTCGACGTCTCCGGAGGCTATAGCTCGAGAGGTCGAAAGTTCGATTCCGCCTTGCTCCACCAGCCGGCCGGCGCGAAGTTCCAGCTCTTTACCTCGGTCGTGAAAGCACCGAACACTCATCACGAAGCTGATGACCGCGCCGGCTTCGCTGCCGGTCGCGGCGAGCACCGACAGCATCACCGCGCGCCCATCGCTGCGCCCAGCGTGGCGACGAACATCATTAGTGAAGCGAGAGGCGAGGTTCAGCATGGCTTTCACCGACAAGCTTCGAACCCGATGGGTCGCCCAGCCCCTCCCATCCGAATTCATGCGCGCGCCGCTTCCATCTCCGGGCGGCACCTTTGGTTACGCGGGCCAGAACAGCGCATCCTGTTCGGCACGCAACCGCCACAGAACCGAGTCGGAGGCGGGCTCGACGGCGTCCGCGGTGATGAAAGCGCCCCTCGACACCGGCCGCCGGAGCTTGCGCCCAACCGCCATGTAATAGGGCAGCGGATTGGCGCCTTGTGCCGGCGCGGCGTCGACGAGCAGCGGCTCGAGCCCGGGCACGGCGTGGCGCGTACCGACGATCTCGATCGCGTGCCCGGCGGGAAGATCAGTTTGCGCCTTCGCGACGAGGTCGCAGACCGGGCGATAGCTCTCATCGAGCATGTCATGCCTCAGCCGCGCCGCCGCGACGATCGAAATCGGCGCCTCGACGCCGAGAAGATGCGATGGGTTGTAGATCAGCGCGTAACGGCGGTTGCGCGAGACCGGGATGCCCTTGCCGGCGAAGAGCTGCCCGGTCTTCTCGTCCGCGAGCTCGACGACGACGAAGACGCCGCCCGCGAAGCTCGGATCGTCGGTGCGGCGCAGGCAGTTGAACACGTCGAGCACGCCCCGCCTGCCGAGCAGGCCGCCCTCCTCGCGCGGGATATAGAGGTCCGGCAGCTCGGTCGTGCGCGTGAACGGCGCATGGAAGTCCGCCCGGTCCGGCGTCAGCCCGGTGGCGTTCGCGACGAGACACATCTCGCAGTAGTCCGGCGCTGTCCGGTGCGGGAGATCCTTGAGCAGATGCGCGCGACGCTCGACCATCCGCGTTGCGTCGGCTCCGAGATCCCAGGCAGCCGCGAGCCCCGGAGCCGATACCTTCCGGTCGGTCCAGGTCACGGCTCCGGTCTTCACGTCGAGCACATAGTCATACTCGCTGCTCTTTCCCGCCGCGACGATCGGCAGCCCGAGCACGCGCGCCCACGAAACGAGGCCGACAAGCAGGCTCGGCTGGTCGCCGTCGACGAGCGTGTATGGCACACCCGCCGCCCGCGCCCTGCGGGCGAGGATCGGCCCGACCACGCACTCGGCTTCCTTGCTGACCATGGCAACGCCGCGGCCGGCCTCGATCGCGGCGAGAGCGAAGCGCGCCCCCGCTTCGGGGTCGCCGGTGGCCTCGACGACGATCTCGATCGGCAGCGACAGAAGGTCGTCGACCGAGCGGCAGATCGCGATCGCATCGGTGGCGAACGCCCGCTCTGCCGCC
>DAINQO010000518.1:0-1582 GCA_036742625.1 Microvirga sp.
TTCATCCGCCACGGCGAGACCGACTGGAACGCCGAGGCGCGGCTGCAGGGCCAGCGCGACGTGCCGCTGAACGATTTCGGCCGCGTCCAGGCCGAGGAGGCCGGCGCCCGGCTGCGCGGGCTCGTGCTCCATTACGAGGACCTCGACTACGTCGCGAGCCCGCTGTCGCGCACCCGCGAGACCATGGAGCGGATGCGGGAGGCGATCGCGCTCCACCCCGTCGCCTACCGCGTCAACGAGCGGCTGCGCGAGCTCTCGTTCGGCGTCTGGGAGGGCCTGACCTGGAAGGAGGTCCGCCAGCGCGATCCGCGCGGCGCCCGCGCCCGCGACGTCGACAAGTGGGGCTTCGTGCCGCCGCAGGGCGAAAGCTACGCCATGCTCGCCCGGCGCGTCGCGCCGTTCCTCGCCGATCTCACCCGCGACACCGTGGTGGTCTCGCATGGCGGCGTCGCCCGCGCGCTCCTCGCGCTCCTCGGCCACGCCTCGCCCGACGAGGCGCCCCGGGTCGACATCTGGCAGGGGCGGGTGCTGGTGTTCGCCGCGGAGCGCCACTATTGGGCGTAACCATCCGGCGAGGCGCAGGCATTCACGGCCTGTTCAGCGCTTCGGCCGGCATGCTAGAAACGGGTCGTCGTCCGCGCTTCGGCAGCGGATGAGGCCGCCTGCCGGACCGATCCCGGACCTTGGCGGTCGAGGGGGAACTACAAGGAGACAGGGATTGCCGGCGAGGCGTCGCCGCGGTCCGGGCGTCTGCGAGGCGGCAAGGCAGCCGACCCCCGCGGGCGCGGAGCATTGGATGAACAAGCCGGCCGAGAGTACGCGTTTCCGGGTCGAGGCGGCCCGAGAAGCCGCCATCCTGCGGGGCGACATCCGCGACGATCTCATCCGCGACGAGGTCCTGGCCGACCTCTTCGCCGCGACGGCGCGCGCCCGCCCCGACCATCCCGCCCTCGTCTTCGGCGAGACGCGCCTCAGCTATGGCGAGGTCGACGCGCGCAGCGATGCCATTGGCGGCGGGCTGATCGAGCGCGGCATCGGCCCGGGCGACGTCGTCGGTTTGTGGATGGGCCGCGGCCCCGAGCTCCTGATCGCCCAGATCGCGATCGCGAAGTCCGGCGCCGCCTGGCTGCCTTTCGATGCCGACGCGCCGGTCGACCGCATCGCCGTCTGCCTTGCCGATGCCGGCGCAAAGGGGCTTGTGACGAGCGCCGCGCTCGTTGCCAAGGCGGAGGTCGGCTGCCCCGTCCTGACCTCGGACGAGCTCGCCCGGGCGGGCGGCGGCGCGCCGGTCGATCCGAAGGCCCGCGGCCTCACCCCCGACCACCCGGCCTATCTCATCTACACCTCGGGCTCGACCGGCATGCCGAAGGGCATCGTCGTCACCCATCGCAATATCTGCCACTTCCTGCGCGCCTCGAACGCGCTCTACGGCTTCACCGCCGACGACGTCGTGTTCCAGGGCGCCTCCGTCGCCTTCGACCTGTCGATGGAGGAGATCTGGATCCCCTACATGGTCGGCGCGACGCTCGTCGTCGCGAGCCCGGCGACGATCGGCGACGCCGAGAAGCTGCCCGACATCCTC
>DAINQO010000519.1:0-1579 GCA_036742625.1 Microvirga sp.
TGCGGAAGAAGAACACCTCGACGCAGAACTGCCCGGCCTGCTCGTCGAGCGCGAACACGTCGGCCTCCTCGACGCCCTGCGTGTTGATCCCTTGAGTCGCCTGCACGGCCGAGAGCGCCGCGAGGCGGTCGCGGTAGCGCGCCGCGCGCTCGAATTCGAGGTTCTCGGCCGCCTCGTTCATCTCGCCGACGAGCCGCTCCTTGACCGCGTTCGACTTGCCCGAAAGGAAGGCGCGCGCCTCCTCGACGAGGGTGCGGTATTCCGGGATCGCGATCTCCTGCGTGCACGGCCCCGAGCAGCGCTTGATCTGGAACAGCAGGCAGGGGCGGGTGCGGTTGTCGTAGTAGCTGTCGTTGCAGGAGCGCAGCAGGAAGGCGCGCTGCAGCGCGTTGATGGTCCGGTTCACGGCCCAGACGTTCGCGAAGGGCCCGAAATAGCTGCCCGGCCGGTTGCGCGCGCCGCGATGCTTCACGACCTGCGGCGCCTCGTGGTCGGCCGTGAGCAGGATGTAGGGCAGCGACTTGTCGTCCCTGAGGAGGACGTTGTAGCGCGGCCGCAGCTGCTTGATCAGGTTCGCTTCGAGGAGGAGCGCCTCGGCCTCGGTCGCGGTGGTGACGAACTCCATCGCGGCGGTGTCGGCGATCATCCGGGCGAGGCGGTTCGAATGGGCCTCGCCGCGGGCATAGGAGCCGACGCGCGCCTTCAGCGACTTCGCCTTGCCGATGTAGAGCACCTCGCCCTTGGCATCGATCATGCGATAGACGCCGGGCGAGCTCGGCAGCGTCGAGGCGGCGCGCCGGATGACCTCGACGCCGGCCCGGACCGACCCCGGCGAGGCCTCGAGATCGAGATCGACGTCGGACGAGGTTTCGGCGACCGGCGTCTCGTCCTCGGCGTCATCGGCGAGGATGTCCGGCGGCGCGTCGTTTGCGGGGATGCGGCTCATCGTCGGTGATTTAGGCCGGGCAGCCGTCGCAGGAAAGCTCGCCCGCGACGCGGCCTTGAGTCTCGGCCCACGCCCGTGTCATCACCGGGCTTGTCCCGGTGATCCCGACCGTCCGGTGCCGGCCGCCGGGATGGCCGGGCCGAGCCCGGCCATGACAACCGGTGAAGCCATGGCCCTGCACTTCTCCCCGGAAGAGTTCGACCGCCGCAAGGGCGCGCTGCTCGCCGCCATGGCGCAAGCGCGGCTCGACGGCCTGCTGCTGTTCCAGCAGGAGTCGATGTACTGGGCGACCGGCTACGACACATTCGGCTTCTGCTTCTTCCAATGCCTCGTCGTGGCGGCGGACGGGCGCATGGCGCTCCTGACCCGCTCGGCGGATCTCCGCCAGGCGCGGCACACCTCGATCATCGCCGACGTGCGCATCTGGAAGGACGCGGCCGACGCCAATCCGGCGCTCGACCTCAAGGACCTCTGCGCCGAGCTCGGGCTTGCCGGCAAGCGCCTCGGCGTCGAGTTCGAGAGCTACGGGCTCGTGGCCTCGAACGGCCGGAAGCTCGAGGCGGCCTTCGACGGCTTCGCGCCGCTCGCCGACGCCTCCCATCTCGTCACGCGCCTGCGGGCCGTGAAGTCGGC
>DAINQO010000520.1:0-1566 GCA_036742625.1 Microvirga sp.
AGTTCAAGCTGCTCGAGTTCCTGATGCAGAGCCCGGGCCGGGTGTTCTCGCGCGACCAGCTTCTCGACGGCGTCTGGGGCCGCGGCGTCTATGTCGACGAGCGCACCGTCGACGTGCATGTCGGCCGGCTGCGCAAGGCGATCAATCGTGCCCGCCGCCCCGATCCGATCCGGACCGTGCGCGGCGCCGGCTACTCCTTCGACGAGACCTTCAGGGCCGAATAGCCGACGCCGGCCGAGCCTCCAAGGCATGATCCCGAAAAGTGGCTACCGGTTTTCGGAAAAGATCATGCTCAAACAAAGAGGTAGAGCGGGATGACGACTCGAAGAGAGGTCATCGAGCTCGCCCGAATCATTCCACCTTCTCGTTCGGATACACGCCCCAGAGACGGTCCTGCCGCACCCAGCCGGTGAGGTCGCGCGCCTTCGGGGTCACGACCACGATCCGGCACCAGGTGCCGGTGCATTGGCGGACATTGGCGATCACGCCCGGCTGGAGCTTCGCCACGACCTCGGCGCGCTCCTCGGCCCGCTCGTACAGCGGCAGCGGCGTCGCCTCGGCCTTGGCCCAGGGGGTGACGAGCGCGGTCCGGCGGCCGGAGAGCAGGGAATGCAGCACCCAGCCTTCGGTGCCTTCCGAATCGCGGATGCGGCGCCAGGTTTCGAACTCGGCGATGATCTCGACCGGCAGCCCGGCGCGCTGGAACACCCACGAGGTGCGGTGGTCCTTGGACGGGCCCTCGCGCAGGTTCACCCGGTCGCTCTTGAGGCTGACGTAGCGCGGCACCGGCAGCCCGGTGGCCTTGCCGGCGGTCGCCGCCGGCGCCGTCTGGGCCTCGGCCGCGCCGATCGCCGCAAGCGCCGCGAGCCCGGTCGCGACGATCAGGAGGAACCGTCGCGTCCGCCGCGAAAGGAGAGGGATCGCCCGCATGGTCCTCGACCCTTCCGATCCGTATCGAATTTGTCTTCTCTTACGCCTCTGCTAGAGAGGCGCCGAGACGCCCGCCATGAGGCGGCGTGTCGCCATCTCACGTCGAGCATGGTTAAGGGCGCGTGAAGCGCCCCCGATCCGAGGACCGGGGCGGCCGATGAAGAAGAGACCGCTTGTCGTCGTGACGCGCCGCCTGCCCGGCGTCGTCGAGACCCGCATGCGCGAGCTCTTCGACACCCGGCTCAACGACGACGACAAGCCGCTCTCGCAAGGCGACCTCGTCGAGGCGGTGAGGACGGCGGACGTCCTCGTCCCGACGGTGACGGACGAGATCGACGCCGCCGTGCTCGCCCAGGCCGGGCCCAACCTGAAGCTGATCGCGAATTTCGGGAACGGCGTCGACAACATCGACGTGCAGGGCGCGCTCGCGCGCGGCATCACCGTCACCAACACGCCCGGCGTCCTCACCGAGGACACGGCCGACATGACGATGGCGCTGATCCTCGCCGTCGCCCGGCGCATGGTCGAGGGCGCGCGGGTCATCCCGGAGGACGAGTGGGCGGGCTGGTCGCCGACCTGGATGCTCGGCCACCGCATCACCGGCAAGAGGCTCGGCATCGTCGGCATGGGCCGCAT
>DAINQO010000521.1:0-1565 GCA_036742625.1 Microvirga sp.
GCCATGCGCCACGCCCAGCTTCTCGGCGCCAAGGACCCGCTGATGTGGCGCCTCGTGCCGGCGCTGATGCGCGAGATGGGGCAGGCGTACCCTGAGCTGATCCGGGCCGAGCCGCTCATTACCGAGACCCTGAAGCTTGAGGAGAGCCGCTTCCGCAAGACCTTGGAGCGCGGCCTGTCGATCCTGGACGAGGAGACGCGCAGCCTCTCCTCCGGCCAGAGGCTGTCCGGCGAGACCGCCTTCACCCTGTACGACACCTATGGCTTTCCCCTCGATCTCACCCAGGATGCGCTCCGGTCGCGCGGCATCGGGGTCGACACCGACGCTTTCAACGCCGCGATGGAGCGCCAGCGCGACAAGGCGCGCGCCGCCTGGGCCGGCTCCGGGGAGGCCGCGACCGAGCAGCTCTGGTTCGCTCTGAAGGAGCGCGCCGGAGTGACCGAGTTCCTCGGCTACGACACCGAGGTCGCCGAGGGCGTCGTGCTCGCGCTCGTCAAGGACGGCCACGAGGTGGGCGAGCTCGCGGCCGGCGAGAGCGGCCTCGTCGTCCTCAACCAGACCCCCTTCTACGCCGAATCCGGCGGCCAGGTCGGGGACACCGGCACCATGACGGCGGTCGACGTTCGCGTGCGCGTCGCCGACACCCGGAAGAAGCTCGGCGACCTCTTCGTGCACCACGTCGTCGTCGAGCAGGGCACCCTCAAGGTCGGCCACTCCCTCGAACTTGCCGTCGACCACGCCCGCCGCGCCGGCATTCGCGCCAACCACTCCGCGACCCATCTTCTGCACGAGGCCTTGCGCCAGGTTCTCGGCGACCATGTCGCCCAGAAGGGCTCGCTCGTCGCGCCGGACCGCCTGCGCTTCGATTTCAGCCATCCAAAGCCGGTCGGCGACGACGAGGTACGCCGCGTCGCCGACATCGCCAATGCCGTGCTCCTCCAGAACGAGCCGGTGGTGACGAAGCTGATGGGCGTCGAGGAGGCGATCGAGTCTGGGGCCCGCGCGCTCTTCGGCGAGAAATACGGCGACGAGGTCCGCGTCGTCTCGATGGGCAGGGCACCCGGCGGCGAGGGCGCCAACCGGACCTTCTCGGTCGAGCTCTGCGGCGGCACCCATGCCGGCCGCACCGGCGACATCGGCGTCATCGCCGTCGTCTCGGAGGGCGCCGTCGCCGCGGGCGTGCGCCGGCTCGAAGCGATGACCGGCGACGTGGCGCGCCGCCACCTCGCGGCCGAGAGCCGCAAGCTGCATGAGATCGCCGGCCTTCTCAAGACGCCGGTCGAGGAGGCGCCGGAGCGCCTGTCGGCCCTGATCGAGGACAAGCGCCGGCTCGAGCGTGAGCTCGCCGAGGCGAGGCGCAAGCTCGCGATGGGCGGCACCGCCGGCGCCGATCCGATCCGCGACATCGGCGGCGTGAAGCTCATGGCGCGCGCCGTCTCAGGCGTCGAGATGCGCGACCTCAAGAGCCTCGCCGACGAGGGCAAGAAGCGCCTCGGCTCGGGCGTCGTCGCGATCGTCGGCGTCGCCGGCGACGGCAAGGCCGGCATCGTCGTCGGCGTCACCGA
>DAINQO010000522.1:0-1563 GCA_036742625.1 Microvirga sp.
ATGTCGACGAAGTACAACGACCGGCCCGAGGCCGCCTCGCGCGCCTATGACGTCAACCGCGACGGCTTCGTGATCGCCGGCGGGGCCGGCGTCGTCGTGCTCGAGGAGCTCGATCACGCCAAGGCGCGGGGCGCCCGCATCTACGGCGAGGTCGCCGGCTACGGCGCGACCTCGGACGGCCATGACATGGTCGCGCCTTCGGGGGAGGGAGCGGTGCGCTGCATGCGCCAGGCGCTCGCCAACGTGAAGGGCCGGATCGACTACATCAACCCGCACGCGACCTCGACGCCGGTCGGCGACGAGAAGGAGATCGAGGCGATCCGCGAGGTGTTCGGCGCCGGCGACAAATGCCCGCCGATCGCGGCGACGAAATCGCTCACCGGCCACTCGCTCGGCGCGACCGGCGTGCAGGAGGCGATCTACTCGCTCCTGATGATGAACAGCGGCTTCATCTGCGAGAGCGCCAACATCGAGGAGCTCGACCCCGCCTTCGCCGACATGCC
The DNA here is from genome assembly GCA_036742625.1 of Microvirga sp. Lineage (GTDB taxonomy): Bacteria > Pseudomonadota > Alphaproteobacteria > Rhizobiales > Beijerinckiaceae > JAJKJG01. The sequence goes on from DAINQO010000522.1 coordinate 504, forward strand.
GATCGTCCGCGAGCGGGTCGACAACGCCAGCATCGGTCACGTACTGTCGAACTCGTTCGGGTTCGGCGGCACCAACGCCACCATTGTGTTGAAGCGTCTCGACGCCTGAGGGATCAGGCCGAAAACGATAATGAGCGGCGGCGCGTCCGCCTTGCTCGAAGGCTTTTGGGGGCGCCGTCATGGACATGCGCAAGGATGACAGCTTGATGGCGCTCAAGGTTCGGCCGGACGAGCGCGGGGGGGTCGGCGCCATGGGCCTGATGCAGGGCAAGCGCGGCCTCGTGATGGGCGTCGCCAACGACCACTCGATCGCCTGGGGCATCGCCAAGGTCCTGCGCGCGCATGGTGCCGAGCTCGCCTTCACCTACCAGGGCGAGGCGCTCGGCAAGCGCGTCGCGCCGCTCGCGCAGTCGCTCGGCTCGGACCTCGTCCTGCCCTGCGACGTCGAGGATATCGCGAGCGTCGATGCCGTCTTCGACGCGCTCGACCGCGATTGGGGCGGGCTCGACTTCGTCGTCCACGCCATCGCCTTCTCGGACAAGAACGAGCTCAAGGGGCGCTACGCCGACACGACGCGCGAGAACTTCACGCGCACGCTCTTGATCTCCTGCTTCTCCTTCACCGAGATCGCGAAGCGCGCCGCCGCCCGGATGAGCGCCGGCGGGTCGATGATCACGCTCACCTTCGGCGGCTCGACGCGGGTGATGCCGAACTACAACGTCATGGGCGTTGCGAAGGCGGCGCTCGAGGCATCGGTGCGCTACCTCGCCGCCGATCTCGGCGCCGACGATATCCGCGTCAACGCGATCTCGGCCGGACCGGTGCGCACGCTCGCCGGCGCCGGCATCGCCGACGCGCGGCTGATGTTCTCCTATCAGAAGGCGCATTCGCCCTTGCGCCGCTCGGTCTCGGTCGAGGATATCGGCGGCTCGGCGCTCTACCTGCTGTCCGACCTGTCCCGCGGCGTCACCGGCGAGATTCACCACGTCGATGCGGGCTACAACGTCATCTCGATGCCGCGCCCGCAGGTGCTGAAGGCCCAGGACGAGGCCGGCGTGAC
>DAINQO010000523.1:0-1551 GCA_036742625.1 Microvirga sp.
TCGTGAGCTGCGTGCCGGGCTCGCCGATCGACTGCGCCGCGATCACGCCCACCGCCTCGCCATGATTAACCGGAGTGCCACGGGCGAGATCGCGCCCGTAGCAGGTGGCGCAGACGCCGTTCTTCGACTCGCAGACGAGCACCGAACGGATCTTCACCTCCTGGATGCCGGCGGCCGTGATCGCCTCGATGTGCTGCTCCTCGATCATCGTTCCGGCGGGCACGATCACGGTGCCGTTGGCGTCGACGAGGTCCTCGGCGGTCGAGCGGCCGAGGATGCGCGAGGCGAGCGAGGCGACGACATGGCCGGCATCGATGATGGCGCGCATCTTGATGCCGCGCTCGGTGCCGCAATCCGGCTCGCGGATGACGGCATCCTGCGCGACGTCGACGAGGCGGCGGGTGAGGTAGCCCGAGTTCGCCGTCTTGAGCGCCGTGTCGGCAAGGCCCTTGCGGGCGCCGTGCGTCGAGTTGAAGTACTCGAGCACGTCGAGGCCTTCCTTGAAGTTCGAGATGATCGGGCTCTCGATGATCTCGCCGGAGGGCTTCGCCATCAGGCCGCGCATCGCCGCGAGCTGCTTCATCTGCGCCGGCGAGCCGCGGGCGCCCGAATGCGACATCATGTAGATCGAGTTGACGGGCCTGTCGCGTCCGGCGTCGTCCTTCTTCACCGACGAGATGCGGTTCATCATCTCGGCGGCGAGACGATCCGAGCACTTCGCCCAGGCGTCGACGACCTTGTTGTATTTCTCGCCCTGGGTGATCAGGCCGTCCTGGTACTGCTGCTCGTAATCCTTCGCCAGCGCGCGCGTCTCCTCGACGATCGACCACTTGTTCTCGGGCACGACCATGTCGTCCTTGCCGAACGAGATGCCGGCCTTGAACGCGTGATAGAAGCCGAGCGCCATGGTGCGGTCGCAGAAGATGACCGTCTCCTTCTGACCGCAGTTGCGGTAGACGGCGTCGATCATTCCCGAGATCTCCTTCTTCGTCATGAGCTTGTTCACGACGTCGAAGGTCACGGCCGGATGGTCCGGCAGGACGCGCGAGAGGATCACGCGGCCGGGCGTGGTGTCGTAGATCCTGGTGACCGATTTGCCGTCCTCGCCCGTGCCGGTCCAGCGGTACCTGATCTTGGTGTGGAGGGTGACGACCTTCTCGGCCAAGGCGTGCTCGAGCTCGCCGAAGTCGGAGAACGCCTTGCCCTGGCCGGGCTCCCCGTCGGAGATGATCGAGAGGTAATAGAGGCCGAGCACGATGTCCTGCGACGGCACGATGATCGGCGCGCCGTTCGCCGGGTGCAGGATGTTGTTCGTCGACATCATCAGCACGCGCGCCTCGAGCTGCGCCTCGAGCGACAGCGGCACGTGAACGGCCATCTGGTCGCCGTCGAAGTCGGCGTTGAAGGCGGCGCAGACGAGCGGGTGCAACTGGATCGCCTTGCCCTCGATCAGCACCGGCTCGAAGGCCTGGATGCCGAGACGGTGCAGCGTAGGCGCGCGGTTGAGCAGCACCGGATGCTCGCGGATCACCTCGTCGAGGATGTCCCAGA
>DAINQO010000524.1:0-1549 GCA_036742625.1 Microvirga sp.
AGGCCATGGGCCAGCTCGTCGGCTGCATCCGCGGCATCGGCGAGGCCTGCCGGGCGCTCGATTTCCCGGTCGTCTCCGGCAACGTCTCGCTCTACAACGAGACCAACGGCCGCGGCATCCTGCCGACGCCGACGATCGGCGGCGTCGGCGTGCTCGCCGATGCCCGGCGGCATGCGACCGTCGCCTTCAAGCGCGAGGGCGACGCCATCCTGCTCGTCGGCGAGACCCGCGGCTGGCTCGGCCAGTCGATCTATCTGCGCGAGGTCTTGGGCCGCGAGGAGGGCGCGCCGCCGCCGGTCGACCTCGATGCCGAGAGGAAGAACGGCGATTTCGTCCGCCACCTGATCGAGGCGCGGCTCGTCGACACGGTCCACGACTGCTCCGACGGCGGCGTCGCGGTCGCCGTCGCCGAGATGGCGATGGCCGGCGGCGTCGGCGCGGTCATGCCCGAATGCCCGGTCGACCTCCCCTGCCATGCCTATCTGTTCGGCGAGGACCAGGCCCGCTACGTGCTTGCGGTCGACCCCGACACGGCGCCGGACATCCTCTACAGCGCCGCCTCGAAGGGCATTCCGGTGGCGCTCATCGGCATGACCGGCGCCGATTCATTGACCCTCCCGGGCGAGGACGCCATATCCATCGCCGAGCTGCGCCAGGCGCATGAGGGCTGGCTGCCGGCCTACATGGCGGCGCAACCGGCCTGAGGAGAAAAGCCGATGCCGATGGACGCGCGCGAGATCGAGGGCATGATCAAGGCGGCGATCCCCGACGCTACGGTCGAGATCAAGGATCTGGCCGGCGACGGCGACCATTACGCCGCGACCGTCGTCTCGGCCGCCTTCAAGGGCAAGTCGCGGGTGCAGCAGCACCAGATGGTCTATTCGGCCCTGCAAGGCCGCATGGGCGGCGTGCTGCACGCGCTTGCGCTGACGACGGGCGCGCCGCAGGATTGAGCGTCCGCTCGTGAGCATCGAAATGGATTTCGCCACCCTTTACGCGGAGGACGTCGAGACCTGGGCCGAGCTTCAGGTCGATGCCCTGCGCCGGCTTGCCGCCACACCGGGCTCCTGGGGGAACATCATCGACTGGGAGAACGTACTCGAGGAGATCGAGAGCTTGGGCTCGGAACAGCGTCGCGCGGTAGAGAGCTTGCTTGAGAACGCCCTGGCGCACGCACTGAAGGTCGTTGGGGATCCTAATTCTTTGTCCACAGAACGATGGAAGAAAGAAATAGTTAATTTCCTCAGGCAAGCACGCAAGAAGATCAAGCCGGCTATGCGATCTCGGATCGACATCGAAGAGATTTGGCAGGACGCTTGCGAACAGGCGTCGGACACTCTCGAAGCATTTGATCGCACCTTGCCTGATGTGCCGCAGCGCTGTCCGTTTTCATTCGATGACCTTCTCGATGCCGACTTCGACCCACTCCGCCATCTTCGGCTTCTCACGGTCAAAAGAACATCGAGGCAATGAAGTCCCTTTACGACACTGACATCCTGCGCTGGTCAGAAGAGCAGGCGGCTGCGCTGAGGATGCTTGCCGACGCAGA
>DAINQO010000525.1:0-1538 GCA_036742625.1 Microvirga sp.
CCGGTGAGCGCCGCGGGATCCGGCTCGCCGTCAGCCGGCCGAGCACTGCCGCCGACTGCGGCCGTCTGCCTCGCCTTGCTGTCAGCCGCATTGACTGGCGTGCTCTTCCTCGCGGTCCTGCTCCTGATCGTCGGCTGGGGGCGCGCGCCGCTGGCCGCCGCGGCCGTCGTCTCGGTCCTGCCGCTCGCCGCGCTGCTCGGAACACGCGCGCCGGGTGATCACGCGGCGCGCGCGATCGTCGGCTGCACGCTCGTCGGCAGCGGCGTGCTCTGCCTGGCCTTCCTGCCGCTCGACACCGTCGCCATGACGATCGTGCCGCTCCTCGTCGCCGGCCTCGGGATGGGCCTGGCGCTTCCGGCGCTCGCCGGCGGGCTGCTCCCCGAGCGCTCGGCCGTCGACGCGGCCCGCCTGCTGGCCATCCGCCACCTCGGCATCACGCTCGCGCTCGCCGCGCTCGCCCCGATCGCTGCCGTGCAACTCGACGGCGCCGCGGACCGCGTCCGCGAACGCGGGACGGCGCTCATCCTCGACGCCAGGCTCGCGCCCGACGACAAGCTGCAGCTCGCCCGAGTCGCGGCCGCCGACCTCGACGGCATCGCGCCGCGAACCGCGCTGCGCAACGCACTCGACCAAGCCGGAGATGACATCGGCGCCGATGACCGCTCCGAATACGAGCGCCTGCGGCGCCGGACCGACGAGGCGCTCGTGATGGGGATCAATGACGCCTTCGCGCCCACGTTTCTGATCTGCGGCACGCTCGGGCTGCTGGCCGCCTGCGGCCTGCTGGTCACCATCAGGCCAAAGCTCCGCAACACCGCGCTCGCGGCCTGCGCGGGCGCCGCCCTGCTGCTCCCGGCGCAGGCCGCGCTCGCCGCGACCGCCAGGCCCGACAAGATCACAATCGCCGACCCATGCGCACACCGGCAACTGCCGGGAACGGACGGCGTGGATGGACTGCTGCAGGACGGCGCGCTCGTCCTGCTCGACACAGCCGCCTGCCAGTTCGGCTCCTCGCGCGAGGAACTGGCGCTCGCATTGATCGACCACGAGCGAGCACGCGCCTACGCCGACCGGTACGAGATCGAGCGGCGCTCGTTGGCCGACCTCCTGCTCGCGCTCGCGGGGGGACCCATCTTCGAGCTACTCGAGCGTGTCCTCAACCCGTGAGGTCATCTCCGTGCTCGAGCGCCGCTCGGAGATTCCGAGCGCGGCTATCAGGCCACCACGATTGCCGACATCGCGACCGCCGCCGACATCGCGCCGCGCACGTTCTTCTCCTATTTTCATCGGCGGCACGCCGGGGTTCCATTCGTGGTTCCATGTTGAGCGGACATGGGCCGGACCTCGATCACGCGGTAGGGGCTGGAGACCATGAACGCATCCGGGTCTTGGTTGCCCTCGCACAGGATCGCGAGCGCCGCGTCACGCACCTCTCGGTAGGTTCCGGCCCGCTCCAGCAGGGGTCGGCCAGCGAGGCTCATCGGATGGTGCTGCTCGTTGGCGTCGAAGTAGGCCTCCGGTGACGCGGCGGTGATGCG
>DAINQO010000526.1:0-1535 GCA_036742625.1 Microvirga sp.
GCGCGGAACAGCGACGTGGTCAGGAAGGTGACGCCGCGCGCGTTCTCGAGATAGAGCCGCTCCTGCTTCTGCAGCCGCAGCAGCGCGGCCCGGAACGGCCGGTCGGCGCCGCCGCGCGAATAGGTGAAATCGGGCGCATTGACGATCGCCTCGAGCCCGACCTTGAGCCGGTTCCTGAGCGCGTCGGTCGTGACCTCCTCGACCTTCCGCGACGACAGCACCGCGATGTAGAGCGGCACGTCGGCGAAGGGCTGGCGGTCGCGGTTGAGCCAGATCGGCCCCATCGGCTCCTTCTCGCGCACGACGAGGGAGGCGCGCGGCCCGCGCACCGTCACGACGACGTCGTAGGGCCCGGCGCGGGCGACGGTCTGGCCATCCTTCTCGATCGCGCCGAAGACCACGATCGCGGCGCCGGTGTAGTTCGAGGTGATCTGCACCCGCGACGTCGAAAGCGAGGCGACGAGGCTTTCGGCCCGCGCCGGCGCGGCGGCCGCAAGGGCAAGCACGAGCGCCGCGGCGGCCCTCACGGCTTGATCTCCAGCACTTGCACGGAGAACGGCTCGGCCGGTCGCAGCACGAGCTCGATCGCAAAGCGCAGGCCGACGGCGAGCACGAGGATCGCGAGCAGGAAGCGGAACAGCTCGGCCCTGAGATTGCGCCCGGCGCGCGCCCCGAACTGGGCCCCGAAGACGCCGCCGAGGATCAGCATCAGGGCCAGCACCACGTCGACGGCGTCGTTCACGACGGTATGGAGGACGGTCGCGGCGAGCGTCGTCCACAGAATCTGGAACTGCGACGTCCCGACCACCACCGTCGGCGGCACGCGGAAGAGGTAGAGCAGCGCCGGCACCACGATGAAGCCGCCGCCGATGCCGAGCACCGCGCCGGCAAAGCCGACGAAGAGCGACAGCGCGACGATCGGGATGACGCTGGCGTAGAGCTTCGATTTCGGGAAGCGCGTCCGCAGCGGCAGGCCGAGATAGGCGGGGTGGTCGCCGGCCCTGCGCACCGGCCGCGCGATGCCACGGCGCTGGCGCACGAACTCGCGAACGCTCTCCTTCAGCATCAGCCCGCCGATGACCCCGAACAGGGTCACGTAGGAGACGACGATGACGAGCTCGAGCTGGCCCGCCCGGCGCATGACGCTGAAGAACCAGACGCCGAGCATCGTCCCGACAAAGCCCCCGCCGAGGAGGAAGGCGGAGAGCTTGAGGTCGATCGCGTCGCGCCGCCAGGCGGCGAGCGCGCTCGTCATCGACGAGGCGGCGATCTGCGCCTGCTGGGTGCCGACCGCGATCGCCGGCGGGATGCCGAGGAAGATCAGCAGCGGCGTCATCAGGAAGCCGCCGCCGATCCCGAACAGCCCCGAGATGAAGCCGACCGCCGCCCCCATCGCCAGGATGAGCAGCACGTTGACCGGGATCTCGGCGATCGGGAGATAGAGCTGCACCGCAGGATCTTCTTCGGGCGGTCGGGGAGCCCGCAAGTATCGCGGCTTACGATGAACCCGAGCTTACCGCCAACCGTGCCGGCGG
>DAINQO010000527.1:0-1524 GCA_036742625.1 Microvirga sp.
GGGCGATCTCGATTGGAGTGATTCAGGCGCCGGGCAGGCCGTGGGTCGCCCGCGAGGGTCAGGTGGCGGCCAGTTGGTGTCTGTGGAGCTTGAGGAGGTTGTTGGTCGCGGCCAGCAGCCGCCATTCGGAGCGGACGGCCGATCGGCCGCGGCGTAAGAAGCGGTTGGCGCCGCGGTTCGCCTTGATCTGTCCGAAGACCGGTTCGACGCTGCCTTGGCGTTTGAGGTAGAGCTCGCTGCCCCAGTCGGTCGCGAGCACCCGACGGGTGAAGTCGTAGAGGCCGCCGCGGCGGCCGGGCCTGGGTTCTTTTCGCTTGTCGGCGTCGGGGGCGACGAGCGTCTGGATGCCCTGGCCGACGAGCGCCTCGATCGCCTCGTTTTTCCAGTAGCCGGCGTCGGCCAACACCACCGCCGGCGGCTCAGCCACGCCGGCCGCCCGAAGCTCGGCGCGGGCGCTCTCGACCATCGGTTGCAGGTTGGCGGTGTCGAGCGATTCGGTGCTGATCTCGGCGGCGACGACGATCTGTTCGGCGGTGACGGCGGCCTGGGCGTTGTAGCCCTGCACCCAGCCGCGCGTGGTCTTGAGGTTGCGCGAGTCCGGGTCGCTCACGTTGATCTTCCCCGCGGGCCCGTCGCTGAGCGGGTAGGGCTTGATGTTCGCGCGGCCGCCGGCGATCCGCCGCGAGCCATCGCTCGCGATTCCGCGCGCCTGCCAAGCCGCGTGCTCTGCGACCACCCGCCGCTCGAGCTCCCAGTCCTGCTCCAGGCGCCGCTTGCACTCAGACAGCCGCTCGCCCCGATCGCGCGGCACCTGCTTGGCCCTCGCTGCCCGCTCGGCCTCGAGCGCCTGCTTGGCCTCGCGCAGCCACTTGCGCCTGTCGCCGCTGGTGCGCAGCCCCTCCGGCAACTCGTCGCCCCTCGCCTCGCCGTAGAGCTCGTCTTCGCGGGCGTCAGTCTCGGCGGCCTCCTCGAGGATCTCCTTCGCGATCTGGTCATAGCTGCGCGTCGCGTGATGCGTCGCCGCCGCGGCGATCTTGGTGCCGTCGACCGCGACGACGCCGACCTTCACCAAGCCGGCCTGCGCGCACAGCTCGAGCACCCCGCCGAACAGCTCCCCGATCGCTTCCTCATGCCGAGCACGGAAGCGGGCGATCGTGGCGTGATCGGGCACCCGATTCGCGCAGATCACCCGGAACGCGACATCCTCGCGACAGCGCCGCTCGATCCCACGCGCCGAGCGCACCCCGATCGCATACGCGTAGACCAACAACGCCACCATCATCGCCGGGTCGTGCGCCGCGGCACCCCACCCATCCGAGCGGTAGGCCCCATAGAACGCGTCCAGGTCGAGCGCGGCGACCGCCTCAACAACGAACCACGCCAGATGATCCTCGGGCAGCCACTCCCTCAAGCTCGGCGGAAGCAACAACTCGTGATCACGATCACACGCAATGAAGTTCTGGCCCATGCCTGAAATCGTCCAGACCCGACCGGACAACCCCGGTTTATGCGACACCCTCCGCG
>DAINQO010000528.1:0-1522 GCA_036742625.1 Microvirga sp.
TGCAGACGCGCTCCTTCATCTCGGCGGCGTCGTTCCAGGAGACCACCCGCGTCCTCACCGAGGCGGCGGTCAACGGCAAGGTCGACAACCTCGAGGGGCTGAAGGAGAACGTCATCGTCGGCAGCCTCATCCCGGCCGGGACGGGTGCGATGGTGACGGACATCCGCAGCGTCGCCCAGCGCCGCGACGACATGATCCTGGCGCAGAAGGCCGCCGAGGCTCAGGTCCAGCAGGCCCAGGCCGAGCTTCCGTCGGCTGCCGAGTAGCGGCCAGAATCGCAAGAAAATGTCAAAGGCCGCCTACGGGCGGCCTTTTCGTTTGGCGCGGCCTACCCATATGAATTCGCGGGCGTTTCGTCGCCGATTTGCGGTTGACGAGGTGCTGGTGCGGGCCTATACGGCCCACACTTCCGGCAGGTCGTAGGTGAGTGCCGATCGGCGCGTCGCGCGTCGTTCAAATCCCGCTTAAACGCTGCCGAACTCAACACCGACTGACACAGGTCAGCTGGGCACGACCGCGACGGGGTTTCCGCCGTGGTCCTCTGCGAGGGCAGCGCGCCGGAGGCCACTCGAGGCCGATGGCGCGATTTCGTTTTGCGCCGGACCGCCGTCCGGCCAAGGCGCCCGGCGGTATTTGGACCGTCGTGTGGAAGGCAAGGGAAACGGCCGCGCTCCGCGGCTTCGGGAAGAGGGCAACGGATGCCGACTATCAGCCAGCTGATCCGCAAGCCGCGGACGGCCCAGAAGATTCGGAACAAGGTCCCGGCGCTCGACGCCTGCCCGCAGAAGCGCGGCGTCTGCACGCGCGTCTACACCACGACCCCGAAGAAGCCGAACTCGGCGCTCCGCAAGGTCGCCAAGGTACGCCTGACCAACGGCTATGAGGTGATCGGCTACATCCCGGGCGAAGGCCATAACCTCCAGGAGCACTCTGTCGTCATGATCCGCGGCGGCCGCGTCAAGGATCTGCCGGGCGTGCGCTACCACGTGCTCCGCGGCGTCCTCGACACGCAGGGCGTCAAGAACCGCAAGCAGCGCCGTTCGAAGTACGGCGCGAAGCGTCCGAAATAAGACAGGTCGGAGAGCAGCATGTCCCGCCGTCACCGCGCCGAGAAGCGTGAGATCATCCCGGATCCGAAGTTCGGGGATGTCGTCGTCACGAAGTTCATGAACTCCGTGATGTACGAGGGCAAGAAGTCGGTCGCCGAGAACATCGTCTACGGCGCGTTCGAGATCATCGAGAACCGCGCCAAGGCAAACCCGCTCGAGGTGTTCAAGGCGGCGCTCGAGAACGTCGCCCCGGCGATCGAGGTCCGCTCCCGCCGGGTCGGCGGCGCGACCTACCAGGTGCCGGTCGAGGTCCGCCACGAGCGCCGTCAGGCGCTCGCGATCCGGTGGCTCATCCAGGCGGCGCGCAGCCGCAACGACAAGACCATGGTCGAGCGCCTCTCGGCCGAGCTGCTCGACGCCGCGAACAACCGTGGGAACGCCGTCAAGAAGCGCGAGGATACGCACCGGATGGC
>DAINQO010000529.1:0-1521 GCA_036742625.1 Microvirga sp.
AGCCCGACCCAGAAGCCGCCGACGCTGCCGAGGACGAGACCGACGAGACCGTATCCGACCGCACGCATTGTTTTTTGCCTTCCCTGTGATCAGGGCCATGCGCAGGTCTAGTTCGAGGGGCCGGATGCCGGCGTGCTGTGGAGCACGAGCCGCGTCGCCGGAGGATCTCAGCTGTAGGCGTGCCTGAGGTCGAGCGTGCTGCGCTCGCCGATGGCGTCGTAGGTCTCGCTCAGCCATTGGCGCGCCGTCGCGCGGCCGAGATCCTTCAGCTCCTTGAAGAAGCCCCACTCGGCGTTGAGGCGCGAGGCCGCGGTGTGCTCGTCGAGCTTCCGGCCGCCGTGGATGCGGTGCATGTTGACGCGCTTGTACTCGTCCTTCGAAAGCTTGCCCTCGTCGATGAGGCGGCTGACGAAATCGATCGCGCGCAGCTCGCGCAGGAGCGTGCCGTTGAAGCTGATCTCGGTGAGGCGGTTCTCGATCTCGTGCGCGGTGCGCGGCGTCTCCTGCCGCTCGACCGGGTTGATCTGGATCAGCACGATGTCGTCGGCGCGGGCCTCGTAGAACAGCGGGAACAGCGGCGGGTTGCCGGTGTAGCCGCCGTCCCAATAGGGCTCGCCGCCGATCTCGACCGCCTTGAAGATCTTCGGCAGGCAGGCCGAGGCGAGGATGTGGTCGACGGTCAGGCTCGGCCCGTCGAAGACGTGGATCTTGCCGGTCCAGACGTTGGTCGCGGCGACGAACAGCTTCGCCTCGGTGCAGGCGCGCACGCTGGCGAAGTCGATGAGCTCGTTCAGCGCGTCGCGCAAGGGGTTGATGTCGAGCGGATTGAATTCGTAGGGCGTCGCCGCCTGCTGCCAAGCGTTGAGCCAGACCTGGGCCGGCGTCCCCTCGGCGCTCCAGAAGCCGATGAACTGGTCGAAGAGCGAGCGCTGCACCGGCGACAGCACGCCGTCGAGGCTGACCCGCTTCCAGAACTTGCGCAGCTGCTCGCGCGCGCCCTCGGGCCCGCCCTCGCGCCAGCCGTCGACGAGCACGACGGCGTTCATCGAGCCGGCGCTGGCGCCGGTGATCGCCTCGATCGCGAGCCGCCCGTCCTCGATCAGCTGGTCGAGCACGCCCCAGGTGAAGGCGCCGTGCGCGCCGCCGCCCTGGAGCGCGAGCGAGATCGTCTTCTCCGCCTTCGAACCCGCGAGGCCGCGCGGCGTCGACGGCTTTCGTCCCGCGCGCCCGCTCACGCGACGGCCCTCACACCTGCCGCGCGATCATCATCTTCTTGATCTCGGCGATGGCCTTTGCCGGGTTCAGGCCCTTGGGGCAGGTGTTGGCGCAGTTCATGATCGTGTGGCAGCGGTAGAGCCGGAACGGGTCGTGCAGCGTGTCGAGCCGCTCGCCGGTCGCCTCGTCGCGCGAATCGATCAGCCAGCGATAGGCCTGGAGCAGGGCGGCGGGGCCGAGGAAGCGGTCGCCGTTCCACCAGTAGCTCGGGCACGACGTCGTGCAGCAGGCGCACAGGATGCACTC
>DAINQO010000530.1:0-1511 GCA_036742625.1 Microvirga sp.
GGAAGGCGAGGTCCTCGAGCTCGTCGCGCATCTCCTGGATGCCCATGCGGCCGGCGAGCGGCGCGTAGATGTCGAGGGTCTCCTCGGCGATGCGCTGGCGCTTGTCGGCCGACATGAAGCCGAGCGTGCGCATGTTGTGCAGCCGGTCGGCGAGCTTGACCAGCAGCACGCGCACGTCGGCGGCGATCGCAAGCAGGAGCTTGCGGAAGTTCTCGCCCTGCGCGGCGCGCTTCGAGACGAGGTCGAGGCGGGCGATCTTGGTGAGGCCGTCGACGAGCGCGCCGATCTGCGGCCCGAAGCTGCGGTTGATCTCCTCGAGCGTCGCCTCGGTGTCCTCGATCGTGTCGTGCAGGACCGCCGCGGCGATCGTCGCGTCGTCGAGCTTGAGGTCGGTCAGGATCGCCGCGACCTCGAGCGGATGGGCGAAATAGGCCTCGCCCGAGGCGCGCTTCTGCAGGCCATGGGCGTGCATGGCGTAGACATAAGCGCGGTTGAGGAGGTTCTCGTCGGTGTTGGGGTTGTAGCGGCGCACCCGCTCGACGAGCTCGTATTGCCGCATCATGCGGCCGCGCTCGGGCTTGGCGAGCGCGCCCTCGGCCGGCGCCGGGAGACCGCCGACGGGCGGCCCTGCCGCTGCCTCGGGCAGCGCCGGCTCTTTCAGCTTAACGACTGGCATATCTCAAGGATATTGGCCCGCGCCCGATGACCGCAAGGTAAATCGCAGGCGAAACGCGGCGAATGGGCGCAAAAAAGCCCGGCCGAGCCGGGCTTTCGCAGTCCGCTGATGCGCGGGCGTCAGTCCTCGTCGTCGCTCTCGGCCGGAGGCACAAGGCCCTCCAGGCCGCGCAGGAGATCTTCCTCGCTCATGCGGTCGAAGGTGACCTCGGTGTCGTCGCCACCGCCCGCCTGGATACCGGTCGGCGCGGGGGTGGGAGCGGCCGCGATCTGGCTGAGCAGAGGAACCGTTTCGGCTTCAGGCTCATCGACTTCGACGTATTTTTGCAAGGAGTGGATGAGCTGCTCCTTGAGGTCGTCCGGGGCGATCGTCTCGTCGGCGATCTCGCGCAGCGCGACGACCGGGTTCTTGTCGCGGTCGCGGTCGATCGTCAGCGGCGCGCCGGACGAGATCAGGCGGGCGCGGTGGCTCGCGAGCAGCACGAGCTCGAACCGGTTCTCGACCTTGTCGATGCAATCTTCGACGGTCACGCGAGCCATGCGCGGCTCCTCTCAGGGTGTTTCGACGGTGGCGGAAAGCGCGCCATGTATACGCAAACCGGCGCCGAAACAACCCTTTCGAGCCATCACGGCCGGCGATGGATGGCCGCCGCCACATCATGCAACCGAGTTGGAACGCGCCCGTGGAAATCCTTCCACGGGCCGTGGAACGTTCCACGGGCGCGCCTTGACTTGCCTGACCGGCTTTGCGACGTGCGCCGCTTCGACGGGGCGGCATGACATGGCGCGGGCATTCGTGTTTCCGGGGCAGGGCAGCCAGGCGGTCGGCATGGGCA
>DAINQO010000531.1:0-1510 GCA_036742625.1 Microvirga sp.
TTCCTGCGCGGCATGCTGCCGCTCGAGGAGGGCGAGCGCATCACGACGATCATGCCGCTGCCCGAGGACGAGGCCTCCTGGGACCGGCTCGACGTGATGTTCGCGACGCGATCCGGCAGCGTCCGCCGCAACAAGCTGTCGGATTTCGTGCAGGTCAACCGCGCCGGCAAGATCGCGATGAAGCTCGACGAGGGCGACGAGATCGTCGACGTGCAGATCTGCTCGGAGGCCGACGACGTCCTTTTGACGACGGCGAAGGGCCAGTGCATCCGCTTCCCGATCAACGAGGACACGGTGCGAGTCTTCGCCGGCCGGAACTCGATCGGCGTGCGCGGCATCAAGCTCGCCAAGGACGACCGCGTCATCTCGATGGCGATCCTGCGCCACTTCGAGGCGAGCCCGGCCGAGCGCGCTGCCTATCTGAAGCAGTCCGGCGCCATCCGGCGCGCCGCGACCGGCGAGGACATCGAGCCCGAGGAGCCGACCCTCGAGGCGGAGGAGGCCGAGGGCGACGTCTCGATCTCGCCGGAGCGCTACGCCGCGATGGGCGCGGCCGAGCAGTTCGTGCTGACGGCGACCGAGCTCGGCTACGGCAAGCGCTCCTCGTCCTTCGAGTTCCGCATCTCCGGGCGCGGCGGCAAGGGCATCCGCGCGACCGACGTCGCCAAGCTGAACGAGATCGGCCCCCTGGTCGCCGCCTTTCCGGTCGAGACCTTGGACGAGATCATGCTGGTGACCGACGGCGGCAAGCTCATCCGCGTGCCCGTCGACGGCATCCGCATCGTCAGCCGCGCCTCGAAGGGCGTGCGCGTGTTCAACACCGGCGACGGCGAGCGCGTCGTCTCGATCGAGCACATCGAGGGCGAGGACGAGGAAGGAGCCGGGGAGGGGGCCTAGGTGTTGCGGCAGCGATAGGCTATTGGGTGGCGCGGCGCTCGTGCGGGTGATCGAATGCGGCGGCGGGACTTCATCACGGTTCTCGGCGGCGCGGCAGCCGCCATCCCGCTCGCCCCGGCGGCCGCGCAACGTCGCGCCGTCCGGATCGGCTGGCTCGTCTTCGGCGGCTCGTTTGGACCGATCGACCAATCGTTGAAGGATGCGCTTGTTCAGCGCGGATTGATCGAAGGCCGCAACATCGAAATCGTCCACCGCTACGCGGATGGCATTGCGGCACGGCTTCCGAAATTAGCCGGCGAACTTGTGGCGCAAAAGCCCGACCTGCTGCTGGCGATTGGCGGCGACATTATCAAGGCATTGTTCGATGCCAGCAAGGGCGAGATTCCCATCGTCGGGGGCGTCAGCGACAACCCGATACGTGTTGGAATTGCCGCGTCGCTTGCCCGGCCAGCCAAGAATTTCACCGGGCTCACGTTTCTTACGGATGAAATGGCGGCCAAGCGGATGGAGCTGCTCAAGGAGGTAGCCCCCGACACCCGGCGCGTTGCGGCGATCTTCAATCCGCAACACTTCGACGACGAGCTGACGTTTGCGCGACGTGGGGCTGAATCGC
>DAINQO010000532.1:0-1510 GCA_036742625.1 Microvirga sp.
TCCTTCCCTTCCTTTCCCTCCCGTGCACGCCCATCGGGCCGGCGCACGGGCCAGGCCTCCCGCCCCCCTCGGGGGTCGCGGGCGCGTAAGCGATCGACGCCTCGGGCCGAAAGGCCGCGAGGATGAAGGCGCGCGCCGGGTCAGCGGGTCAGAGCGTCTCGAGGAGCCGCACCATGAGCCGGCGCCGCGGCTCGATCGAGGAGACGAGGCCGTATTCGTGCAGCGTGTGGGCGCCGTCGCCGTCGATGCCGAGGCCGTCGAGCGTCGGCACGCCGAGCGCCGCGGTGAAGTTGCCGTCCGAGCCGCCGCCGGTGAGCGGCACCTCGCCGAGATCGAAGCCGAGCTCGCCGGCAAGGCTGCGGGCGCGCTCGTAGAGCTTGGCGACGCCCGCCGATTTCTCGTAAGGCGGCCGGTTCATGCCGCCGGTGACGGTCAGCTTCACGTCGGGATCGTGGGCTTTGAGGCCAAGGATCGCGGCGCCGTGGCGCTCGCCGTCGGCGACGTTGACGACGCGCAGGTCGACGGCGAAGCGGCAATGCTGCGGGATGACGTTCGCGGCGGTGCCGCCGGAGATCATGCCGACCGTCGTCGTCACGCCGCGGGCATAGTCGGTCATTTCCTCGATGGCGAGAATCTGGCGCGCCGCCTCGCGGATGGCGCTGCGCCCGTCGGCGTGGCGAGATCCCGAATGCGCCGGCCTGCCCTCGACATGCACCTCGAAGCGGCCGACGCCCTTGCGCCCGGTCACGACCTTGCCGCCGTCGCGGGCGGGCTCGGTGACGAGCGCGAAGGCGGCGTTGCGGGCGAGGTCCTCGATCATCGCCCGCGTGGTCGGGCTGCCGATCTCCTCGTCGGGCGTCATGAGGTAGACGAGCGGCCGCCTGGCGCCGCCGGAACGGGCGACCGCCTTGAAGGCCTCGAGCGCGAGATAGGCCCCGCCCTTCATGTCGTAGCAGCCCGGGCCATAGAGCCGGTCGCCCTCAAGCCGCACCGGCAGATCGTGATCGGCCGTGCCGAGCGGGTGCACGGTGTCGAGGTGCGACATGACGAGCACGGCGGGCTCGCTCGTCTGCGGCCCCGCCCGCAGCACCAGCACGTCGCCGAGCCCGGCGCGGCCCGGGATGCGCTCGACCGCGACCGGCGCGTCCGCGACCTCGGCGGCGACGAGGTCCATCATCCGGTTGACGCCGGCCGGCGCGTGCGTCGGGCTCTCGGTGCGCAGCCAGGTCGACAGGTGCTCGAGGGTATCGCCGTTCGCGCTCATCGCCGTGCGGTCTCCATTCGGCGCCGGTCTACACCGGGCGCGGCGCAAAAAGAAACGGCGGGCCGCAGCCCGCCGTCCGAAAACCGCCGAGGAAGCGGGAGCTCAGCTCGCCTTCGGCATCGCGATGGCGACGAAGCGGGTGCCGTCCTTGCTCTTGACGCGCAGCAGCACCGCCGTCCTGCCGGCCTTGTGCGCCGCCTCGAGCCCGGCCTTGACGTCGGCCGGCTTCGACACCGCCTGGCCGCC
>DAINQO010000533.1:0-1510 GCA_036742625.1 Microvirga sp.
GCCCGCCACTATGGTCCGCGCCGTTCGGGCGGGGCATCATGGCGATCGCGAGCATGACGGGATTTGCCCGCGAGGCGGGGGTGAGCGGGCCTTCGCAATGGGCCTGGGAGCTGAAATCCGTCAACGGCCGCGGGCTCGACGTGCGGCTGCGCTATCCGCCCGGTTTCGACGCCGTCGGCGAGGATGCGCGCGGGCAGGTCCAGAAGGCCTTCACCCGCGGCCAATGCCAGCTCAACCTGACGATCACGCGCGGCGCGACCCCGCCGCGGGTGCGGCTCAACGAGGAGGTGCTTTCGGCGCTCCTCGATGCCGTCGGCCGCCTGAACCTGCCGCCCGGCGTCAAGCCTGCCTCCGTCGACGGGCTGCTTGCCGTGCGCGGCGTCGTCGAGATCGAGGACGAGGCCGACGCGGCGGCGAGCGCCGAGCTTGCCGACGCGCTCAAGGCCGGCATCGGCCGCGCCGTCGCGGCGCTCGCCGAGGCGCGGCTCGCCGAAGGACGGGCGCTGTCGGGCATCCTCGCCGGGCAGCTCGAGGCGATGGAAGGGCTCGTCGCTTCGATCGAGACCGCGCCGGCGCGCCGGGCCGAGGCCGTCCGGGCAAAGCTCGAGGCGCAGATCGCGGCGCTCCTCGGCGCCGCGCCGGCGCTTGATCCCGACCGGCTCCATCAGGAGGCGGTCATCCTCGCGACGAAGGCCGACGTGCGCGAGGAGCTCGACCGGCTGACGGCGCATATCGCCGCGGCCCGCGCGCTTCTGCGCGACGGCGGCGCCGTCGGCCGCCGGCTCGACTTTCTCGCCCAGGAGATGGGCCGCGAGTCGAACACGCTCTCCGCCAAGGCGAACGACGTGGCGCTGTCGCGCATCGGCCTCGACCTCAAAGCCGTGGTCGAGCAGTTCCGCGAGCAGGTCCAGAACGTGGAGTAGATGGTGGCGAGGGCGCCCGCAGCCGACGAGCCCGTGCCCCGACGGGGGCTCGTGCTGATCCTGTCCTCGCCGTCCGGGGCCGGCAAGTCGACGCTCACCCGCAGCATCGTCAACGAGCACGAGGCGCTGCTGTCGGTCTCGGTCACGACGCGGCAGCGCCGCCCGTCCGAGATCGAGGGGGTGCATTACCGTTTCATCGCCGAGGACGATTTCCTGGCCATGCGCGATCGCGGCGACCTCCTCGAATGGGCCGAGGTGCACGGCAACTACTACGGCACGCCGCGCCGGCCGGTCGAGCAGGCGCTCGCCGCCGGCGCCGACATGATCTTCGACATCGACTGGCAGGGCACCCGCCAGGTCGTCAAGGCGCTGCCGGACGACGTCGTCACCGTCTTCATCCTGCCGCCCTCGATGGCGGAGCTGCAGACGCGGCTCGAGCGCCGCGCCGAGGATCCGCCCGAGACGATCGCCAAGCGGCTCGAGAGCGCGCGCTCCGAGATCGAGCGCTGGGAGGAGTACGACTACGTCCTCGTCAACGACGACCTCGACCGCGCCTTCAACGACCTGACCGCGATCCTCAGGGCCGA
>DAINQO010000534.1:0-1502 GCA_036742625.1 Microvirga sp.
CGGTTCGGCAGGCGGCGGATGAAGCCGCGCTCCTCGAGCGCGGTGATCAGGCGGTGGATGCCCGACTTCGATTTCAGGTCCAGCGCGTCCTTCATCTCGTCGAAGGACGGCGGGATGCCGGCTTCACGAAGCCGCTCGTGAATGAACCGGAGCAGCTCGTGCTGCTTGCGTGTCAGCATATGGCGCGCCCCTCACATCGGCCGCCGCCGCGGCGATTCTGAACAAATCCGGAACACTCTACCCGTTCCCGGTGTGTTCCGCAAGATGGGTCGCGGGCCTTATGATGCGTCGCGCCGAACGGCGCCGGTCGATTGCGTCGGCGTCGGCGTCCTCGTAGAGCGTCGCGACCCGGCACGGGTCCAGCATGTCGAGCCGGTCGGCGAAGGCTTGGCGGTCGAGCGCTCGGTCGCGGCGATCGGTCGTGAGGCCGCCGAGCACGCCCGCGAGATCGGCCGCGGAGCCGGCCTCGAACAGCCAGCCGGTGCGGTTCTCGTCGATCTGCTCCGGGATGCCGCCGGCGCGGGCGCCGATCACCGGCACGCCGTGCATATAGGCCTCGAACACGACGCGCGGCTGCGGATCGGGCCAGAGCGAGGGCACGACGAGCGCGTCGATCCGGGCGAAGAAATCGGCGGCGGCGGTCCAGCCGAGGAAGCGCACATTCGCCGGCGCGCGCGCCGTGAGCGCCGCAATGTAGGCGTCGTCGCCGGTGCCGGCGACATCGAGCGTCCAGCCCTCCGGCGGCAGGCGCTCGAGCGCATCGAGGAGGAGATGCGCGCCCTTGTCCGGGATGAGCCGCCCGAAATAGCCGAGCCGCAGCGGCGCGTCGGCGGGCACCGTGCGCGGCGTGAAGGCAAGGCCGGTGAAGATGTTCGGGATGACGGCGCGCGCCGCATCGGGGAAGAAGCCCCAGGCGAGGTGGCGCTCGAGCGTGAAGCGGCTGACCCCGACGACCGTGTCGACGAGCCGCGACAGGCGCTTTCGCGGAACGGTCAGGACGCCGCAAGGCAGGCACGGGCTCGTGCACAGCCTGCCGTCGCGAAAGCCCGAGCCGCGCGGGCACATGGCGCCGTATTCGTGCAGGTAATGGACGATCGGGATCGCGCGCCGGTGCGCCTCGCGCCACACGAGCTGCGACAGCCCGGCGAGCACATGGGTGTTGGCGACATCCGGCTTCTCCCGCTCGAGGACCTCGCCGAAGGCCGCGGCCATCAACGGGTTCGCGCCGTCGAGCGCATGCCAGGCGAGCCGCAAGGGCGCCGCGCGCTTCGTGCCGTCGAAGGCGAAGTAGAGGTTGCGGTTCGGCAGCGCGTAGACGCGCACGCCCTCGTCCTCGGCAAGCGTCAGCTCGCGCCCGCCGTGGTGCACGACGAGCGCCACCGAATGGCCGCGGCGGGCGAGCGCATGCGCGAGGTCGAGCACGGCGGCCTCGGCGCCGCCCTTGATGGCCGACGGATGCCCGGTATTGGCGAGGAGGATGCGCATCGGGCGCGATGCTAGCC
>DAINQO010000535.1:0-1502 GCA_036742625.1 Microvirga sp.
GCGAGGTCTCCGCCGACGGCCGCGTCGACCTCGTGCGCGAGCTCGAGATCTCGGCCGCAAGGGGGTGAGCGCCCGCCTCTCCCATGAGGAGAGGCCGAGTCGCGCCCTCGGCGCGACCGGGTGAGGGGAGCGCCCTCACCGTTGAGGCCGTAATCCCTCACCCGGTCCGCTTCGCGGACTCGACCTCTCCCCTCGGGAGAGGTGTTCGCCGCGCCTCTCCCCTTTGGCGGCGCGGCCTGCTAAGCGCTCCGCCATGCCCGATCTCCTGCTCGAACTGTTCTCCGAGGAAATTCCCGCGCGCATGCAGCGCCGCGCCGCGGAGGATCTGCGGAAGCTCGTCACCGACGCGCTCGTCGAGCGCGGCTTCGTCTACGAGGCCGCCGTCGCCTATGCGACGCCGCGGCGGCTCGCGCTCCATGTCGTCGGCCTGCCGGCGAAGGGGAAGGACGTGCGCGAGGAGCGGAAAGGCCCCCGCGTCGGGGCGCCCGAGAAGGCGGTCGAAGGCTTTCTCAAGAGCGCCGGCCTCGGCTCGCTCGCCGAGGCGCGGATCGAGGAGGACCCGAAGAAGGGCGCGTTCTACGTCGCCGCGATCGAGCGCCCCGGCCGCCCGACGCCGGAGGCCCTGGCCGACATCCTGCCGGCCATCGTGCGCGGCTTCCCATGGCCGAAATCGATGCGCTGGGGCGCGGCATCCGCGGAGCCCGGGTCTTTACGCTGGGTGCGCCCGCTGCACGCGATCGTCTGCACCTTCGGGCCGGAGACCGAGGCGCCCGAGGTGGTGCCGTTCGCGGTCGACGGCATCCGCTCGGGCGACCTGACGCAAGGGCACCGCTTCATGGCGCCGGCGCCGATCCAGGTGCGGCGCTTTGCCGATTACGCCGCGGCGCTCGAGCGCGCGAAGGTCGTGCTCGACCAGGACCGGCGCAAGGACGTGATCCGCGCCGAGGCGCAGAACCTCGCCTTCGCGAGCGGCCTCGCGCTCGTCGAGGACGAGGCGCTCTTGGAGGAGGTCGCCGGCCTCGTCGAATGGCCGGTGGTGCTGATGGGCGCGTTCGACGCGGCGTTCCTGTCGATCCCGCCCGAGGTCATCCGCGCGACGATCCGGGCGAACCAGAAATGCTTCGTGCTGCGCGAAAACCTCTCCCAACGGGAGAGGTCGAGCGCGCCGGAGGCGCGTCCGGGTGAGGGGAGCGCTCCATCCACAGCGGGCGAGCCCCTCACCCGGTCGGCTCCGCCGACTCGACCTCTCCCTCCGGGAGAGGTGGGCGCGCTCTTCAACCGCTTCATCCTGGTCGCGAACCTCGAGGCCAAGGACGGCGGCGCGGCGATCGTCGCCGGTAATGAGCGCGTCGTGCGGGCACGGCTTTCGGACGCCAAGTTCTTCTTCGAGACCGACCGGAAGATCCGTCTCGAGGACCGGCTCGAGAAGCTGAAGAGCATCGTCTTCCACGAGAAGCTCGGCACGCAATACGAGCGCGTCGAGCGCATCGCGGCGCTGGCGA
>DAINQO010000536.1:0-1502 GCA_036742625.1 Microvirga sp.
CTCGTGTCGCGCGACGGCTTCTGCGACGCCGGCGCCAAGGTCTACGCCAACGGCCGCGACCTCAGGGACCCGCTGCTCTCGCCCGTCTACGGCGACATGGCGCCGACGATCCTGACGAGCGGCACGCGCGACCTCCTGCTCTCGAACACGGTGCGCGTCCACCGCAAGCTCCGCCAGGCCGGCGTCGAGGCGATCCTGCAGGTCTACGAGGGCCAGTCGCACGCCCACTACCTGCGCGACGACACCGCGCCGGAGACGAAGGAGGTCTTCGCCGAGATCGCCGCCTTCTTCGACAAGCACATGAAGAAGTAGGCCGCAGTCGCGGCTCGCGCGCTTGCGGCTCGGCCGCCGGCGGGCGGGTGCCTCAATCGACGTGCTGCCGCGGTTCTGGCGCGCCGCGCCGCAGCTCGGAGCATGTACGCGCGTATTGACATTGTGGATACAATAAATCATATTTGCCGTCATGCCAAAGAACCATTCTTCATCGTCAGAAAGCCTTGGAACCGCAAACGTTGCGGTCGTGGAGCGCTCTTCGGCATCCGGTACGAAGGGCAGCATCAACCTGCGTATCGAGACAGAGACCCGGCGGCTCATCGATGACGCGGCGACCATCCTCGGCAAGACCCGCACCGAGTTCATGATCGAGAGCGCCCGGCGGCAGGCGATCGAGGTGCTGCTGGACCAGCGGCTTTTTGTGCTCGGCCCCGATCGCTATGACGGCTTCATGTACGCGCTGGACAATCCCCCAGCGCCGGGACCGAAGCTGCGGTCGCTCCTGCGCCGAGTCCCGGCATGGCGGAAATAAGAGACGAGCCGGAACGCCCGAATTGCAACTGTCGGCTCCCGTTCCCCTGACCGCCGAACATGATCTTTCGGCATTCGATTGCGGCGAGCCGGCGCTCAACGAATGGCTTCGTCACCGCGCCCTGAAAAACGAAAGCCGCTTCTCACGCACCTACGTGGTCTGCGAAGGCAACCGGGTCGTCGCCTATTTCTGCATCTCGGCCGGGGCGGTGGAACGCGCGGCCGCGCCCGGAAAGCTTCGGCGCAACGCACCGGACACGATCCCGGTGGCGGTGATCGGGCGGCTTGCCGTCAGCCGCAATCATGCCGGCAAGGGAGTCGGGACCGATCTCCTCTCGGACGCGCTGCGCCGTATCGCGCTTGCATCCCAGAGCATCGGCATGGGGGCAGTGCTCGTCCACGCCAAGGACGATGCGGCGAAGCGCTTCTATATGATTTGCGCCGAGTTCATCGAATATCCGGAGGACAGCCGAACCCTGTTCCTTCCCATCGACACGGTGGTCGCGGCGTTCTGCTAGTCGGAACACTTCTGGGGTACGCTCGGTCCGCGTATGGCCCTCGGCCCAGGCGATGACGCGCTCCGAGCTTGACGGCGCCGCGAGCGCCCGTCCACATGCGGCGCCATCGCTCGCGAGCCCTTCCGCATGTCCCGCGCCGTCGACGATCTCCTTCAAATCCTCGATCTCGAGCGGCTCGAG